>CAIYZV010000054.1 GCA_903930765.1 uncultured Pirellula sp.
CAAATGGGAAGCGGGGGTGTTACAAAGCTTCGATAAGATGCGAAGCATCGAACAGCAATTGGCTCTCTGGGGTGGAAACTGGGATCAAGTCGTTGGATTGCCACAGTTTCGCGTTGGCAACAAGCTCTCTGGTCATCCGGATAGGTAGATTCAGTCGCTATACATTCGGGTATGTGCAGCGGTCTTCAACCATACTCCAACCACGTCCTACGCCAGTGCCTAAAGGCGTGTTGGACTTGCGCAACGAATTGCAAAATGGGCCTCCGAGCCCGTGCGTTAGGGAGTGATGGTCTCACGCAAAGAAGCAAAAGACGCCAAGAAAGCCCTGACTTCCCCTGTGAAGCACCGGGCGCGAAAGTAGAAAGTCCAAAGTTAGTCGGGATTGGCTACGTAGATGGTGACTTTGGCACCATCTTTGAGTTTCTCAGGTGGGTAGAGTACGACGGAGTCCCCTTGGTTCAGTCCGCCCGTGATTTGTGCAAAGTCGCGATTTTTGATTCCAACGCTTACCTCGACACGTTCGACTCGGGGGTATCTGAATGAGCTTGGGATCAAGCGGTAGACGAACCAGGATTGAGCGTTGGATTCCAACGCTCCTGTCGGGACAAACATTCCATCTGCGGGACTTGAATCGACCACGATCCGGGCTTCAATTCGGTAACCGTCTCCGAGAGACTGTCTTTCCTCCCAAGGCTGGTCGAGGTCGACCAGGACGCGAACGCGTTTCTCTTCGACGCCGAGGGCGGAGATTTTTAGAAAAGCGGACGGTTCAACACGTCGAACGTGTCCCGAGAGGGTTTGGTTGCTACCCCAGCGTTCGATCAAGACTTTGTTGTTCGGTCGGATACTTACAGCAGCGGTGGATAGCACATCGACTTGGACTTCCATTTCGCGAGGGTCGCCGACCTCAAGTAACGGAGAACCTGGAGCGATGACACCGGCATCTTCGTGGAGGACACGCAAGATGGTTCCATCGATAGGTGCATGGATTTCGAAAGGGGTGCTTTCGGGGGTTGTGTCGAGGGAGAGTGCAGCTTGCGCGATGCTGTTTTCGTGTTGAGCGATTGATCGGAGGAAGTTCGCTGCGCGGAGTTCTGCGTTTGCGGAACGGAAGCTATGTTCGACTTGATCGAACTCGGCTCGAGCGATGGCATTAAGGGAGAATAGCTGTTTGCTTCTTTCGAAGTTATGTTCGGCGAGCTGTAGCGATTCATTCGCTACTTTGATCAGTTCATCGGCACGTTCGATAGCAGTTTGGGTAGCCTTTAGTCTGCCTTCGGCTTCGAGTTGCGATCGCGCATCGAGGAGGGAGGGATCGGTTGGTTCGATCAGCACCAATCGCGTACTATCTTTCTCGATCGGGTCACCTGGGTGAAGTTCGATTCGAGCAAGTTTGCCTGTAATTGGAGAGGTTATGGTGTAGCGTTCGCGGATTCTCGTCTCCCCATCGTCCTCGATGGAAAGTTCGACGGAACCTACATCGACGCGTCCGAGCTCTACTGGGATTGGGGATTCGGAGAATCCCAGCCAAGCTAATGCGCATAGACCCGCAATTAGGAGTGCTGCGAACCCGATATTTCTTGGTGACCAGCTATTTGTAGAAGAGTGAACGGGAGGCACTGGGCTATTCCCTGACTTTTAAAACGTGGATTATTTCAAGCTTGGATGCCATTTGAGCCACCATGAGACAGCACACTGCGGTAGCCGCCGCAATGACGCTAAGGGTGTAGGCGATGGTACTTGGGGCGAAGACCATGGGAAGTCGGTGGCTATCTGTATCCAAGGAGGTGATCATTCCGTAAGCAAAAGTATAACCTAATGGGATACCTATCGGGATAGCAAGAAGAGTGATGAGGATAAGTTCGAGAAGGAGGATCCAGAGGATTTCGTTTTGGCGGTATCCCAGGACACGAAGGGTGGCCAGATCGCGAGCGCGTTCGCTGAAGGTGATAAGAGCTGAGTTGTAAGCCACTCCTAGTGTTATAAGGGCTGCGAAGATGGCGTTTATGAATCTCATTGCGCTGGTGCTTCTCGAAAGTAGTTCACGGAAGTTCGCCAACGTCGCTTGTCGATTGAGTACGCCGCATACCACCGGAGTCTTCTTGATTCGCTGATAGACTTCATCGCGGTAGTTCGGATCCAAGGTAAGGAATACACCGGAGAGTCGATCACCTTCCCGCATCCATTCGTGCAGGGTCGCTCGATCGATAGAGGCGCTTGGGCCAGTGTAGTTTGCAAAGATGCGATCGATGGGTAATCGCAGCCGCCGGTGTACTCCTTCAAGGACTTCGACTTCGACGAAATCACCTTGGCAGACCCCCAGTTTATTAGCGAGCTTTTTGGTGATAACAAGTCCTCCGTTAGACTTCGGTATAGATGCGTGGTTGGAGGTGTCGAGCAATCGGAAGAGCTCAGCGTTCGGATCGAGGCCCAAGATTGTCAGTCGTTCACGTTGATTCCCGTTATGCAGTTGCACCGGGACGGCTCGGAAACCTTCTACACGTGTCACCCCAGGCCATTGGCTTATTTCGTACATCGAGGATTCATTCTTTGACTCGTCAAATGTAAGTTGAAAGTCGTGGCGTTGGCATTGAGAAAATTGGTGCTCTAAGACTCTGTCGATAGTAGATTGAAAAAACGAACTGAGGATTAATAGGGATACACCAAGGGATAGTCCAAGGATAGAGAGCAGAGTCAGTTTTGGATTTGCCAGCATGCGCAGGAGTACCAAACGTAGGATCGGAGACATTTTTGCTACCGAAGTGGAACGCAGAGACCAGAGTGCGAGAAAGCGCGCGGCGCTTGGTTGAAGGTTTCCTGCTTGCATCGCCAGAGCCGGGGGCAAACGGACAACTTGCTTGAGCCCAGACCAAGCACCCAAGGCAGCGACGGCGGCCCCAAGCATTACAGCTCCGATCCATTCCCATCCGAAGGGGACTTGGATGATTTCCGGGAAACGGAAAAACTCCTTGTAAATACCACTCAACGCGTTCGCGAAGCGCAACCCGATCAAGACCCCGAGGATCACTCCTGCTCCGATCCAGATCGAAATGACTTGAAGCACATGCCAAGCGATTTCGTGGACGCGATACCCGAAGGCGCGCAGGGTTGCGATCCGTTCGCGTTGTTGACCGATCCAACGGCTGAAGACCATATGCAGCAGGAAAATCGTAACGCTCAAAAAGATTGCAGGGGCGAGAAAAGCCATGGTTCGTAATTCGTTTAACTCATCTCGGATCCTGGCGTGGGATTCTTGGTCATCCCGAAGGATCGAACCCGTCCCACCGTAATTGGACAGCAGTTCGTCGATCTGCGTTTGTATCTTGTGACCATCGGCTGGGTTTTCTAGCTCCACGGCGAGATGATTAAATGCACCATCCATGTTCCATACGGCTTCGAGTTTTTCTCTCGGCGCCCATACGATTCCATAAAGGCGATTGTCGGAGAGGAGCAGTCCAGGTTGGACAACGTAGATCGAGTCGGGTGAGAGTCCGATGCCGACGATGTGCAATAGATCTCTTTTGCCTCCCAAGTTGGCTTGAAGCGTATCTCCGAGTTTTAGGTCATGCGCTTCGGCAAATAGTTCGCTGACGACGACTTCGGTTTCGGCTCCAAGTTTTGGTAAACGACCTTTGCGAAGATACAGAGCATCGAGGGATTTAGTTTCGATGGAGACGAGTCGTGCAGTGACTGGTTCCGAGAGGTTAGGGAAGTCCAAGATAGCTTGGCGTACAATACGGCCCGATGCGCGGGTGACACCAGGGATTTCAAGGATGCGATCCAGCAGAGCGTTCGGAGCGCGGACGAGCGAAGCCCAAGCGTGCGCGAAGTGGTAGTGGGCATAGTACTGATCTCGGCTTGCCTCCATCGATCGGATGGTGCTGGTGGACATGATGAAGGTAGCGATACCGCAGGCGAGTAAGCCGACGATGGCAACCCCTTGCTTCCACAATCTCAGGATGTCGGAGATGAGTAATCGCTTGCGAGCATTCATGAAGGAGACTGGTCTCCAAATCGAAATGGTACTTGTCGATAAAAAATTACCATTGCAGAGTACTCGCTGGCTGAGGGTTTAGGTTTTCATCGATACGAGCGATTTGACCATCAGAAAGACGAATCACGCGGTTTGCCATATTTGCGATGGCTGCATTGTGGGTGATGATCACCACGAGCGTTCCGAGTTCTCGGTGGATGCGAGCGATGGCGTCCAAAACGATTGCACCTGTTTTCACATCAAGGGCGCCGGTTGGTTCGTCGCAGAGCAAGACCGAGGGATTTTTTCCGATTGCGCGGGCGATTGCTACGCGTTGTTGTTCGCCACCGGAGAGCTGGGCCGGGTAGTGCGTTGCTCGGTTCTCGAGGCCGACGAGTCGCAGAGCCTCGATTGGTTCCATCGGCGCGTTCGCGATTTCCGTTACCAATCGAACATTATCGAGCGATGTTAAGCCGGAGATAAGATTGTAGAATTGGAATACGAACCCAACATGTTCTCGGCGAAATTCGGTTAACGCATGCTCGTCGCAAGCCGAGAGATCTTGGTCGCGAAACATAAGTGTGCCACTGGTGGGAGTATCGAGTCCACCGAGGATGTTCAGCAGTGTCGATTTACCCGATCCTGACGCACCGAGGATCACGACAAACTCGCCTTCGTGCAATTGCAAATCGATTCCGCGAAGCGCGTGGACTACGGAATCCCCCATTGGATAGGATTTGCTTAACTGCTTAGCTTCAAAGAGTGGACGGCGTGGGACGCTCATCCCATTATGGTAGCTGACGGAATCGATAGCACCAACGAAGTGTGGCAGGATTATCGAGGGAACCGAGCGGCAGGATTTGAAGTTGCCGTAGTTCAGGGCTCCAGAGAAGCTTTCCGAGAGTGACTTCGAGTTGGATGTTTAATGGGGCTTTTTCAGGTTGAGTCCATGTACCGGTCCATGAATTCCCATCGATGTGGGCTTCGTGCCAATATATATTTGAAATGCCGTTTAGATTTGTATTGGGAGGAGCGTCTGTTAGACAATTATCTGCGCTGTTTGCGTCGAGAATTCGGTAAGTGCTTCCGAGAAACACCGCAGGGCGTGAGATACGGCAAGCGAAATCGAGTTCTAAAGAATGGTTGTCGTCGAGACAACGGGCGGCGAGTGACCAGTGTCCATGTCCTGACAACCCGACTCCGAGCGCGACGTGTTGTAGGTCAGGTCCAAGTGGTTCGAGGACGACTTGTTGCAGTGGCGGATCGCTTGGCCAAGCCAACTGCGCGTCGGTGGTTATCGACTGTAGGAAGGTCGATCGCTTAAGGCTTGCAGATGATTTTTCATCGATAGCCATGACGTGGGTGAATCGGTCGCCGTTTTTGCAGAACGCAAGGGTCGTGCATAC
>CAIYZV010000055.1 GCA_903930765.1 uncultured Pirellula sp.
CCAGAAAAATGCTGGACCCGCGGGTGTTACGGTTCTGATCATCCACCGCGACCTCCTCGATCGGTCCAACGACAGCATGGCGGGCTATTTGAATTATCGGAACCACGTCAACGAGGATTCGATGTGGAACACTCCACCCACTTTTGCCATCTACACCCTGGGGCTCGTCGCCGAATGGCTTGAGGATACGATCGGTGGCCTGGACGCAATGCATGCGCTGAACCAAAAGAAAGCGGCCATTGTCTATTCGGCCCTCGACCGCCATCCCAACATGTACTCGGGCCATGCCGCCAACGAAGACCGCTCCCTGATGAACGCGACGTTTCGGCTTCCCAGTGAAGAACTCGAAACGGCATTCCTGAGCGAAGCTAAAAAACGCGGGTTGGATTCGCTCAAGGGGCACCGGAGTGTCGGTGGTATTCGCGCGAGTATCTACAACGCTATGCCGATCGCCGGCGCTGAGGCACTGGCCACCCTCATGAATGATTTCGCTTCTCAAAAAGGATAGCGCGGTTTCCAACGCAACTCGAACGTTTTACGCTCGCCTAAGTCGCACCAAACGCATCCTACCCAAGTCCCTTTGCAAGAAATTTTCACCGACTCATGACCTACCGAATTCTGGTACTAGATCCCATCGCTAGCGAAGGAATCGAAATGCTTCGCTCTGACTCGCAGTTCGAGTATGAGGAGCGGATTGGTCTCAAGGGTGACGAACTGCGAAAGTCTCTCGCCGAGTTCGATGGGGCAATCGTTCGAAGCGGTGTCAAGATCACTGCGGAGTCCCTGGAAGGAAACAAACGGCTCCGAGCGATCGTCCGCGCAGGTGTCGGGACGGACAACATCGACAAAAACGCCGCGACTCGATTGGGCATTGTGGTGATGAACACGCCTGCTGGAAATACCCTCAGCACCGCCGAGCATACGTTCGCATTGCTCCTCGCATTATCCCGTTCGATCGCGCCGGCCTACCAAAGCTTGTGCGGAGGCAAATGGGACCGAAAGTCCTTCATGGGGACTCAATTGGCGGACAAGACGCTCGGTGTCATCGGCATGGGGCGAATCGGTCGCGAGGTGGCGATTCGCGGCCAAGCGTTCGGGATGCGGGTCATCGCGTTTGATCCGTTCATGTCGGACGAACAAGCGACCAAAATGCACATTGAAAAGGCGCAGACCGTGGCGGAGATGCTGCCCAAAGTGGACTACCTCACCGTCCACACGCCACTTACCGAGGAAACCAAATACTTGGTCGGTATGAAGCAACTCAGCCAATTGAAACCGGGCATTCGCTTGGTCAACTGCGCTCGAGGAGGTATCTACGAAGAAGCCGCATTGGCGGAGGGGCTCAAGCAAGGAATCATCGGCGGGGTCGCGCTCGATGTGTTCGAAGAAGAACCGTGCACCAACAGCCCTCTGTTCGGGATGCCTGGTGTCGTATGCACGCCGCACCTCGGAGCCAGTACCGAAGAAGCTCAGACGCAGGTGGCGATCGAAGGCATCCAGTTGCTGATGAATTTCTTTAAGACGGGGGAAATCCGTCACGCCGTCAATGTCGCGGCCCTCGATCCTAAGACGCTCGATTCGCTCCGCGGCTATCTCGATGCTGCCCACCGACTTGGATTGCTCATGGCCCAATGGCAACCGGGATCGGTCAGTTCATGCCAATTGCATTATCGCGGCGAAGTCGCCGACAAGGATACCAAACTGTTGTCCGCAGCGTTCTGTGCGGGGTTGCTCGAACGCGCGATGGCCGATGACGTCAACATCATCAATTCCGAAATGCTGTTGCGAGAGCGGGGTATCGAACTCATGGAACATCGCAATCGCGAACTGGGAGCCTTCAGTTCGTCGATCACCGCCGAAATGGTCGTCAGCGGGCACCCGATCAAAGCGGGTGTGACCGTGTTCGGCAACAACATGTCCCGGTTGATATCGATCGATGATTACCGCCTCGAAGCTTACCTCGACGGACACATGCTTTTCTTCACCCACTACGATGTTCCGGGGATCATCGGTAGGGTAGGCACGGTGTTCGGCAGGCATCAAGTCAACATCGGACAGATGTCCGTCGGGCGAGCCGCACAGCACCCCGGGGGTACCGCGATCGGAGTATTGAACCTCGATTCTCGCCCCCCACACGCCGCACTCGAAGAACTCATGTCGATCCCCGAAGTGGAAAAGGTGCAATCGATCGAATTGCCGGGTCTCGGGGTTCTGCCAAGCTGGCTTTCGCAGTAAGCAGCAAACAATGGCTTTCGCGATAAGCGACAAAGCTCATCCGGCCAAGCCCTTGAGCGTCGTCATCGTAAATCGATATCCTTTCAAGGCGATGCCTAGCTCACTCGCATCTTGAAGGCTTCATAGTCCTCTCGGGTATCGATACCTCGGGGGGAACGAGGAACGACCCCTACGACGATGCTTCGTCCTGACTGCAAGAAACGCAATTGCTCTAGTTTTTCGATTTGCTCAAGTGGGCTTGGGAGCAATTCGTTCAGGGAAAGCAAGAACGAGCGGCGGTAGGCGTAAAGCCCAATGTGCTGCAGATAGTTCGCGGGCTCCGATGCGAGCAGGGAGTCATCCCAGGATCTCGGATAGGGAACCACGGATCGGCTGAAGTAAAGCGCCAGGCCCGAATGGGAGCGAACGACTTTGACGCAGGCCGGATCCTCGAGATCCGATTTGGAACGGATCGGCGTTGCCAGCGTCGCAACATCCGCGTTTGGGTTTTGCTCGAGCAATTGGATCGCTAGATCGATCGAGGCGCCGGCGATCTCCGGCTCGTCTCCTTGAACGTTGACAAAGACATCCACATCGGGGCGGGATCGCGCTACCTCAGCGACTCGGTCGGTGCCCGATGGAGCATTCGGATCGGTCATTTGAAATACCGCTCCAAAAGCCTGAGCGGCACTGGCCAAGCGGTCATGATCGACCGCGAGGGTGATTCCGGAAGCGAGCGTGCTGCGACGTGCCGCTCGATACGTGTGTTCCAAAACGGTTATCCCGGTCTCCGCGAGCAGCAACTTTTCAGGTAGGCGGGTGGAAGCGAGGCGAGCGGGAATCACGATTTCGGCGCGCATTTACGGTAAGACTCCTCTGTTTCGAAGTGAAGCTGCAGGCATCCGTTCAGTCCACAAAAAAACCCCGAGAAGCATGTCTCGAGGTCTTTTTTTGAGAGGCTCCGGTGGGAGTTGAACCCACGCGTGGCGGATTTGCAATCCGCTGCCTTAGCCACTTGGCTACGGAGCCATGTACGTCATTGGAGGAGCCGTTTTAGTGAACTTTTCCAATGAGGTCAATACGAGTCAACTGGTCGCGGATTGCAGAATCGTGTGCAGGGACCCCAAGTAATGGTACTTATTGCCCAAGTAATGGTAATTATTGGTCGATGGATGCCGATCCAGTACCGCTGTTTCCGTTGCCTTGAGCGGGTTGGCTAGGCTGTCCTGGTGCACCGCCTGGTGGCTGTCGCCCTGGAGGTGCAAATCCTCCAGGAGGTCCGCTTTGCCCTCCAAATCCAGGGGGCCCGCCGGCGCCGGGTCCACCGGCCATTGCTCCCGCGGCGGCAAAGAGGGCCTGAAGTTCCTTCAGTGTGCGGTCGAACTCCTCTTGGGTTTTCGCATTCTTCAGATTGTTGATAGGTGCATTCGCAAGCAGCAGGACACTTGAGACAGCTTGGTGGATTTGATCTGGGTTCATCAC
>CAIYZV010000056.1 GCA_903930765.1 uncultured Pirellula sp.
CCGGTCACCGAATCTCTGCCGGTCACCGAATCTCTGCCAGTCACCGAATCTCTGGCCGTGGTACTCGCTCCTCCAACGGCATTGGAGGACAGATCGAATGTCCCTTTGGATCCAATATTCCGCACGACCGACGGAAGAGGCAGGCTACCTTGATGCTGCACGGTGATCGTGCATTCGTTCCAATCGAGGTGCGATCCTGAGCCCGAACCGAACATCGACTGAGGCCGCGAATCGAGCATGGATGCATTCCAAATGAAATCCATACGATGGAACGAAACCTTGCCTCCATGGAGGGCGAACCATTCCGATTCACCTTCGTTGGATGATTTGATCGAGGATTCATCGAACACGATCCTGGCTCGGGTCCCGGGGGCGGCCTCAATTCGCACTTCTCTACCTTTGCGCAAACCCGCCAAATCGATGGGCTTTCCAACCGACAGGACAGGTTCGGCAACGAGCAATCGACCGATCGAATCGTCATTGATGATTCGGCTGAACGCCTCATCGATCGAGGTTGCAAAAAGATACGACTCGTCGGTATCGATTCCGGAGATAGTTCCGGGATTGCCAATGACAACCGTCTTATCGCGTGTTGCTTCGCCAACGGGTTTGCTATCTTCCGTAGGATCACTCGCCGACCGCCCACTAGCTTCAATACCCTCGCTACCGGTGCGATTTCGAGGTTCTGTATTGCCTCGTAGCTTTGCATCGGCAGAATTGGGATTGTCAATAACCAAGCTCGATGGATTGGACGCCGAAGCAACCACGAGATTAGACTCCGGGGATGCGTCCGCGAACTCTACTTGAGGAATCGAGAAGATCGCGTTGAGTTGATTCGCGTTGTAGAGCCACATAGTGCTTAGTGCGATCACCAACAAACTGACCAGTGAAGGCATCGCCGATTCCCACCATGGACGCTTGGACTGGCTCGACGCGAGAACTTCGTCATTAAAATCCTGACTCCATGACAACGAGTCGACCACCGCGAGCGTGCGCAGATCATTGACCAAATCGTTGGGCGTTTGGTAGCGATCCTTGGGCTTTTTCGCCATCATCTTTCGAAGGATCTCAATCAGGGAATCACTGAGGTCGTTGCGAAAGAATCGAGGATCCTCGGGCATCTTGGTGCCATGCATGAGGAGCTTTTGCAATGCGGTTCCATCGGGAAACGGTGGTTGTCCAGTCAGGAGAAAGTACAGCGTGCATCCGAGTGAATAAATATCGCTTCGAACGTCGGCATCGCGAGGATCGTGGGCTTGCTCGGGCGAGATATAATCAAATGTTCCAAGAGTTACACCGCTGGCCGTCAAATCGCCCGTAGAGCGATCCAGTTCCGTTGTTCTGGCCAAGCCCATATCCACGAGCTTGGCTTTGCCATCGGTTCCGATCAAGATGTTCGATGGTTTGATATCTCGGTGCACAACGCCGCGGTCGTGCGCGTGCTGCAACGCTTCGGCGACTTGGCAGATAAAACGGGTCGCATCATCGACGGTTAACAAGCCATGCTCGAGCACAAGCTGCCTGAGGTTTGTACCCTCGATAAACTCGAAGACGATATAACTCCATCGCTCGGTTTCCCCGACGTAGTAGACGCGAGCGATGTTTGGATGGTCTAATTTGGCAGCGCTTTGGGCTTCCATGCGAAATCGCCGCATGGCATCTGCGCGCCGGTTAGAAATCGGAACGACTTTGATGGCGACGATGCGGTCGAGTCGCTGGTCCCTGCCGCGAAAGACGGCTCCCATGCCGCCGACCCCAACCAAGGACTCGATGCGATAGTGGTCTAGGTTTTGACCAACCAGCGAATCCACCGAGTCGGGTGATGGAGTACTGCTCTGGGATGCTGGGAGGGCAAACGAAGCATCGACATTCTCAGGCTCGCCAGGAGTGATGCTCGATACCGAGAGAAGCCCATCATGGCGAATCTCTGTCTTTTCCGGATCTTTGGAATGCAACACATGGAGATTGGAGTCATCTACCGTGTCGCGACCCAACGAAGGATTGGAGTTCGCCATCAAAGTTCCGGTTAGCGGTCCCTATGCTACGGACTGCCGAAACCGTCTCCTTCTGTGGATTCCCCTTCCGTAGTTTCCGGTGGGGGAGGCTCCAGCAGTCCACTCGAGTCATCTTTAACAATGACTGAGAGGGCTTGTTGGAGATCGTAGATCGGTCGGCGAGTGTTCGTGACCAATTCGCTCAAACCAGTGTTCTTATCGTTGTTCAATGATTGCTGGAGAGCCTCGATTTTGTTCAAGACCTCTTGGATCTTTCCCTTCTCCGTTTCAGGGAGGAGATTCATCAAACCACGGGTGGAGGTTTCGCTGGATTTCTTGCCAAAGCCATTGAGACCTACGTGGATTCGCTCCAAGCGTTGCTGCAAAATTCGACGGGCGTTTCGAACTTCTTTGGGTTGATCTTCAAACGGATTTTTCGGCTTGGCTCCAGCACCGGCGGCACCCGGAGGTCCTCCGCCGTCATCACCACCGATCAGACCACCTCCTCCTGGCCCACCGAGTCCCGGAGGACCACCCCCGCGACCGCCGGGGCCACCCGATTTACCGCCCATCCCCATGTAACCACCAGCGGTGCTCGACGAGGTTTGACTGCAGCGTTTGTTCCATGACTCAAGGCTGGCTTGAACAAACTGCACGGCTCCTTTTTCCGCAGGCGCGATACCTTCGGGAGGCTGATCCTTCAAATTCAACTGCCCCAGACTCCACATCGATTTTTCGACAAGCCATTCGGACTCGGTCTTCCCATCTTTGATCGCTGGCAGTACCAACGATAGCAAGACGGGTAAAGCTTGCTTGGCGGATTCACCTTTGCTGTTAGCGATGATCGTAAGATTCTCAATCATGAGTTCTTTGAGGTAAGAATCTTCTTCCGGGCCACGTGCTGTAGGTTTCTGAGCTGCGAGGAAAGCTTGGACGTTCGCGACGAATTTGACCCTCGCGCTCTCCAAAGTCGCTTCGTCCATCCCGGGCCATTGCCAATGCCGAGGCAAGTGACTCAGAGATGTCGCAACCATTCCGTCGTTTTCGGTAGGGGACAGCAAAGCGACGAGGATCTTCGTTCCTTCAGGATCCGCCAATCCGCCCGACTGAGGGGTGGCCGCTTGTTTGTTCAAGCGAGCGGCCGCAATGGCGGCAATGATTCGCGCCGACGGATGGTAGGACTTCCCATCTTGGTCTTTCGCGATGAGTTCTTTGAGATTACGAACCACAACTCGATTGAACTCAGAGATCGATTCCTGCGAACCCTTCAGCTTTTTCTCAACGGTCTCGATGTCAAACATCAATTCGCTTCGAGCTCGATTCATCGATTCGGCATCGAGTTGGGTCATGCGAACGAAGAGGCACTCGCGGTAGTAGCTATCGAGCGCGCCGGCATCAAATTTTTCAGGAGTCAGCAAATCCTTTTTCTCGTTGGTCCGCTTGTCATTGCACCGCTCCGGATCAATCGGCTTGACCTTGTATTGGGGGGCAGCCGCAGCCGGCGCCGCCTCTTGGCCCAAAGCGGACGGCGCGAACACGGTTCCGAGCAAAATCGCAAAGGTCAACCGGGACCGAAAATTGGCGATCGGGTGAAGCGGGTGCTTGGATGACATACCCAGAGAGCTCCGTGGCGAACGAGGAAAAGCGGACGTTGGAAACGGCTTCTCTCCAGATTACGACAGATGAAAGGGGGGTGTCAACTTTCCACCGCTGGAAACGCCCGAAACACGAGGAAAATCGACCTTATTTTCTCATGGCGGCAAACAGCTTGGCGATTTCCTCAGGGGAAACCAAGTGATCCCCGTCTAGGGAATCCACCGACGGCTCCCTGGTCTTCGAGCTCACGGCTTCTTCGTCGACGTCAGGTTGAGTACCAAGTCCGGGTCCTCTTTTCATGCCCGATTCAAGCGCATCCGACTCTTGGGCGAGCCTACCTCTCGATACTTGTTCACCGTCGGATTCCTGCCCGTCAGTCACATCGAGTGCCCCGGGATTCGGATCGGTTGGAAGTTCTTCTTCAGGCTCCTGCAGCCCGCGTTCAAACGCGTCAATCGCATCGGATGTTTTGACGTCGCAATGCTCGTCCACATTATCTTTTGAGATCGCTTTGACCCCAGGGTCTTTTGCAAATTCGCCGTGCGTGGCGGCACGCACAGTAGCGAACAGTGTCCGGATGTCTTCCCTGGTGGTCGCCTCTTCGATGTCGTCGGTGTAGCTCGATGCCATCGGGATGGCGCCGGCCATACCGGTTTTTTGCGCCAAGGCGCGGGATTGACGAATCATTTCCTCAGGGGATGCTTCGGTGTCAGCGTCCTCTTCGCTCCCGGAAAACTCGAAGCCGAGAGCCTTCGAACTGCTGCCTCTCGGAGTTTGCAGCGAGTCGAACAAGGTCGAAAAATCTTCCTCGGTGACCTCGCTCAACGGTTCTTCATCGCTGCCTTCGTCCGCGTTATTTGCAGAGGGCTTTCTCGAAGCCCCAGAGCTTGGATCGGTCTCGGATGCGTCGCTCTTGCTTCGAGGCCGCTCAGGCTTTTCAGAGGAATCATCGACCACGGCCTTAACACCGGAGGTGACGAGTTCCTCTAAGCCGTTGACCTCTGCGAATACGTTGTTGCCGCGTCCATTTGCTAAATCATCCTCGCTCGGAACGACTGCTGAACGTGCCGATGTGTCGGTATCATCATCCGATGTCGACGTGGATGCACGCGACGATGCATCGCTCAACTCGACTTGGGCTGCCCCTAATGGACTCGACGGAGTCATCTCGGATCCGGTGCTGCTGGAAGTATGCGCCAAGGCAGCAGGGGCCTCTTCGATCGCAGTTCCTAATGCCGCCGGAGCATTCGTCGGTTCACTCGGCAGAGCCGGAGTCACCATTTCCGCACCAATATTTTGTGTAACGCCGGAAATAGAGCTGATGGTTTCATCCAAATGAAGGACCAAGGACTCGGGTGCAGCCGATCCCTCGTTCAATGGCATAGTTCGCGACATGCACATCAAGGGTACCGACTCGTCTTTGATCATGAAGAAATCGGGTGAGTTCACTTTTTGAATGGCATCATTGAGCTCACACAAAATCGATTCCGTGTCAGAGCCAAACTGCAAAATCAGAAAACGATTCGGCTGGTATCGACTCAGTATTGCCCGGCCCGAAAGCTGCTCCAAAAGGAAGGAACCCAGATGACGGATGGCTTGCTCTGTAACCATCGCACCACGCCGGAACATCAATTGTTCGTACGACTGTATCGCAAACATCGTGATGGTACTCGGTGTCGACTCCGCATCCACCCGGTCGCCCCACAACTGCAACAAGCGATCCATTCCTTGGGCGTTGATCAACCCTGTGAGCCGGTCTTTCCAAGGATCAGGCACGTCTTGATAAAGCTCTTTCAGGGTGGATTCCATCCCCGATTGCTTGGAGCAACAAATTCCCCGCCCTATCCCAAGGACCGCCTTTTCGAAAACCCGTTGGAACGGTTCCCAGTCCCAATGCGAATCCGTGGACGCCGGAGCTCCCAGCACCGTTGCGCTGCGAGGAGTCCACGCAATCGCCGCAATCAGCAATACCGCGGCAACCTCTGCAGCTAAGCAGAGTGTTTCCACATCAAATTGCAAAAATGCTTGCATACTTACTCCGGTCGCAGTTCACAGGCCGCGACGGTACCCTGCTCTCGCTCGCCCACGGGCTCAGGTCGAGCCGGACCGAACATCGATCCGTTTAATCTAGGACTCAAAAACCTCCGTGGGATTGATGGCATTGAAGTTGCCAAGAATAGGGCATGAAGGATCGAGGTCACTTTGCCGATTGCATCGGTTGTAGCGATTTCGACTCCCACTGATTCATTGCCGGAGGGTTCCTTGACAACGAGCCCAGCGAACCATAAATTTTGCGAATATGGAACCAAGTTTGGCGGTAATTCATAAACCGCCTAACACTCGACGCGGCGTGCTGCAACCGAACTGGGAAATGACGCAACAAGTCGCCGACAATGAGTTAAGTGACAAGGAGTTTAGTCATGATCGATTCTGGTTTTCAGGACATCGTTTCCCAAGCTAGGAAACTGTTGACCGACAGTCCCTTTATCGAACTTCACAAAATTGATGTGATGCAGTCAGGCGAGCGGGTGACGCTTCGCGGGGAAGTGGCGAGTTTCTTTATGAAGCAGTTAGCCCAGGAGACTGTTAGGTCTGCAACCAGGGGCTTGGAAGTCTCCAATGAAGTCGCCGTCGATTTCTCAAGACGGTTGCACTAGCAGAGCCATTGTCGCGGTGTGAGTCTATTTGGTGATCTCGGTATCTCACCGCTCTCGGTATCTCACCGCTCTCGGTATCTCACCCAAGGTCTCGGGTGTTTCGATCCGCATGTGGCACGCGGACCTCATCATCGCATCGAGTTATCGCTGGCGAAATCCAACCATCTAACCGACGGACGATCTGCTTTCAGACCTCTTTCTAACTAGTTTGCTAGCGTTCTTTTCCACGACACCATTTCCATGATGCGATGGTCCTGAAGACGCTTCGTTCCTGTCTGGAGCTCCTTTCAGGATCCTTGCATGAAATTTTTTGGTCTATCAACGCCCAGGGATAATTTGATATCACCCGAACTTGGTGTCACTTTATTGGTCCAAGGCGAGGGTAATTAGGAAATGTCGCGATACGCATTCGTCGCCGCAGCCACTCTCTTCGCAGGCTTGCTGTTCGTTTTAGCAATGGCGGTCGCGCAGCGTGATGCCAGGGTCAATCACTCTGTTTCTCACGCAGAAGAGCCCGACTACGCCAAGCAATCGGTTGCCCCCATTTCGGTCGCTATGACGGCGATGAGGACAGCAGAGCTTGGAAACGCGTCGCAAGAAAATCTCTCAGAGCCCAGCCCGCTGCATCTGAAAATCCCTCAATACTCTGGAAGTACTAACTCGTACGAAGACGAGGCTAACTCCCCCGAGGCTAACACCACGGTTCTCGCGTCGTACAACGGACCCGCGGTACCGTTGACATTGGACGGTCCAGCGAACACCTCCGAACCTCCGCGGTTCGATGCCTCGCGGATCATCAGTCGACGTTCGACCGAGATGGAGTCCACTCCGAGCCCGCAAGGGCGAAGTGGCGATCTCGATTCGCCAACCAACAACTCCAACCCAAAGCCCATGGTGAAAGCTGGAGTCAAACCCGGTGTAAAGCCGAGCATAAAACCGATAAGCACGGCTGACACACGCGTCGCTCCTCCACCGCTTCCCACGAACAATTCAAATCTCGACAACTCGAATCTCGTGGGCCTTGCGGCACCATCGGTACTGGTACCCAACCAGTCTACTTCTATGGGCTCTGCAAGCCCAACACTGGGTGCAACCTCGACTACGAATGCTCCGAGCGATCGTGCATTGGAGAGCCATGAAAGCTCTCGAGATCGTCCGACCGCGACCCTAGGCTCGCCCTTACCCTTGCCCATCGGTACGTTGCCCCTCCCTGCCAGCGGACCAAATTCTGCGACGCTTCCAACAGCCACCTTCCCATCGCTTGATTCAGGATCACTCCCAGATTTGACGTCACTGGCAGCCCCAGTGACCACGGACGCAAACACGCCGTCCACGGATCGAGGCGTGTCCATGAACTCGACCAACAGTCCACCACCCAGAACGCTTCCGACCAGTGCACCACCAACCGCCAATTTCCCGCCGGCCAATTTCCCACAGGCCAGTTTCCCACAGGCCAGTTTCCCACCGGCCAATTTCCCACCGGCCAGTTTCCCACCGGCCAACGCGAGCTCCGCTTCCAGCGGGATCCCAAACACCAATGATGCCCGACGCAACGGAGGCTGGTCGTTGAGTAGCGGCGCTCCAGGCGCTCGGCAGTTCGATGGTTCGCAGAATCCAAGCCTTGAAATTCACAAAAAGGCGCCCGCCGAAGTCCAAGTTGGTGTGCCGGCTACGTTTCATGCCATCGTTCGCAATGTCGGCAATTCAACCGCGTTTGATGTTCAAGTCATCGATGCGATTCCAAAAGGTGCCAAACTGGTTCGAACGTCTCCGGAAGCAGAACGGACCGGTACCGATGGACTCCAGTGGAATCTGGGTGAATTGGCAGCAGGCCAGGAAGCCAGCATCAGTATGGAGCTGGTACCCGAGACCGAAGGGGAACTCGGTTCGGTTGCGAGTGTCAAATTCGCAGCACAAGCATCGGTGAGAACCATGAGTACTCAACCCCGTTTGTCGGTGAAGCAAACAGCACCATCGGAATTGCTCGGTGGGGGATCCGTTACGGTTCTCATCGATGTCGCCAATGTCGGAACAGGAACCGCGAAAGGGGTTAAACTGGAAGAGGATGTCCCCAGTTTGTTTCGACACGCAACAGGAGCAACCAAACTCGGTATGCCCGTCGGCGACCTAGCACCGGGGGAATCGCTTCGATTTGAAATTGAGCTGACCGCATTGGAAGCCGGAAAAGCATCAAACATGATCCGCGCTACGTCCGAAAATGCGGCGGCCAGTGAATCTTCGTTCCCGATTGAGGTCAAAGCGCCGAAACTGCAATTGCAATTGGTCGGTCCACGCATCCGCTATCTCGAGCGCCCTGCGCCGTACGAGGCGGTGATCGAGAATGTTGGTACCGCGGTATGCCGAGATCTCTACATTGTGACGCGTCTGCCTCGCGGCATGAATTTTATCAGCGCCAACAATGAAGGAACCTACATACCCGACCAACATGCGGTCGCATGGAACCTCGCTGAGCTCGCCGCGGGTACCAAAGTAAAAACCGAGCTCACCCTACTCCCGGTTGAGGAAGGACGGTTCTCGCTCCTGCTTACAACCGAGGGTGAAGGCGTGCGAGCCTCGCCGGCCGAACGTGAGGTCCACGTCGAAGGACAGAGCGAACTGACCTTCAACATCGACGACGACAACGACCCCATCGAAACACAAGGCATCACGACTTACACCGTTCAAGTGACCAACATCGGGACGCGCCCGGATACCGACGTGCAGTTAATGGTTGATCTTCCCGAAGGGACTTCGCTTGAACAGATCAGTTCTCCGTTGAAGTATCAAACCAACGGACGAAGTATCGCATTCGCCTCGCTCGCATCGCTTCCGTCGAAAGATCAGCTCAATGTCAAGATAAGTGTCCGGCACGCGAGAGAGGGGACCCAAGTCCTTCGGGCCTCGATCCGAAGCAAACTGCGAGCTGTCCCGGTCATCAAAGAAGAAAGCACCCAAGTCTACGTCGACCGCTAAAACGGTTCGATGCGATTCAGGCTTTGGGAGTTTAAGGGTGTGGTTGTTTTGTCCGTCGATCCCGATTCGGCCCCCGCGATTTCAGAGGGAGAATCGACGGATTGTTAAGAAATGAAAACCGAACATTTTTCAAATAAACGCCCATTGCTAACAACGCCAGGGTTGCTTAACCCAATCTTAACAAAGTCTTAACGATCGCTTCATTGGCTAGCTAAGCAACCTCCCTACACTTCTTCGATCCAGCGAGGAAAAATTTCGGGGCGCATCGCGTGGTCGTCATCGAGCATCCAGCCAAGATGGTTGGAAACTCGCTAGCAACATCTTTACAGGACTCGTTTCCAATGAAGCGCGCAGGTTCTCATAACGTTCGCAGCGGATTTACGCTGGTTGAATTGTTGGTTGTTATTGCCATCATCGGCATCTTGGTCGGGCTCCTATTGCCAGCGGTCCAAGCGGCTCGGGAAGCGGCTCGACGCATGAGCTGCAGCAGCAACGCCCGCCAACTCGGACTCGCGCTTCACAATTACGAAAGCGCTTACAAGCGGCTTCCACCAAGTCGGATCACATTGACCAACCCGATTTTCCAACAATCGTGGCCAGCGATGATCCTGCCGATGATCGAGCAAGGCCCGAGTTTTACACGCTACAACTTTAGCCGCCCTTGGTTTGACATCTCCAACGATGTTGTGACTACGACTCAAATTCCGATCATGATCTGCCCTTCGGCAGTGTCCCCCCGACTTCTACCGACTTCGAACCTGTACGCGGCAGTCACCAACAACGCGCGGACCGATACTCCGATTTGGGGTTATTCCGACTATGGGTCGGTCAATGCTGTCCGGAACGCTGCCTTCGTAGCCTCTGGCTTGCCCAGCATTGGTGCACGTGAAGTGATGGGTGGTATGGGCCGTGGTCCCGAGGGAGTGAAACTCTCTGCGATTGTGGACGGACTGTCGAATACCATCGTAATCGGCGAGGGCGCAGGTCGCCCTTCGATGTTCGTAAGTGGGAAAAATGTTAATAATCCTCGGGTTGGTAACATCGCGTTCGGAACCCGCTTGACTGCAGACGGTTGGGGGTGGGCCGACATCAATGGTGGATTTAGTGTGGACGGTGCCAACGCGTTAGGCCTCCAGAATAACACCAGCAGCTCCGGAGCAACCACCATTGTGGGTAGCTGTTTCCTGAACTGCACCAACGATTCAGAGTTTTACTCCTTCCATGGCAGTGGAGCGCACTTCGTCATGGGCGATGGTTCCGTGCAATTCGTCGCGCAAAGCGTTTCCGGTCCAGCGTTTGTCGCATTGTGCACTCGCGATTACGGCGATATCTCTTCTCTTCCCGACTAAGCATCGATTTGAAAACAAACGGGCATGCTAAATAGCCTGCAAGGTTCACGGAAGGGAGACAGTCCAAAAACACTGTCTCCCTTTTTTAATGGCCATCCACAAGACTCCAAGGCGTTCAACCTCAAACCGACCGCGTTGGGCAGTTGTCGCGCCGGTAAATGCAGTACAAGATTTGATTCCAACGATGTTTCCAAGTCATTAAGGATAATGGGGTAATGAGTAAGAACACGATCCATCGTTGGGCCAATACTGCGTTGCGAGTTTTATCGCTATTGGCAACTTTGTCGTTAGACAGCACTATTTATCTATCCGTGGGATCGGTTGCAAAGGCTCAGGTCGCTCTTGTCGGCAAAGTCGAAATCCCGGGCACTGCTGAAGATAGAAGTGGGTTGAGTGGTAACCTCGAGACAAACACACCCGCAAATGCATTCGGTGGACTCTCAGCGATTGATTCGAGAGGTTCCAAGAACCATTACGTGGTCCTTTCGGATCGCGGAGCTGGTGACGGCGCCGCGTCGTTTCCATGCCGGTATCATGAAATCGAATTGGATGTAAATCCCGAATCGGGCTCCATTCGTTTCGAATTGCTGGATACCCATCTCTTATCCGATCTCAACGGTGTGCAGATGACAGGTAGCTTGGAAAAATTGAAGAACTGGACATCGCCCTCGCGATGCCCAAGCTACGACCCTGAGGGGATCCGATGCCTGGGGAGCGAGCACGTTGCCATCAGCGATGAATACGGCCCAAACATTGACATTTTCGAGCGCTCAGGACGTATGCTCCAAAGTGTCGCGTTGCCAACGCGGTACGCATTGAGTGAACGCCGCTCACCACCCATGACAGTCGGAACCTATTCCAACCGTGGAATCGAAGGGATTGCAATCACTCCGGATCAAACCCGATTAATTGCCGCCATGCAAGGTCCCTTGGTGCAAGACGGGCGGATTGAAAACAAAAAATGCTTGGGGTTGAATACCCGCTGGTTTGCTTACAACCTCGACAAAATGGAATCGGCGGAATGGGTGTACCCGTTAGATGACGAATCCACTGGCGTCAGCGAAGTCCTCGCGATCGACCACCATCGCTATTTGGTCATCGAACGGGATAGTAAATTTGGCGTAGACGCGAAGATCAAAAAGATCTTCTTGGCCGACACCGCTGATGCGTCGGACGTCTCGCAAATCGACAGCCTCAAGGCCGGACTTGGCGATTCTATTCGACCCATCCAAAAGCAACTCCTAATCGATCTCCTCAATCCGGAGTTCGGCATGTCGGGTGAGAAAGCGCCGGAGAAACCCGAAGGATTGGCGTGGGGACCAACCTTGCCAAACGGACAACGCTTGTTGATTGTCTGCTTTGACAACGACTTCGATCCAACCCAAAACACGATCTTTGCAGCTTTTGCTGTTTCCATTCCGAAGTAACTCGAGAGACGCTACAGTCGAAGCGGACGGGATCCTCAGATCGGCCGATTAGTATGGGCAGAATATAGTACGGGCGGAATAGTATGGGCAGAATATAGTACGGGCGGAATAGTATGGGCAGAATCGAATCACTGGAAGGGTGATTCGATTTTCGGATCGCAGTCGCTTAGGATCCGAAGCGGTACCGAACGATGCACCACAGCGTGCTGAATAGATCCTTGACCCCAATCTTCTTTCCCTCATCCCAGCCACGGCTCTGATAGCTGATCGGAACTTCGACAATAGAGATACCCCGCTTGGCGAGCTTGGCCGTGATCTCCGGTTCGAATCCAAAACGTTGCTGTTCGATCCGGATCGACTGAAGAATCTCGCGCCGGATCGCCTTGTAACACGTTTCCATATCTGTCAGACGACTGCGGGTCATTTGATTGCTTAGCGTCGTCAGAACCCAATTACCCACCCGATGCATCCACGAAGGGTCTTGGATGTGGCCTTGCATGTATCGCGAGCCGTAGACGACATTGGTTTTGCCATCAACAATGGGCTGAATCACTCTCAGGATATCACGGGGGTCGTATTCGAGATCGGCGTCCTGGACGATCACGATGTCGCCTTTGGCCAGTCGAAACCCGTTTTGCAACGCCGCTCCTTTGCCTTGATTCTGAGCATGGATGAGGACCTCCACGCCGATTCGGTTGCGATAACGTTGGAGTACTTGTTGCGTACCATCAGAACTTCCGTCATCAACAATCACCACTTGCTTTTCGACTGGAAGCGCTAGTACCGAATCGATGACTCTCGCTACCGTGTGCACTTCGTTGTAAACCGGTATCACCACCGTGAGTAAGGGTGCTGGAGTTGGCTCTACTAACGAGGCGTTTAGGCCTTCTTGAACCAATTCCTCGGTCGAATCGATCCGTTGGAGAAATGAAGGGTGCCCGATCGAGTCGGTAATCGACGACGCAACTAATGGATCATGCTGCGGTTCGGGAAGTTTGACGGAAACCTTTGCCTCGGTCGTTATTGGCTCGTGTAGACTGGTTTCCATTCTTGCCCTAAGTCGCTATCCAAAAGTCCACGGAACTGACTTGCTTGAGACTGTGTAAAGATATACACCCTGACTCGACGTCGGTACGTGAATCGCGATCTGCATTCGAACAAGAAAAAAAAGGGGCTATCGCGGACTTGAGAGGTTTAACGATTATGCCGTTTCCGCATGACGTGTCCTACTTTGCTTTGACCTTAGCATTTTTTCCTGGCCAGAAATTCAGCCAAGTGCTCGTGGCGGACTTGTCGACTACCGTCTTGCCTTCTTCAGATTCAGGGGCTTCCGCTGCCCCAACCAACAAATCTGTCAGCTGCGAAACAGCTTGGGTAATAAGTGCCTTCGGGGCTTGTTCGATCAATGGCTGACCATTATTCCTCATTTCCACCATCGTGCGGTAGTCATTTGGAATTTGGAAAAACACCTCGCGTCCGATCGTTTCTTTCGCCTTCTTAAGACTGATCTGTCCGCTCTCCAAGCCTACGCGATTAACAACCACTTTTATCTTGTCGCGGATATTGTCCATTTGCTGCAAACTCATCAGGAGTCGCACCATATTTCGCAAGCATGGCAGGTCGAGTTGCACCATGAGGACAAACTCGTTGCAGAGCTCTAATGCCGTCAAGTCGACTTGGCTGAACGATTTCGACAAGTCGATCACGACGTGTGAAAACGAAGCTTTTAGCAAACCGAATACCTTTCGAAGGCTTTCGGGGGTGATTAGATCCAGGTCTTGCAACTGCACTGGTCTGGGCAGTAAATACAACCCCGAAGAGTGCTTAGTCAATGACTTTCGAAGCAATTGGAAATCCAGTCGCGATACGTTTTCCGTGACATCCACCAAGCTATAGTCAGGAATCGAATCCAGGAATACGTCGGCGTCCCCAAGGGCCAGATCTAGATCCACGAGCGCTACCGCATTCTCTTCACGCTTCGCAATATTGCAACCAATATTAACGGCGATGGAGGTGCAGCCAACACCTCCAGTTGCACCTGCGATCGCGATCATTTTGCATCCGCGGGTACGGCCGTCAGACCCAGTGTATTTGGTTTGCAGCAACCGCTCGAGGGCGGCGTATAGTTCCTCGACTTGGACGGGATGAGTCAGAAACTCCTTCGCTCCGGACCGAATCGCTTTCAAAATCAATTGGCCGTCGGTGCTTTTGGAGATCGCCAGCAAATGGCAATCGGGGGACGTTGCTCGCAACCGTTCCATCAAACCGATCGCTCGCTCCGGGCTTCCATCGAGCGAAATAATCGCTGCATCGGGTTTCGATTGGTCAATGACGTCCGAAAAGAACTCGTAACGCGAGCATTCTGCATCTAGCCAAACGACATCCATTCCGAGCAAGGTCGTTTTGAGACTCTCTCGAGTTTGATCATTTGGATCAACGATAGCCACACGGAGAACATTGCTCATGGAACCATCCAACCAATTGAAATAAAATGGATTGCGAACTTTTGGAACATCGATGAAAGACCGGCCTTCGTCACCGTATGCTTACTAAACTATCTTCGAATCGCGCTCGGACTCGTGCGAGGTACGGTAGAACTCCTGACAGGTGCAAGCGGCGGTTCCACTCCACGTTTAGGGAACAACTGAGGCGTTGTCGCCGTTACAGGGGATCTCACTCCAGAACTATTCGTCATAGGAAGTCCTCCGTTCGGGACTGCATTCTGGGGCGGAATACCATAAGGGACAGGATTCTCCATTTGAACGCCTTGTGGAATCATCATCCCTGATGCATCCGGTGGGCAGTATTCGTTCCCTTGTACTGCAGGGACTTCGATGTACCCATTGAGGTACAACTCTTTGTCGAGAGGCGAGCCACTGTTGAACCCAGGTCCGCCCGCTGGTACTTCATGCGGTTGCATCGCACCCGCGAAATTGGGGGTCACCAGAATCAGCAATTCGACTTCGTTCTGGACTTCGCGATTGCTTCGGAAGAATGCACCGAGGTAAGGGATATCCGAGAGCCAAGGCAGTCCGACTGTTTCCGACTCGGAACGCATCTGCAGCAAACCCGCCAGTGCGAGCGTTTCACCAGCGTTGAGTTCAACAGCCGTTTCTACGAATCGGCTTCGGAGTCCAGGAACGCTGGTTCCTTGCAGAACCACGCTTCGGCCTGGGTCCACTTCGCTGATCGTAGGACGAACTTCCAACCAGATTCTTCCATCGCCACGGACTTTGGCAACGAAGTCCAACCGCGTTCCAAACTCGCGGAACTCGACTGCGACCTGCCCCAAACCTGCCGGCACGAGAATCGGAAACTCACCACCCGAATTGAAGCTTGCCGGACGACCATCGATCGCGACCACGGTTGGATCCGCAAGAACTTTTGCCAAATTGTTTTGCTTGAGAGCACGTATCAATCCAAAGAAACTGTCGTCCCCGCCGACAATCCCGAATTTGACGGTCTCGTTGCTCGCGTTGACGAGTGCACCGGTTGTGGATCCTCGGCCAATCAAGCCGCTGGTCGATTGAACCAGAAAGTCATTCCCAAAGTTCGCTTGCCAGTCGATGCCTAGGTTGCGAAGCTTCGTACGCGAGACCTCCATCACCTGCGTTTGCAACATGATGGTATGCACACCGATCACCTCAACGCGGTTGATCACCGTTGGATAGTACTGTTCAGCGATTTGAACGACGTGCTCAACATGCTCGTCCGCAGTTACTTGACCGGAGATAATCACTGCCTGCTGGATCGGAAGAACGTTGAGCGTCGCCATCGGGAACTGCTGCGCGAGAATGGTTTGTAACTCGCGAGCATCCCCAGTAACCACAATCTCAATCGAATAGGTTTCGTTATCGGGGGTTTTTAGGTCGACCTGCGTGACCCCAGTTGCCAATGCGGATAGCAGGACCTCATTTTGGCTTAACGGTTGTACCTGAATAATCGCGTCATTCGAAATGACAGCGACATCGATGGTCTTCTCCAACGTCACATTCTGCGACGTGCTGACAATCATCTGAAGCTTTTCATTCTTCTGCGAAATGAGCTTCTTACCCACAGATACCGGAGCAATATTGGTTTGCCCGTAGCTGCTCTGCCACAGCATCATCGTGACGAGCATGGCCGCAGCGATCGCCCTACTGGTGTGCCATATCCAACGGATAATCCATGACACCCTGAAAATTCTCAGACGTATGCTGGATGCCATTACTGTTTCACTTCCCTGTGATCCACTGGATTTGAACCGAATTTGACACTGGTTTGTTCCTCACCGATCGCTGCGGCTCCGCCGCTTCATCGGTTCGAGAAAAATCCAGGCCGAAAATCACCACATCGTCCCTGATGCTGGCAATTCCCGAGGTGCCGTTAAGAGAAAACTCAATGGACGCACACCCCACAAAGCTCGATCGACCGTTTCAATAGGTAACCTTTACTTGCCTACAGGGTAGACGGGCTTAAATCCCCCAGATTGCCAAGTCCCCGTAGAGGGGTCCCAAATCAAGGACGGCTGTTGCATGGCTGCGGGGTCTACGGGCGACTGGGGATTGGAAATCACTGGATTTCCAGCGAATGGAGACGGCTGTTGCCCAGCATTCGATGATCCGTTGGACCATCCGTTATTCATCGGGGAACCCGAAAAAACGTGAGGACTTTCTTCATCCATCCCGGAGGCCTCAATCTTGACCGGTAGCCGCCGACCTTCCAACCATCGATAAACCGCTACGTCCTTGGGTGACACGACCACCATCTCATTTCGTGCCTTCGCGACGGGAAGCGCTTCGACCGGTTGCACGGCGTCCACAACCGACGGAGCCGGCGCCTGCTTTTCCTTTTCCTCATTGTCTTTCAGCCATGACAAGAACGTATCGCCATTGTCGGCAACTGGAACAAGATTCGGGTCTGCATCAGGAGCCCGCAACGATAGCTTGAGCTTTCCAAGGTTCGATGCCGTATCGAGGGCCTCGTACTGTCGCTCTTGAACGAGCAACTGCACGGTATTCGCCTTCTTGGGTGCGGCTTCTGGGTCTCGGAACGCAACGCCGTCGACCATGGCGATTTCAACGTTTTGCATGACCCGAACACTCTTCGAAATCGGAAAACGAGTTCCCTTTTCAAAGAAGCCGATGACATCCACCCGATCGCCTGGCCCGAGGTAACCACTTCCCCCATTGCTGTCGTGTACGGGCAAATCAAAAATTCGATAATGTTCAGGAACTACGAGGTCCTTACCCCGTAACGAAAGTTTTGCCTCTAGTATGGGCTCGCCTCGATAAAGTCGCTGCTTGGCGTACTTGCCCTCAATCTGTTTGGGATCGGTAATGGCGCCTAGCGGAGCCCGGTCGACCGGCCATTGCTCGATGCTAAACATATCCGCAGCTAGCTTGGTCATCGGTGAGACATCTTTCGACGTCACCATCACTCCAACGGTAGGGAGCGCCTCGCCGGGTTTTTGCTCCAACATGACCTGACTGACGGCCACCGAAGCGACAACACCGCACCCCAAGGCAACGACTAACAAAACGAGAGACTTGGTACGCATTATCGGATGCTCGAAAATATGGAGTTGACGAGTGCAGCCATCGATCAAGGCGACTCGCGGTACAGAGCATCCATGCCGTCAAAAGACCCCAATTCCAATCCCTCAATGGATAAGATAGGCCACGAAACTACCCGTAGCCGCTAGAGTCATCGGTTTCTATCGAGTTCCAGATGCAAAGATCTCAACCCATTCGCGTTGAGCCCCTACATCCCGAATATCCCGTACACGGCAGAAGGATGTTGCAAACCGAAGTATTAGTGCTTGGCTGCCGGTTTTCCGTGTCCAGATGACTTGCCGGTGTCATGCCCTTTGGAAGCAGGCTTCTTGGCTTCGCTCTTGGTTGGGGCTGCGTGGGATTTCGCAGCACTTGCCCCGTGTGAGTCGGATGATGAATGATCGCCACCCTTATCATGATCCCCGTCCGCAGCATGGGCATCGTCCCCTTCATGGGAATCCGCATCCGCGTGCTCTCCGTCAGCGTTTTCTTGCTGCGACCTTAACGTCGCAACCAATTTCCTAGGTTCCGGACGAGAAGTGTCCGTGAGGAACTCAAGATTGGCGCTATTGAATGACTGGTGCAGCTTCGTGACGATCACATCCTCGATCGAGGATGAACCCAGGGTTTGTGTCAAAACTTCAAGCAATTGAGAACGCAAATCGGTCAAATAGGGATCGATGAGCAAGCGGCCATCGATCTGCCGCAAATGTTCTTCGAGAGATTGTCTCACCTGTGCCTGATTCAGTTCGATCAGTTGTCGGCTCTTCATTCGGTGATTCACGGGGACGATCGCGTGCAAATCCATCTCGATCGGACGCTCTCCTTTGGCCCGATACGCCAAGAAACTTCCCAAAGAAACCTCACAGGAAACGTCGGTTTTGGCCATCGAAGCCTGGTATCGGATGATCCCAACGATACTGGCGTGCAAGGTGACAAGCACCAGCACAAGCAAGCCAATCCAATATCGACGAATTGTTTCCAACATGGCAGTTCAATAAAATGGACGTTTGTCCGATCGGAATGAATCGGGTTTCCAGGCTCCCCTTTGGAACCTTCCGAAAACCCTAGGTTGCGATTTAAGACCCGACTCGGTCGGAAGAAAAATACGGAGCAAAAAAACATCATGTACGAGTTTCTCTTTGAGTCCCCGTTGTATCTAGGTGCGTTGGGACTGGTTGTAACGATTCTGACGACGTACGGATGGTTGCAGACCGGAAACCCCATCGCCCTGCGCAGTGCGGTCGGTCTGCTCCTGGCAACGGTCGTACTGGTCGCCCTGAATGTATTTGTCGTCACCGACCGCGAAGCAATCCGTCAGTATCTCCTGGATACCGCCGCAGAACTCCAACGCAATGACGTCGCAAAGGTGACTTCTCGGATTCATCCCGACGCCTCACAGATGGTTTTCGACCTCAAAGCAGAACTGCCCACGATTCATTTCAAAACAGTCCGTATCAAAACTTTCCATGCCGTCGATTTCACCCCCACTCGGAATCCATCCTCCGTCACTGTTCGAATGAACGCGGTGGTAGAAGGAGAACGGTTGGGCCTCCAAGGCACCGTCCCTCGGTGGGTTCGAGTCACCCTCGAAAAGTATCAAGGGCAATGGAAGATCGTCGACTACGATCATCGAGAACCCCATTACGAAATGCTCAATGACGAAGGTCGGAGCCGTCTCGACAGTTATCGCCGATGAGATCATCGCAATGGTGGGGAGTTGCGGTAATCCAACCGTAGGTCAACCAAAGCCTCTCGAGCAATGGTCAAGCCAACCACGGATTGGAATGTCCGCACTATGGAAGCAAAAAGAGGGGCTGAGATTTCTCTCGCCCCTCTCTGTTCTTTCGCTCAACGATGGTGGCAGCGTTCTTTCGCTCAACGATGGTGGCAGCACTTGCCATGTGCACAGGTTGTCCATCGCAAGAATTGAAAGTCGCCTTAGCGAATCGTGATCATTTGATCACTTTCCTCGTTCTTCACGACCAGTTTCAGCGGTTGCCCTTCACGGACAGCGCTCACCGCATCGACAAAATCTTCGGCAGTGCTGACGCTCTTCCCATTCACAGAAACGATCACATCGCCAATCTTTAGGCCGGCAAATCGGCCGCGTCGCGCAACACCCAAAACAACCACACCTTCGCCATCGTCCAACCCAAGTTTGCGAGCGAATTCCCGAGGGACCGAGTCGACAGCTACCCCCAGCTTTTGCATGCTCTGCTTGGCCTGTTGCTCACTCGCCGCCAGTGCATTCTCGTCCAGTGCCTCTACGGTCACCGGCAAGACTATGTTTTTTCCACCCCGTAGCAAACCCATTTTCACGGTGGTACCTGGTTTGGTTTCTCCGATCGCCCGGCGCATTCCTGAGTCCGACGTGATGGGTGTACCATCGATATCGATGATCACATCCCCCACGCGTACTCCGGCTTTATCCGCAGGCATACCGCGTGTGACTTGCTCTACCAATGCTCCCTTTTGGTTGGATGGCAACGACAACTGTTCTGCAATAGCCGAGCTTACGGTGGCTGGTCGAATCCCAACAAAACCGCGAGACACACGGCCACTGGAAATCAAATCGGAAAGGACTCGCGAAGCGGTGTTGCTAGGGACCGCAAAGCAAACGCCGTTGTACCCACCACCGCGCGAAGCGATCGCAGTGTTGATTCCGATGATTTCTCCACGTAAGTTCAACAGCGGGCCACCACTATTGCCTGGGTTGATCGCAGCATCGGTTTGAATGAAATTGTCGTAGGCCGTGATGCCTTGATCGGTTCGGTTCGTTGCACTCACAATCCCAGCCGTCACCGTTTGTGCGAGCCCAAACGGACTACCGATCGCAATCACCCAATCCCCAACCTCCGCCTTGGAGGAATCTCCAATCGGTGTGGAAACCAACCCGGTCGCGTCGATCTTGAGCACCGCGAGATCGGTGCGAGGGTCTGTACCAACCACCTTTGCTACATACTTGGTGTCATCGCTGAGGTACACCTCAAGCTCCGACGCTCCCTCGACAACGTGATTGTTCGTAAGGATATAACCGTCCGGTCGGACGATCACCCCTGACCCCAACCCCGCCTGGACCTTGCCACCAGGCATCGGCTCGCCAAGTTCTTCCTGAGGCGCCCCAATGCCGTCACCAAAAAATTGCTCAAATCCAGGTGGCAACTCAATCCCAGGAGGCAATCCCCGAGCACCACCCCGCGGACTCGACGGACGATCCACTAACGACTTGATGCTCACCACCGATGGCTTCACCGACTTCGCAACCTCCCGAAATACTTTCGATAGTTGCTCCGCATGCGCAACCAACGTCGGATCGAGCTGCGCTCGGGCTTGATTCGATTCCGCCAACTGGACCGCATACGCCTGCGACGGGGAAATCCCCGAACGTGAAAACATCCAATATCCGATAGGACCAGCAATCGCTGCGGCAAGGATGAATAATTTCCAACTTGATAATGGTTTGTGCATAGTTCTTCACTCCAATACTTTCCTGAAGTTCGGTACCCACGGAGTTGGTTTAAACCTCCGATCGCTTTCCACCCAAGCCATCACTTCTGAGCAATAGTCGCTAAGGATACGAAAATCGCCCAGGAGAACGTCTCATTGGCAACCACTCGGCCCTGTAAACTCATCGAGGTAAACTCATCGAGTGCCAGTTTGACGTACGCTTGGAAAGCGGTTTTGGATCAATCTACAAATTTCGTGCCAATCCGAATTTTTCATGCGACTAGGTTTCGATGAAAGGCTCGTAACCGCAGTTTCTGGCACTTGGCAACACTCACAGCTTCCTAGCCAAGGAACGCCCAACATCCGAGCGAGCGCACTGTTGGATTGTCGCTCGCCGGCCGAAGTCCCCTTCACGACTCAATCAATTGCATCGCTAAACAACCGCGGAGAACAGGGAAGGGAGACGGGGGACGGGAGACGGGGGAATGGGGAATGGGGAATGGGGAATTGAAAATGGAAAATGGAAAATGGAAAAGGAAAGGCACGCGAAAATGGAGCGTGCCAATGAAAAAGAGCTTGCCGTAGGACAAGCTCTCGAAAATCGCAATCTCTCGCGGGTGCCGCTTCTCAAATCGAGACGCACTCGTTTAGGCGGCCGCATCGTTCAAAGCGGCTTCAAGCTTGGTGCGAGGCGGAACGCCTTGGAATCGCTCGACAATCTCGCCATTCTTGAAGAGCAAAAGCGTCGGAATCGCATTGATCCCGTACTTCGTTGAAAGCTCTGGATTCTCGTCAACGTTGACCTTGCCAATCTTTACGGAACCTTGGTATTGAACCGCGAGTTCATCGATCAAAGGAGCGATTTGACGGCATGGACCACACCATGTAGCCCAAAAGTCCACCAGAACCGGTGAGCTCGAGTTCAACACATCCGACTCAAATCCAGCGTCAGTAAATTCAGCAGCGTGCCCCATTCTTCAATGCTCCTCGTCGTCAGTTCTTCGACGTATTTTGTCTCTAAGTACTACCCAATGAATTTTCGGAAATGCGGGGGACATGTTCGGCATTTCCCTCACGAGAAACCCACAGCATGTGAATGTGCCAAATCTGCACCCCTCACCTCAGAGCCATCAATTTACAGCACTTGGCATGCCAAGCCAAGGATGGAGGACGTTGCACAAGCCGTTGATGCACCCAAAATGGTCGGCTTCCGGCCGCCATTATTCTTGAGTTTCAAGGTATTTGGTTTTGATTTCGTCGGTAATGCACCACGGATACTCTTCCGGTGGGGGCGCGTGGACAGTCATTTTTTCTCCCGTCTTGGGATGAAAAAACTGAAGTCGAGCGGCATGGAGAGCGATCGGTGGTTCGCGAGTCTCACGGCCTGGAACTCCCCACGAATGCGAACTGCCATATTGCCTGTCCCCCAAAATGGGATATCCCCGACTCGAAAACTGTAACCGAATCTGATGCATCCGTCCCGTCTCTAGCCGGATGAATACCAAGCTGATCGGCCCTAATGCCTCTCGTCCATCCGCTGTCGGTGTGTTGGATGGTTCCTCCGTCGTCATCGCTAGTTTGCGATACGACAATCGGGCCTCGCGTGCTCCTTCGACGTCCGGTGAAACAAGTTCCGCGTGCGCGACATCCGGAATTTTTCGCATCCAATCGACCCACTCCCCATCCGTTTCGATGTCTCCTTGGACCCACGCCAAATAATCCTTGGTGACCTTGCGACTGGCGAACTGCGCACACAAAAGGCTCAGCGACCGTTGATTCCTTGCTACAACAACCACACCGCTCGTCATTCGATCGAGTCGATGCGGGATCCCAATAAAAGGAGTGGTTGGCATCGTCGGCGCCAATTGCTCGATCAATCGCGACTGCACATTGGGTATGCCTGCGATAGCCTGAGTCAACAGATCGACTGGCTTGTTGATTACGAGGAAACAAGGGTCATCGACAAGGATTTCTATCATACCCAACCTCGCGATCGAACCACCGCCGCATTTCTGTGATCGCGATTCTTAGGATGCTTCCAACCAGTGCAAAAAAAAAGCGAGAAACACCGGCCACGAAATCGACACATCCAAGCGTCCATCTCATAGTGCTTCTCGCCGTGATCATGTTCCAGTAAAGTGCAGTGCCGGTCAAGAGGGAAGCGAAACTCCAAACGGATCTTCTTGATCAAATTATTTTTCTGGTTCACGGTGCCATGATATGACCCAACCTCCTCGCGAATCGATCCACTTCGTCACCGGCAAACTCGCTGAACCCGCAGTGCGTGAAATCGTATCGCAACTTTCGGCCAGTCGCGGTTTCGAATACACCATCGATGTTCTTCCCATCACCGTCGCTGCGTTGATGACTCCCACATGGCTCATGCGCCACCTGAAGATCCCCCCTTCGGCTACCAAGGTATTGCTACCGGGTTACTTAACCCCTCACCTCGAACAGTTACGTGCCGTAATCCCTATTCCCGTGGAATGCGGCCCGAAAGATGTCCGCGATCTGCCGGTTCTCTTTGGCAAGAAACGATTTCGTGGCGAGGATTATGGGAAATATTCCATCGAGATCATCGCCGAAATCAACTACGCTCCACGTCTCTCCCGCGATGAACTTCTCGCCGAATCGTTGCAACTCATTCGCGAAGGTGCCAACCGTATCGATCTCGGTTGCGAGCCGGGAATGCGATGGAATGATGTCGCCGACGCGGTATCGACCCTCGTCGATAACGGCGTCCCTGTCTCGATCGATACGTTCGACCCTTGGGAAGCTGCAACCGCGTGTCGCGCCGGCGCGACGCTCGTCCTATCGGTCAACAGCAAGAACCGCGAAGCCGCCGTGGATTGGGGCGCCGAAGTTGTCGTTGTTCCTGACGATCCAAGCGATTTTCCAACAAGCTTAGTCGCTACGGCCGAGTTCTTACTCGCTCGTAAAGTTCCGTTCCGACTCGATCCCATTCTTGAACCCATCGGGTTTGGATTCGCGAACTCGCTGGGCCGTTACCTCCATACCCGCGAACTTTTTCCAGAAGCCCCTATCATGATGGGGATAGGTAATATTACGGAACTTACCGATAGCGACTCGGCTGCGATCAACACACTTCTCCTCGGGTTCTGCGAGGAACAGCAAATCCATAGTGTGTTAACCACCCAAGTCATCTCATGGGCTCAATCCTCGGTGAAAGAGTGCGATCTCGCACGACGATTGGTCTCCTACGCAGTTCGACATCGCATCCCACCAAAACATCTCGAGGAACGACTGATCATCCTGCGCGATACGTCGGCTATCCACCCATCCCCTGCCACCCTCGCAGCAACCGCCGCTGCCGTGAAAGATAACAACTACCGTATCGCCATCGACGGCGATCAAATTCATCTGTTCAGTGCCGGAGTCCACATCCGCGGCACAGATCCATTCCTCATGATGGACGAACTCCTCGCGATGCCGCAATCTCGAAACGTGGACTCATCCCATGCGTTCTACCTTGGGTTTGAATTGGCCAAAGCCATGACGGCTCTGACCCTCGGGAAACGCTACGAACAAGACGAACCGCTCCAATGGGGGATGCACACTCGCCCCGAAAAACACCACCGATTGAAACGCACGAATACGAACCTGAAGAAATCGAATCCCGTCTCAAAGTCGGAACGATTGCCCGACGAGGGTGATTCTCCACAATCCGGCACAGAAGCCTTGTGACCCTTGGTTAAGTGACCCGTGGTTAAGTGATCCGTGGTTAAGTAACACTCGTGCAGCTACATGTCGAAAATGCGATCGAACGACCTCTTGAATCGGTGATCTCGCATTCGACGAAACCGACGCGCAGTCCTCGCTGCCGCACATGCGCTTTAGCGGTCAAGCGATGCGTTCGCACCGGACGCATGTATTGGATCTGCAAATCGATCGTTGAGAAGTCTTGACCGTCATCCAACATCCGGCCAAAGGCTATTCCCATCGCCGCATCCGCCAACGCCGCCAATACCCCACCATGAACTCGCCCCATGGGATTGTGCAGTCTCTCATCGACATCGAGATGCACAACCGCCAAACCGAGTTGCCGATCCTCGTCGGTCGCCGGTTCCACTTGGAATCCGATCAATCGAGAGATGGGAGCTTCTGCAAAACGATCAGGACGACTCATAGAACCCTATAAAATATGCGATGTGCGGAATGAATGTGAACGTCCGATCATGGAACTCGCCCCACGATACAACTCGTGGAATACACCCAACTCGTGGGATACACCAAACTCGTGGAATAACTACCGGACCGACTTGCAACTTTTGATGCTTTCAAAAGTTTCGACCGTCAACGGGCGGCGCATTGTAACCGTTCGCCAAGCCGTCGGGGCCGAATTGGTCCGATGGATCCTTCGTCCTATGGAGACGTCGCTAAATTCGCAACTCGCGGCGGATCTTCACTGCGAGCAATTCCGGTTTCGGCTACAATCAAGCTCTCAGCCGATAACGATGGTGACCTCCATCCTGCCCCATTTACCCCTGCCCCAATCATCGATTTCCGATGGCAACACCTCCTGCACGCCGATCGTTTTCATGCGATCACACACAGATCTGTGCTGCCCGCTTGGGGTTGATCTTCATGAGTTTGATTTGGTGGTTAGGTGGGAATGCGCACGCCGACCCAAACGATTCCTCGTTACCCGCCCCGCACCTGCGGATCCTGCCGAGCGAACTCGTTGCTACTCCCCAATATCCGGCTCTGTTTTCAATCCAATACTGCAACGCCGATGGAACCATTGTCGATATCACCCGTTCCGAGGAAGTGACGATCGAGGTTCATGACACGACCATCGCCCGTCCAGCCCCCCCAAAAATTAGTGCCATCCAACCGGGCACCACGAACCTTACGATTCGATATCGCAATCTTGAGACCAAAGCTACATTCCTCTCCCAACCCGACGCTCCCTCCACGTTTTCTCGAGAAGTGATGTCGGTGTTGACCCGCTCCGGTTGCAATCAAGGCACCTGCCATGGAAACCTGCACGGCAAAGGTGGATTTCGCTTGAGCTTGCGCGGCGATGATCCGGATTTCGATCATTACCGGCTCACACGAGAATACGGACAGCGTCGCATCGATCCGTGGGAGCCCGAGCAAAGTCTCTTGCTCCGGAAAGCCACCTCCCAATTAGCCCATCAAGGTGGTGCTCGATTTCACGAATCATCCCCCGAATTTGAGATCCTGCGAACATGGATCGCGGTTGGAGCACCCGCCTCGAAATCCCCCGAACTGATTTCGATCGAAGTTGTTCCCAAACAAATCCTGGTGTCTGGAAGCCAGCGCAATGCACAGATTGCCGTGTTGGCCCGATTCCACGATGGCTCCGTGCGAGATGTCACACGCTGGTCTCGAATTGAGCCCAGCACCCCTACCGGGATCTCGGTGGATGAACTCGGTTATGTCACTGCCACCAACAGCCTGGATGTGAGTTTAGGGGTTACTTACCTATCGGGTAGAACCGCTGCACGCATCGTCTTTCTCGAGGATTCGAAAACGACCGCGCAGCAAGGCGACGGATCGCGTGCTTCCGCCGTGGATGCACATCCCATCGCGATGAATCCAATCGATGTGATTGTTCATCGTCAATGTGAGCAACTGAAAATCACTCCTCAACCCAGAGCCGATGACTGGACGCTGATTCGAAGGCTGTTCCTGGTAACAGTAGGTCGCCTCCCGACAGCCGACGAATCCAACGCATTCGCGCACGAAACCGACCAGGAAAAAGTCAATCACTGGGTAGATCGGCTTCTCGCAGATCCCGATTTCGATTTCATGTGGGCCATGCGCTGGAGCGATCTGATCCGAAACGAAGAGAAAGTAATGAGCCCCAAAGGCACAGCACTGCTGCACGACTGGCTTCGAGCACAATCTGCGAGCGATCGACCAATCCGCGATTGGGTCGCTGAACTCCTGTCCAGTATCGGCAGTACCTACGACAACCCGCCCGCTTCCTTCCATCGAACGCATCGCGACCCGTTTGTCGCTGCCGAGTCCTCCACCCAAGTCTTCCTCGGCGTTCGCATGCAATGCGCGAAATGCCACAACCATCCCTTCGATGTCTGGAAACAAGACGACTACTACGGAGTCGCCGCGTACTTCACGACCATCGATCGAAAACAAATCGATAACAAACCCAAGGATGAGTTGGACAAACACATCATCACCGGTGATGAAATCATCTCGTTGCTCGATCGATCTCCCGAGATTCAACATCCAGGTCGATCTCGCAAAGTATCGCCGCAACCTTTGGCTGCCACACGCAACAAAAACATCCTCGCGACCACATCGGATACTCCCCTAACTGAGCCAGCCCTCACGGAGCCAGCCCTCACGTCGACCGTCCTGAACGACTTCGCGCAATGGATGACGCATGAGAACCATCAGTTCGATAAAAACATCGCGAATCGAATCTGGTCTCAGTATTTTAGCCGCGGCATCGTTGACCCCCCCGACGATTTTCGCGATTCCAACCCGCCGAGCAATCCGGAACTGCTAGCCTTCCTCGCCGAACAACTCAAGCAATCGAACCACTCGTTGAAAACTCTTTCCCGCTGGATCCTGACCAGTGAAACATTTGCCCGAAGTTCCGATGGGAACAGCGCTCAAGTGACGTCTCTCGACCCATCGATCTATTTCGCGTCCTACCCCATCCATCGATTGTCCGCCGAAGTCCTGCTCGATGCGATCGCCGATGCCACCGGGGTCCACTCCGAGTGGCCGAACGATTCTCCTGAAGCCGTTCGTAACACGCGAGCAATACGTTTGCCGGGTGTGCCCAAGAAGCGGGGGTTCCTAACCACCTTCGGAAAACCAGACCGATTGTTGGTGTGTGAATGCGAACGCTCTAGCCAAGTCTCACTCGGTCAGTCGTTGGCCTTGGTCAATGGCAAAGAAGTACGCGATAAGTTGACCGATGCCAAAAACCGAATCGATGCCTTGATCCGTTCTGAACGGAGCAACCCAGCCCTCGTCGAAGAATTGTTTTTGGCAACCCTTTGCCGCCCACCCTCTCCGAAGGAAATGGAACGGGCTATCCAATTGCTTGATTCCGCGTCGGATAAACCGCAGTCCATCGAAGACGCAGCCCTCGCGATCACCCAAAACTTGACCGCTCCGCTCTACCAAAAGCGTCGCGCGCTAGAGGATCTGCTGTGGGCTTTGCTCAACAGCAAAGAGTTTGTCATGCTCCGCTGATCCCTTTTGCAAACACTCGACGAAGGTTAACCGATGAACCACGGATGCAATGAGTTCGGACATATGATGATGTCCCGTCGCACGGCCCTCCGCGTCAGCGCGTTTGGCTTGGCAGGTATCCTCCAAAACCCATGGGGAGGGGCTCTTGCGAACTCGCCCGACACGGGCAGCACCGACACGGGCAACGGCTCGACGAACGAGGATCGCCGAGGCAAACCGCGAGCCAAAAGCGTTATCTTCCTCCATCAGTATGGAGGACCAAGCCATATCGATACGTTCGATATGAAACCGAATGCTCCCGATGGCATTCGAGGTGAGTTTCAATGCATCTCCTCGGCGGTCCCGGGCTCACCTGTCTGTGAGTACCTGCCTCGGTGGGGAGCACAACTGGATCGCTGGGCGCAGATTCGCTCGGTCCATCATGACATGAAGAACCATAATCCGGCGTGCTACTACTCGCTGACAGGGAAACGCCCACCCACCGACGATATCCGCCTTCGGGATACACTGGAACTCTATCCCGCGTATGGTTCTTCGATTGCCAAATTCCTGAAGGGCTTCAACGGCGTTCCTTCCTTCATCGCCTACCCACACATCCTGCGCGATGGCGCCGTCTCGCCAGGACAACATGCGAGCTTTCTCGGGAAACAGTGCGATCCGTACTTCTTCCAAGCCGACCCGAACTCGTCCGATTTCGCCCTCCCCGAATTGCAACTACCCTCGAACGTCGATCTTTCTCGTCTGGAACGACGACGCGACTTGGTGCAGTGGATCGACCGCGAAGCCAAGTTGATTGAAAAGTCTGCGGACGCCCGAGGACTGGATGCGCTCCAAGAACAAGCGTTGCAGATACTTTCCTCGACCAGCCTGCGCGATGCGATTGATCTGAGCCGCGAAGAGACCTCGCTGCGCGATGCTTACGGCCGAAACACCTATGGGCAGTCCTGCTTGCTGGCCCGCAGACTCGTCGAGGCAGGGGCTCGTTGCGTTACGGTCTATTTCTCGCAAAGCATCGGGGGCAAGGGTAGCGACGGCTGGGATACACATCAAGAAAACTTTAAGGACCTGCGCGAACGATTGTTGCCCGCAACCGATCAAACCGTACCTACGTTGATCTCGGACCTAGAATCGCGTGGATTGCTCGACGATACCCTCGTCCTATGGATGGGGGAGTTTGGACGCAGCCCCAATATCGGCGATCGCGATGGCAAAGGACGTGGTCACTGGCCCGATTGCTACACCGTCATGATGGCCGGCGGCGGAGTTCGTGGCGGGGCCATTCACGGTCTCAGCGATCCCAAAGGTGCGTTCCCCGCACGCGATCCTGTCGGCCCGGAAGATATCGCAGCAACCCTCTACTGGGCACTGGGGATCGACCCCCATGCCGAAGTGGCCGACACTCAAGGCCGCCCGCTGCCGATCTCGACGGGGGAACCGATCCGGTCGATTTTTAGCTGATACCAATCAACCGAGGCAAGCGTCGATCGCATCTTCGATCAATTCCAAAGGAGCATCAACCACCGTTTCGACGTGACCGATTCGAGATGGCAGGATCAAATGCAGTCGCCCATGCGACGTTTTCTTGTCGAGCAACATCGCGTCCATCATCGCCGCATGCGACAACCTGGACGCGATCGCGGGAGCAATCCGGGTAGGCAAACCGAACCTCGCAAAAAGCTCGGTCTGACGCTCCAAGTCGCTTGCAGTCCACCGACCGAGCGCCAACGCCAACCTGCCAGCCATGGTCATCCCAATCGAAATAGCCTCCCCGTGAAGGTACGTTCCATACTCGGCCAAAGTTTCAATCGCGTGCCCAAACGTGTGCCCGTAATTAAGGATGGCCCGCAGGCCCGTCGTTTCACGCTCGTCAGCCGCCACCACCTGCGCTTTCAACTCACACGATCGTTTGACGATTTCGGTTACTGCGCAATCGTCACGGCCCAAAATGTCGCTAGCCCGATCCTCAAGGCTTCGAAAAAAGGCCTCGTCGAGAATAACGCCGTATTTCACAACCTCCGCCAACCCGCTTCGGTACTCGCGATCGGGGAGTGAATCCAAACTCGCAGTATCGATCCAAACCAAACTCGGTTGCCAAAATGCCCCGATCACGTTTTTTGCTTCGGGCAAATTGATACCGGTTTTTCCTCCCACACTGCTATCGACCATCGCTAACAATGTCGTCGGTACCTGAACAAAACGCACCCCACGATTCCACGTCGATGCCACAAACCCAACAAGATCTCCAATCACTCCGCCACCGATTGCCACCAGAACCGATTGACGATCCGCCTTGAGCGAGAGCATGGTTTTCCATAATCGATCCAACTGCTCAACACTCTTGCTGGTTTCTCCACTAGCAACCGACACCAAGTGAATGCTTCGTGAGTCCGGCGCAATCACCATGGCGTTTCGGGCGGCAAAACTCGCCACCGATTCGTCATGCACGACAATGATCTTCGAGCACTTCGGAACCGCATCTCGAAGCATGTGGCCAAATTCGCTTGCTACAGGACGCCCTATGTGGATGGGGTAACTGCGAGCATCGAGGGAAACCTGGAGTGTTTGCATGTGCGAGGATCAAAAGGGGAATCTAATATCAAATAACGGTGCTGGGAAGTAAGAATCAGTCCCGATTGACTGCAAGTACGACTTGGGAATGGCACAAAATATCGTGCAACGCTCGCCTGCCCTTGAGGACGAACAACGTCATGGTGTTGATCACCAAAAACAAGGTTAGGAAGAACTCAATTCCTTGTGCCAAAGTCTCGGACCTAAGTGAAACGTAAAGTGCCAATGGAAAACACCACGCGAAGGCATTCCGAAGGACTTCACGTGGCACCAACTGTTCGCTGCGAGGGGGTAGCCCATGCTCCTCCACGATCCGCAATTGAAATAGATATCGCCCCAACGATCTCCAGCCTCGATATATGGCCATCAAGTACAACGCGGGGACGATCAGCGACGCAAAAGCGATGATCGGGATAAACAACTGCCAATTGAGCGAGTTTGCACTGGCGTAACTATTGATCGAAAAGATCGCGACAGCAAACGGCGCAATCGCAATCAGCAAACCGATTTGGTCTACGACAAAAGCCATCGCACGCGGAGCATACCCGGCAGGCGTCGTACTAACCGGTGTGATTTCTCGTAGGTCGGTTAATAGAGCATCGTAGTCGGGGTAGCGGTCTTTTGGGGATTTTTCCAACAGTCGTTCGATCAGTGCTCGGAACTCATGAGGCACACTCGCAGGCCATGAAATGGGGAAATCGATGGCGGCTGTCAAATGGGTCTCCAGTCGCTGTCGGACCGTTTCACCCTTTAGCTCAAACGGCATCCGACCGAATACCAACTCAAATAGAGTTACTCCGAGCGCATACATGTCCGATTGAGGACTAAATCCTTCCCCTCGAAAAAGCTCGGGGGCAACGTACGCCGGCGTGCCAGCGATCGGAGTATCCGTCTCTGTCCCACTTTGGATCCGAGACAATCCGAAATCGGAGAGTTTGATTCGACCATCTCCGGCCATGATCAAATTCGCAGGCTTGATGTCGGCATGGATGATGTCGAACAACGCCGCATGCTTGAGTGCAGATGCAACTTGAATGGCATACAAGATCGCCTCTTCGTAAGGGATGGCGCCTTCGCTCTTGAGCCTTTCGGACAACGTGGGCCCTGGCAATAATTCCATGGCCAGGAATGGCTCCTCGTCCTGGCGACCTACGTAGTAGATGGTTACCACGTTCGGATGATTCAGCCTCGCCTGCGCAACGGCCTCTCTCAAGGTCGCATCCAATCGAGAATCGCTGCACACATTGCGATTCTGCATGACCTTGACAGCAACATACCGCTGCAGTGACATATCGAGCGCTCGATACACCGCGCCCATGCCGCCCCCACCGAGCCTTCGGTCGAGTCGAAAGTGCCCGAATACTTTGTTGGCTAAGTCGTCTTCGGGGTCGACTTCAAAGTGATGAAACTCGTCTGTCCTATCCAGATCCGTGATGCTCACTGTCGCGTTGATCGCGTTTTGGATGGCAGCGCCCGAGATCCGACGCAGGCACGAAGGGCACTGACCACCCTCCCGCGGATCTACCGGATATTCGTGACCGCAGACACAGTGGTACAGAGGTCCGGTATTTTGGACCGATTCGGTATCTTTTTGTGCTGTGGTGGGACTGGTTTGCATGCTGGGAATTGTACACACTGTACTCACGTTCGGCGTGAGCAATTCAGACTCACCCCAACCAACGATTCAGTCCTGTCACCTTAGTCCTGTCACCTTAGTACACCACCCGGATTCCCCCCGAAAGCTCCGGATTCCCACGAAAGCTACCGTATGGAATGGCTACCCCCTCCCGACGACCACCCAACCCCCTCCCTGATCGTGCACGGAGGTATCGTCGATCGGAACTTGAGCCGCATGCAATCGTACTGCAATGACCACTCTCTCAACCTTCGTCCCCACACGAAAACCCATAAGTCGTTGGAAATGGCCAAACGACAACTTGCCGTTGGGGCAGTCGGTTTGACGGTGGCCAAGGTCGGTGAAGCCGAAATCATGAGCCGCGTCTGTTCGGACGTCTTTATCGCCTATCCGGCCGTCGGTAGCCACCGTTTGGCCCGCATCGCCACGCTTGGCAAATCCCATCGCATTTCGATCGGCATCGACTCCCTAGCTGCCGCAAAATCACTGCAGGATGCCGCAGCGTCGCAATCTTGCAAACTCGGCGTTCTGGTCGATTTAGAAGTCGGCTTCTTCCGCACCGGTGTCGAGGATCCCAAGAACGCAATCGCGTTGTGCGAGTTTGTTGCTTCTCAGAAAAACCTCGACTTTCGGGGGGTGATGTGCTTCCCAGGCCACATCCTGCCATCCGCCGATGATTCGGTCTGGTACGCCTACACGGATTCGCTCGCCAAGGTCATCGACCAACTCCAAAGCCGGTCTATCCCGGTTCCGATCGTATCCGGTGGATCGACTCCCTCCGCCATGCAATCCCATCGCAATCCCCTTCTGAACGAAATACGACCAGGTACGTATATCTACAACGACATGAACGAAGTCCGACTCGGAGTCGCGACCTTGGACGATTGTGCGGCCAGAGTTCTGGCCACCGTGGTCAGCACCCCGAACCGCAATAAATTTATCGTTGACGCAGGGAGCAAAACCCTCTCGAGCGATCGAAACTGCGTCGATGCCGACTCGGGCTTCGGATACGTCGTCGAATTTCCGGATGCAAAAATTTCACGCCTCAGCGAAGAGCATGGCGAAGTTGTACTGCCCGAAGCGAGCCCATCAAAACCACCAAGGGTCGGCGATCGTATATGGATCATCCCCAACCATATATGCGTCAGTGTCAACCTTCAGAACTCGTTCTACTTGCTGCAACAGGAAACGCTCGATCAACTTCCCGTCGATGCGCGTGGAATGCTGGTTTGAGCTTGGTCGATGCATACTCGCACCGTTAAACGCCCTGCCAATCCAGCAGCAATATCAACAGCCAGCCCCACCGCTATGAAACCAGCCCCACCGCTATGAAATACGTTGAACAAATGATGAATTGCTCCGCATGGAGTGGACCAAGGCGGATCGAACTGCAGCGGACTAAACAGAACGGGACCTTATCGTGGTAAAAGTGACTGTCCTCGTCCCTGCATTCAACGAAGAAGGAACCATCGACAAGGTGCTGTCCAAGCTCCTGGCCCTTCCCTTGGAAAGCAAAGAGATCCTGGTAGTCGACGATGGGTCCACCGATAAAACCGCGGAGGTGGTCGCATCGCTGGCTGCACAGCATCCCTCAGTCCGCTTGTTCCAGCAACCGCGTAACATGGGCAAGACTGCCGCTATTGCTCGAGCCATCGCCGAGTCGACCGGTGAGATTCTGATCATCCAAGACGCCGACTTGGAATACGATCCCGAAGAGATCGCCGACGTGATCGCACCGATCATGAACGATGTTGCCGACGTTGTTTATGGAAGCCGCTTCTTAGTCAAGAAAGCTTCGCGCGTCCTGTATTTCTACCATTATGTCGCCAACAAATTTTTAACGTTGCTCAGCAATTTGTTGACCAACCGAAACATGTCGGATATCGAGACATGCTACAAGGCTTTCCGACGCGAAGTGATCGTGCCTCTGGATTTTACCAGCCGAGGTTTTGGACTCGAGGTGGAGATCACGGCCATGATCTGCAAAACCAACGCCAGAACCTATGAGGTCCCGATTTCGTACTACGGCCGAACCTACGAAGAAGGAAAGAAAATCGGGGTGCGCGATGGGATCGCTGCAGTCTGGTACATCCTCTACTACAACCTGATCGCTCCGCTGACACCGTCCGGCCAGTCCTACATCCACACGGTCAACAACGCTTTGGCCAAACGACCTAAATCGGAGTAAATCGAGGTAAATCCGATCGCCCCCCAGCGACCACAGTTGGGTTTCTTGACGTGGACTTCGTTCTCGTATCGAATGAGTGAAAATCATCCTACGACTAGAAACCAATGGCCACGATGAAGATTGAATCGTTTTCTGCAGACTGGATCGAAACCCCTTGCGATGCCTTGGTTGTAGCCGCCGATGAGGACTGGCGAGCACGCCAGGAAATCCAACAACTTTCTACCGCCACCCAAGGCTGGTTGAGCCGGTTGTTGGAAAGTGGCGAAATCTCCACGAAACCTAACAAAGTCACCGTACTGCTCGGCCCCCCGCAGATCGCTAGTCCACTTTTGGCGATCGTAGGTACCGGATCGCGGACCTCAGGACTGAACAATATCCATTTCCGCGCAGCGAGCGCAGCGATGAAAACCATCTGTACCCGCAAACGAGGTACCGTGCGATTGGTTGGCCTGGGAGCGTCTCCGCTCGAACTCCGCGCTGCTGTTGCCGGTTCAATGGTGGGATGCGTCGGACAAGACCTCTTTCGCGCTGAGAAATCGCTCATCGAACCCGATCTTATTGAATGGGTCGGTGTTAGCGATCCACAACTGCGGGCCGGGCAAACGATCGGAGAATCGATCAATATCACTAGGCGGCTCGTGAACCTGCCTCCGAATTACCTCTACCCGGAAACCTTTGAGAATGAGGCGCGCGCCGTCGCCGTCGACTGCGGTCTTTCTATCGAGGTTTGGGATAAAGCAAAACTCGAACAGGAACGATGCGGTGCACTCCTCGGTGTGGCCCGAGGATCGGTCCGCGATCCACGGATCATCATTCTACGCTACCAAGGTTCCTCGCCCGATGCGGAACCGCTCGCTCTCGTCGGCAAAGGGGTTACCTTTGACAGCGGCGGTTATTCGATCAAACCGACCGATGGTATGCTCACCATGAAATGCGATATGGCAGGTGCCGCCACCGTCCTAGGGATCCTCAACGCTGCGGCAAAGCTTCGAGCCAAACGCAATATCGTCGGTGTGCTCGGCTTGGTGGAGAACCTGATCTCCGGCGATGCGTTTAAGCTCGGGGATGTGCTTACCGCTCGCAGCGGCAAAACGATCGAGATCCACAATACCGATGCCGAAGGCCGCTTGGTGCTGGCCGATTGTCTCAATGTCGCCCTAGATCAAAAGCCTTCCCAAATCGTGGACTTCGCGACGCTGACCGGCGCGTGCGTGGTCGCACTTGGAACCGAAGTCGCAGGCTTGATGACCAACAACAGCAAGCTGCAATCGGAAATCCAGTCCTTCTCAGAGCGGTGCGGCGAACATACCTGGCCACTCCCTATGCACTCTTTCTACACCGAACAGATCGCTGGAAAAGTCGCCGACATCAAGAACGTTGGCGAAGGGCGATGGGGTGGCGCTATCACCGCTGCAAAGTTCCTCGAGGAGTTCGTCGCCGAAACACCCTGGGCGCACCTCGATATCGCCGGCCCGGCATTCTACGATAGCCCGAAACCATGGGCCGATGCAGGAGGCTCCGGCGTGCTGGTCCGATCCTTTGCTGAGTGGCTACTCGCATGAACACTACCTCGGATGATCTAAAAGAACAACAGACGATCGACGAGGTTCGACGCCAGTACCATGAGCTCGCCGAACTCGCAGGTTCCCTCGCTCACGAAATCAAAAATCCGCTCTCGGTGATCCACATGAATACGGATCTCCTGTGCGAGGAGCTCGAGGAAAGCGAATGGCCCGGAAAACGCCGCGCGATCTCGAAAGTGGACATGATCCGACAACAATGCCACCGCATGGAAAACCTCCTTCGTGATTTTCTACGCTTCGCTCGCATGCAAGACATGGAATTGTCAGTCGGTTCGCTCAACGACCAAATTATTGTTGTGCTGAATCTGTTCCAGCCCCAAGCCGATAAACAGAACATCCATCTGGACAAACTGCTCGATCCCAATCTCCCCAATATTCGACTCAATAGCAGCGCACTCCAAGCCGCATTGATCAACCTGGTCAAGAACGCAATCGAAGCCATGCCCGATGGCGGTGAACTCTACGTCCAAACCTACATCACCCCCAAGGGTGTCGCCATGGACATGATCGATACAGGATGCGGAATGGATGAAACCACCGCCATGCGCATGTTCGAACCCTTTTACTCGACCAAACCCGAAGGCTCCGGACTCGGACTTCCTACCACGCGGAAAATCATCGAAGCCCACGGCGGACGGATCAGTGTTCAAAGCGAAGTCGGTCGCGGCACCAAATTCGTGATCGAATTCCCAACCCCAATCCGACTGGCCCCCTAATAGGCTGGTCTTTGAAGCACAAAGAATTTGACGGAGTACTTGGAACGAGGTACTTGGAAGGAGCACTAGGCGGTCCCCATGATTTCTGAGCACGAAACAACGATTCGAGTCCACTACCATGAAGTCGATGGTCAAGGGCGAGTTCATAACAGCAATTACCTCAGCTACTTTGAACGAGGCCGCGTGGAAATGCTCCGCGCATCGGGGATCTCGTACAAAGAACTCGAGAGTACCGGATTGATGCTCGTCGTCCGGATGATGCACGTCGATTTTCATGCTCCCGCCGTGTTCGATGATTTGCTTGTCCTAAAGACGAGGCTCGGGTATTGCCACGGCGCCCGAATCGAACACCATTATCGACTGGTCAGGCCTCGCGCTGCGTCACGCGATGAAGCGGCACTCGAGGCAACGAAAACTCCGTTAACAGGGGCCAGCCAACAGGAATCCAACGGGGGAGATCTAAACGGGGGAGATCTAAACGGGGGAGATCTAAACGGTGGAGATCTCATCGTGTCTGGTCGCAGTGAGATCGGTTGTGTGGATGCGACCGGACGCGTCCGACGTTTGCCTGCATTCCTGCAATTGAATCTCCGAGGGGATCGCGACGGGGATTCCTAGCCCGCGAAATAGCTGCTCGTTCGCTATCTCGCTGCGAGTGCTCGAATAGGTTGCTACTGCAACTATCACCACACTTTTCCACCGCTGTTCGCACTGCCGCTGTTCTCAAGAGTGTCTGCTATTGCCATTGACGCGAGCCGTGAGCATTGACTATCTCCCAACGATCAGGAAACCCTAGTCGGGGGATCTTGGCAAAATTTAACGATTATTCTGTTGGCAACGACTTTTCGTGCCGATACGAACGATAACGCACTTTCAAATCGCACACCCGGCAGCTACCAAAGGATTGATAGCCATGCGCAGTCGCTTACCGAATTGGATTCGTTTAGGAATGGTTTTGGCGGTCATCGCTGGCACCCAAACAGGTTGCAAGAGCGGTTGGAAAATGCCAGGGTCTGACATGTTCTCCTGGACTCGCAAACCATCTGAGAGCACTCTTGCCGGTACCGGTCCTTCGATTGCAATGCCATCGAATGGGGCGCCGACCAGCCCTTCGACAAAGAGCACTCCGTCCCCGATCAATAGCACCGCGCTGAACAATACCAAACCTTCGTCGCCGTATGGCCAAGGGGTCACGAGCCCTTACGGTCAGCCAGCGGCACCTAATGCGGCCGGTGGCTTGGCGAATGCACCAGGTGCAGGTACTGCTGCTACGCAGAACGGATACAGCACTGGCAATTATGCGACCACGCCTCAGCGACCGATGGCAGGCGCTGCACCACCCTATGGAACTCCTGTTCCTCTCGTCGCACAAAATCCCAATGGACCATCCGGCTATGGTGCTCCACCGACCAGTACATTTACCGCGGGGCCAGTTGGCGGTGGACCATCTCTTGGTGGACCAAATGCTGGCGGACCTACTGCCTACGGCGCTCCTCAAGGCTACCCAGTACCAATGCAAAGCGTTGCTGGTCCTAACTCGTTGCCACCAGCTGGCAGCGTAGCCTATGGCGCGACCCTTCCTCCAGCTGCCCCCGGTGTCGTACCTAACGGTATCCCTAATACCAATCCATACGTTCCCAACGCGGGTACCAATAGCGTGCCAATGAACACAGTCAGCTACGGTGCCGGCTCGTTGCCTCCGTCGCTGCCACCAGCCTCGAGCATGCCAAACGCCTATGGTGGCGGAGCAGTTCCGAGCGTTCCAACCTACACCGGTCCCGCATCCTACCGGCCCGGTAGCACCGCTCGACCAACCGGTTATGATTTCTCCAACCAAGCACCCGCAGGTGGTACGGCTCCTGGCGCAGCAGCATATCCTCGCAGCGCTACGGAACTGCCCAGCAACGTGAATCGCTAAGCTCGACTCTAAGGCCTCTCGGGCTGCACGGGTCGATCCTAAAAAACATGTAAAAGGGGAACCCTGGTAACAGAGTTCCCCTTTTTCTTTGTATACGGCTGATAGTATACGGCTGATGCCCCTCGATGAGTTCGTGCTCGTCTCTCAAGCTTTTTCCGGGAATGCGACGGTGGGCTTGACCACTTAAACCAGCCTGTGCACTCGATTGGCTTCGATGAGGCGGCCTTCATCCGTCAACTCCTCGCCTCGAACCATCACCATATCCGGCGAATATCCATAACGCTGATGCCACATCGCTCGATTCGCTGCGGAACGATACCAATCCGCACCTCGACCGCTATCGGCCATCCCCGCGACGATCGTCGATTTGACGGAATCCGCCAGGAACTCTCCATTCCTGTAAACCAGTATCCCGCGCCGGAACACCATCTCCGGATCGCAAAACATCGACTCCGCATTGGACTCGTCACGGTAAACCACGACGTCCGCGATCGCTCCATCGCTCAGCACACCTCGGTTTTCCAAACCCAATGCACGAGCCGGTCCCATCCGCGTCATCGCTGCGATCTCGGCCAATGTGTATTCTCGTCGTAGACTCGGCAACGGACTCGTGCTCTTCACATCGGGATGCAAACGATCGAAGATCGACATTCGGAAGTCATAGTCCATCAATAGTCGAATCAAATGAGGATAGCCGGTGAACGGGCCTCCATTGGGATGATCTGTGGTCAAAAAGACGCGCATGGGATCGGTGATTCGCAAAAACAACTCCAACCCGATCGACCACTGGAGCGAATGAACATACTGACTTTCGCGGTATCGGAACGGTACGATTCCACAGCCCGCTTGGCACTCGAGATCTTGAAAGATCACCTTCCGCGGCAATGCCAACGACCGATGCTCAAACTGATGCATCGTGTCCGCCGATAACGTCACCGTCTGTCCGAAGAGCACTTGGCCGACGTCGATGGTCAGTGAAGGTGTACGATTGACTCGATCCGCTAACGCGGACGCAGCGGAACTGTAGCCATGCGGCCCTTCTTTACCATAGCAATGATACTGCGCATGCGTTACATGAAGCCGCCGTCCCTCGACCGCATCGATCGTGGCCAATGTAGACTCAATGTTCCCCGCCACCCCGAGATTGCTGCAATGCACATGCAAGGGATGTGCCAACTGAAGTTCCTCGATCGCAATCGCGAGCGCTCGCAGGATCTGTCGAGGCGTCACGCCGAAATGGAGGTGCTTCTCGTCGACATCGAGCTTTCTCTGATTGAATTTGAACGCATCGATCCCACCCGCATTGACCACTTTCACCGCACACGCAGCATGCGCGGTCAGCATCCAAGCGACATAGTCGGTGATCATCGATTGTGGTACACCCGCTTGAAGCCATTCGAGCAGCATCCGGTCGTTCCCCAAGACGACATAGCCTCCGGTATCCAACCACGGAGTGTCTCGCATCTCAGCATGCGATTGCCGGGCATTGGCCGGAAGCATCGCCGGCTCAAAACAGGCGGTGTAACCCATCTGCAAATACCTTCGACCAGTTTCCCAAGTGTTGGGTACCGGACAACTCAGTGGCCCCAACCACGGCTTGTCGGCTCGCATCGGCTCTGTCGCTCTCGGTCTCTCTGGCATCAGCAGCCTCGCGAGATTGACCTTGCCGCCACCGATGTGGGTGTGCAAATCAATCGCGCCTGCCATCACCGTACGACCTGGCAACGCATATTCGGCATCGATCTTCTTGCCATCGGGTAACACCCGCGAGAGAACACCATCGATCATGTAAAGGTCTGCATTCTCAACGCTCTTTACAACACCATCAGCCATTTTAAAACCGCCGGACGTTTTCAAACCGCCGGCCGCACTAAAACCGCCGGCCGCACTAAAACCATCGACGATACGGACGCCACGTAATTTGGTAATCATCGAGCGACGAGCCTCCGCAACCAATCACCCGCTACCATCGTTGGCGTATTGCCAACCTCGGGTTCGTTGGCCGCTAACGTTGCCCCTTGGATTCCGTGCACCATCAATGTCTGATCCCCGCGGAAAAACTCGGCGGGCACTTCAATTCCCGGCAGCCTGGTCGGCAGCCAAATAATCTCTTCCCCTATCGTCTTTGGATCGGTACCCGACAATCCCGCAGGGGAAACCACAATCATGGGTACCCCGGAACTCAGTACAGGTGGCGGAATACTACCCGCAGTGTCGTCTACCCACACAAGCACTGGATTGCGAATCCGTCTATGGCCCACTATCGGCCTGTCAGTGGCCTCCTTCTGTAGCCATGCTTTCGCTCGGCAACCTGTCGGATCGTACTCCAGCACACCTTTTCGATAGCGGATGCGACCAGGAAACCCTGTAAGCCACGTGCAAGCTTGCTGAAAACCAACATCCAGTCCCCGCCACGCCAACGCGGCACATCGCCGATCGCTGTTCCTCTTTGCGATCCACTCCATCATCGATTCGATCCACAAATCACCATGGGCCACTTGAAGATTTCGATTGGACCATAAGACCGTCGTGAAACTCGCCTGCTGCAACCAATCACCAACCTGACTCTCCCATGGCCAACTCGTCGCCGAACGCGAGGCCTGCAGTAACGATCGCGGGACTCCTTGCACATCGCAATCAACTACCAACGCATCAAATCCCGCCTGACGCCATGCGTGGATGGATTCATCACCCCACGATCCTAACAGCAACGCAGGTATGCTTCTTCCGGCCGAGAGGGCCGCCGGAAGCCGCGGGTACTCTTCTAACAAAGAATCATCGCCGACGATAATGAGCAACGTCGTGCTCTCGCGAGCTTCCGCTAACGAGACACCGTAGAATCCCGATCGCTGAATCGCTTGTACGGTGTCAAATGCTGCTTCGCTGTCCCATAGATCGAGGCTTCCTTGAGCCCGCTCTACAAACTTGACCGTCGCTCGCGCCGTCTCGACGCTTTGGATCCGTCCAGTGACAAAGATGTCACGCCCGTTTTCGAGAATCGAATTTGCCCTCGCCAATGAACGCTCTTGCTCTAGCGAATCGGGCAATCTTCCTCGCGATCGAAGCATCCCTTGCAGTACATCGTGCTCTCGATTCCGACGTGAGCAGAACGATTCCGAAGCCATCTCCGAACCGCTCCGTTCCGCATCCCCTTCACAAACCATGGAGCAGAACGTACAGAATCGTGCGATGGCGGATTTGTCGTTCATGAGGGGATCTTGCGAGTTTCTACAGGCTGACCGATCACTGTACGGCTGACCGATCGCTGTACGGCTGACCGATCATGGGACCAACGGACTTCGGTTTCGAGTCGCACGCCTGTTGGATTGTTTTTAGGCCCAACCTATCTTATCACGCAGATCCGTGCAGCGCGTCCAAAACTCGGTCGGTCATCGCATCGGTGCCGATGGATGGTGTCCCACGAGGTACCAAATCGGCCGTCCGGTGGCCTTGTGCCAAAACTTTTCGAACAGCTCGTTCAATGCATTCGGCTTCGGCGTTGAGATGAAGCGAATGCCGTAACAGCATCGCAGCTGCCAGAATCGTTGCCAACGGATTGGCGATTCCCTTGCCCGCGATATCGGGAGCCGAACCGTGGATCGGTTCGTAAAGCCCCGGTCCGTCGCTGCCGATCGACGCGCTGGGCAACATCCCGAGCGACCCTGGCAACATCGACGCTTCGTCGGTCAGAATATCTCCGAACATATTGCTGGTGACGACAACATCGAAACTCGTAGGTCTGCTGAGCAAGTGCATCGCCATCGAATCGACCAAAACGACTTCGTACTCGAGATCCGGAAACTCTTCTTGCATGATCTTGGCACTGACCCGTCGCCACAACCGAGACGCCTCCAACACGTTGGCCTTATCGACCATGGTCAGTTTCTTGCGTCGACCTCGCGCTGCATTGGCTGCCATGCGAACAATGCGGTCCACTTCGGAGGTCGTATAAACAGCCGTGCTGTAGGCTCGCTGCTGACCATCCGGAAGCGTTTCGCATCCCGAGGGCCCAAAGTACAACCCGCCCGTCAACTCTCGAAAGAACAGGATGTCGGTCCCTTCGATGATGCTTCGTTTGAGCGGTGACGAATCGAGCAGCTCCGGAAACGTCACAATAGGACGCAAGTTCGCGAATAGCCCCAGCTCCTTGCGAATCCGCAGCAATCCCGCCTCGGGACGTGTCTTCGCATTCGGATCGTCCCATTTAGGCCCACCGACAGCGCCGAGCAAAACCGCATCAGACGCCTTGCACGCAGCCACGGTCGCTTCCGGAAGAGGATCTCCAAACAGATCGATCGCAATCCCGCCGATCATCTGCTCATTGAATTGAAACGCATGACCGAACTTCTCTCCGATCGCCACCAAGACTCGATGCGCTGCTCGGGTGACTTCAGGTCCGATCCCGTCGCCGGGCAGCAATACAATATTCGCGTTCAATTCAATCTCCGAAAAAAGCCGAAACGTGTGCGTTGTAGGTTTAAGAACCAATCACTGCTTGGACAGAAACAGCCGAGGTTCTATTTCCGAACGCGTGGGTGGTTGAGAGGCAGCCAAGCACCATTTTGGGCGCTGCTGGCCACACATTGCTGGATGAAGTACATCCCCTCGACCCCATCGTGGACATTGGGATAAACGGTGTTCACCCGTTCAACGGTTTCATTCTGCGAGGCAGCAATCATCGCGTCGTACGCAGAGCAGTAGATGTTGGCAAACGCCTCGAAGAATCCTTCTGGATGACCGCTTGGCAAGCGGCAAGCTCCTCGACCACTGGTGTTCATGAAGGGGGAGTTGGGGTCACGCGTATAAAGGCGATGAGGCTGACCGTTTTGGCGGACGACCAACACGTTGGGTTCTTCCTGACGCCATGACAGCGAACCCTTGGTACCGTCGATCTCGATGAAGGCATCGTTTTCTCGACCGTGACTGATCTGGCTGGCGGTGACTGTTCCCAATCCACCATTTTGATAACGAATCACGGCTGTTCCATAATCGTCCAGCTTGCGTCCTGGCTCGAACGTTTTCAAGTGGCAGCTAATTTCTGAGGGGAGCAAACCGGTCATGTAACGACCGAGGTTGTACGCGTGGGTTGCGATGTCCCCAAAGCATCCTGCAGCGCCACTCTTTGCCGGGTCGGTCCGCCACGCCGCTTGCTTCTGATCTTGGTCTTCCAACCGGGTACGCAACCAGCCTTGGATGTAGTTCGCTCGGACCGCCTGGATCTCGCCGAGCTCTCCGTTCAAGATCATCTCGCGAGCTTGGCGAACGAGTGGATACCCGGTGTAGTTGTGCGTGAGCGCGAAAACCGATTTCGATTTGTCGACAATGCTTGCCAACTCCTCGGCCTGCGCCAAATCGAACGTCATCGGCTTGTCGCAAACAACGTGAAACCCCGCTTCGAGAGCCGCTTTAGCGACTTCAAAGTGCGTCGAATTCGGTGTTGTCACCGAAACGAAGTCGATCCGTTCACCCACCGGCTTCTTCGCTTCGGCTTCGAACATCGCCGCGTAGGAGGGATACGCCCGATCGAGCGAAACATCGTAGTCCGGTGCTGCGGCTTTGGAGCGTTCCGCATTGCTGCTGAAAGCGCCCGCAACCAAAGTGGCTCGATTGTCCAAACACGCAGCGATCGAGTGAACACGGCCGATAAAGGACCCTGGACCGCCCCCTACCAAGCCCATTTTCAGTTTGCGATTGAGTGGTCCGTTGGTCATGTGAATCTCCGGCAAATGTGTTCGAGAGGGAGGAGGATGGGGAAAGGATCACAGCCCGATCCTGACGACTCATGTTCTACCAATTCGCACCACGTTTTCCAGGTCCCGGACACGCAGTCGACGAAACTCCATTACAGATTTGCCGCGTAATCAGCCACAGAATCAATCGCCCCGAACGGTTCCTCGAATCTTTTTTTCTAATGCTTTCCAATCCGATACGAGTGCGATTCATCGCTAGGACAGGGCCATCGCTAGGCCCAGGGCCATCGCTAGGACAGCGCCGAACCGGGAATGGCGAAGCGAAGGGGCGGACGGAAATGGACGAGCCGTTGGAACTGTTCAGGCACCTCGGGTTCGTTGAGCGCGAACCCTAAGTGCCATCGCACAGGATGCTACCGTGGAAAGGAGCAGCATCGCGCCCGGTTCGGGTACGGAATTGAGAACCGTGATGGAGCCTGGCAAGTAGTTCACGACGAGCGCGTTTCCGAATTGATCGGTCATGAAAGGCAACGCTCCTAATTCGGATGGCATCGTGATGAGAACTTGGTTCGCCACGGTAGGCTTGAGATTCAAAGCAAGGTTGAAAAGGATCTTGCCACCGGTCAATGCATTTGGATTGCCAAAGATGCTGTAATCGGTTGCGAGCTCTGGAGAATTGCCATTGATCAAGATATCGGAGGAGGTCAAGCCGCCGTTGGCTGCGTTGACCGTCATCATGAACCAATTCCGCGCGTTCGATTCCCCACCGGTAGCAATGAGCCGTTGGTCATCCGGCAGCGTTGCAGGGAGTGCGATCCCAGTACCAAGGGGTGCTTGCCCATCCCCTCCAATATCGAAATTTAGGTTAAACCCTGATAGCTTCAAATTCGGGTCATCGCTGATGGCAAGGATCGGAACGAGCACACGATCGGGGAGTGCCGTGCGTTGGACTTGCACATCCCCGACCTTGAGAACAATTTCCGCACGCAATGCGTTCGATGACATTACGGCCAACACAGCGAGCCCAAAAAGACAAATCAGTCTCAACCGGGGAACGGGGTGATCGAGTGTCGCAATCGGCATACTTAGCGACTCCAAAGTACGGTGACTTAATGTACGGCGACTTAATGTACGGTGACTTCAAAATGCTCGGAGAACCAGCAGCCTCCCTACCGACGAATGAACGCTTGGGACCTACCAAGCGAAGCGGGGCAGCAGAGTGGACGCGTTCGCGCCCCCCCAAAGTGCTTCCATCGCCAAATCTGACGATATTTGGAGGCACCGAAAAATCAAGAATTGAAGGAATGAAAACTGCGAGCCATGGTTTCGTCCCTCTAGTCCTAGTCGACCTGGTCCAGGATCAAGCGCGTCGACCTAGTCTGGGATTAGGAAGCCCCGAGGGGCGTGATAGCGGTTTTGGGAGGGCCCTGAATACGGAATCCCCTGTATACTTTTTGGCTTGTTGCTGCTGGAGGCGATGGGCAAAGGTTCGAGGGTCCGTTGGACCGTGAACGGCGTATTGCGTTGATACAGCAAATTCGTGGGTATCGGGCAATTCGTGGGTGCGGGATTGCACGGATATTCCAGACAGACATCTATTCCGGACAGACATCTATTCCGGACAGGCATCGGGGCGACCAAAATGCATTTCTGCGGTTGGATACAGTCAGTGGCTTCTTACGCCGGCACGTTGATGCCATTTCTGACGCACCCCTATTTTTTGGTGGGGGTTGGCGGGGCGTTTGGGAGCATTCTCCGTTATGGAGTTGGCAGGCTTGTCGCGTTGAACTTACCGGGTGCCAATTCCCTGTTGGGGACGGCCAGCGTGAATGTGCTGGGTTCCTTCGTGTTAGGGAGTTTGATGGCGGTTTTTGGGGGTACGAATCGGGCTCATCCGGGAATCCTTTTGCTGGGAGTGGGGGTTTGTGGTGGGTTCACGACATTTTCGACCCTTGCCATGGAATTAGTCGACTTAATGCATGGGAAGCAATATTGGGGTGCGGTGGGGTATGGATTGGGAAGTCTTGTGAGTGGAATGGTAGGGTTTTTCGCGGGTGCATGGGTTGTGCAGCGTTGGATTATGGGGTGAGTTGCAGGGCAAGGCGAATGAGGCTTGCCACGACCGGGATAACCATGTACAGTTTTTGTCTACCTCAGGGTGGCACTCTGAAGCGGGATTGGGTGAACTAACCTAGCTAATCAGGCCTCTTGAGGTTACGAGGTTTCGTGACATCGAGCGAAGTCGTAGTCCCTTGATTTGCGGGGGGCGCGTGCGACGTTGGTTGTCGGATTCTCAAAAAATTCCCCTGTAGCTCAGTCGGCAGAGCAGCGGACTGTTAATCCGCGTGTCGGAGGTTCGAGCCCTCCCGGGGGAGCTAAGATTTTTGGCTCGGAAAGAGCCTGTTAACCAGTTAACACAGAAAGCCGAGAGTGAACCCTCTCGGCTTTTTGCATTAAAGCCCTGGATTTCCAAGGGTTTGCGACGATTCGGGCGTCGCGGCGCGAGTTTTAGTTCCGAACCGGTTGCTCTCGGGGTCCGGAAGCAACCATGGAGGTTGGCCTCGCACCCCGGAAGCAACCCTTTCGAACTCTCTGACTCTCTGGTTAACAAGCGTTATTACTTAACAACCCGGTTGCTCTCGACCCCCGAAAAAAAGTTGCGAAAAGCCGACCGGCGAGTGAACGGTAAATCGGTGGATCCACTCAAGCCTGAGCGGAGGAAATCAGACAGTAATCCATTTCATGCTAAACCAAACCAAGGCCA
>CAIYZV010000057.1 GCA_903930765.1 uncultured Pirellula sp.
CAGTCGGTGATGCCGCTCAAGAAACGAGCGACAACAAGCCGAACATGCAAAGCATTGCGCACCGCATGGACTGCTCTGTCGACCATCTGTTGCTCGACGAGTTCCAAGACACCTCGCCCGTGCAATGGGGAATCGTCAAGCCCTTTGCAGAAGCGATCGTCGAGAACGTTAATCCTTTGGATGGTGCGACATCATTCTTCTGTGTCGGGGATACCAAGCAAGCCATCTATTCCTGGCGAGGAGGTGTCTCCGAGATTTTTGAGTCGGTCGGCCAGCAAATCAAGAACGTCAAGGATCAAAAACTCACCGAGAGCCGTCGCAGCTCCTCAGCGGTAATTGACTTCGTGAACGAAACCTTTCGTCGGTTACCCGAGCACGATAATTTCATCGGTGACGATAGCAAGAAAAAGGAGGACGGCCGGCGGCATGCGTTGGTCCAACAATGGCTGGATCGGTATTTCGCCTACCACAAAACGGCCAAAGCGGACTTGGCAGGGTATGTCGAGTTTCGGAATGCCAACGTGCAAGAGAACAAAGATAACGAGGGGTTGCGGAGCAGCCCCGACCTTTTCAAGGAGGTGGCGGAACGCATCGCTGAACTGCATCGCGCAGCCCCACACGTGACGATCGGTGTGCTGACGCGGGCGAACCGAGACATTGCAACCATCATTTCCAGGCTTCGAGAGCTGGGGGTCGAGGCGAGTCAGGAAGGCGGAAATCCTCTCACCGATACCGCACCGATCCTCTTGGTCATGAGCGCCTTGCAACTGGCGGATCATCCGGGAGATACATTAGCCCATTTCCATCTCAAGCATTCTCCGATGATCCGATTGTGGGACGAGTCGCTGCGGGGGGATCCGAATCGGCTCTCTGCAAATCTTCGTGAGAGACTGGCAGCATTCGGATTTGGTGGATTGGTGAGCTGGCTCGTCAACGGGATCGCGGAGGAATGCACGGTACGGGATCAACAGCGCATGCAGCAGTTGATTGAGGAGGCGTACCGGTTCGATACCTTCGGCCAGTCTCAGATCCATGAGTTCCTCGATTTCATCGAACGTCACCGCATGGCCTTGCCAGGGGAGAGCAAGGTCCGTGTCATGACAATCCACCAATCGAAAGGACTCGAATTCGATGCGGTGTTTTTGCCAACGCTTGACCAAGCGATCACACGTACCACCAACGACTACATCGTCATGCGTCCCGACCGGATGTCGGCGCCGATCGGGATCATGCGTTCGATGAATCATCAGTTATTGAAGTACATGGGCGAGGCGTGGCAGGTCGCCTATGCAGAGATGCAGCGGCAAAAACTCGGAGAGGCCTTGTGCTTGTTCTACGTCGCACTGACCCGTGCACGGCAAGCGTTGTACATGTACACATCCCCCTCTAAAACACAAAAGAAGCGATGGGGATCGGTTCTTCATTCTATTTATGCCTCGGATCCTGCGAGGTGGGAACAACCGGGCACTGTTTTCGTCGACCGAGGAAACCCACAGTGGTATTCAACCAATGCGGATGGAACTGCGGTTGAGAAGGCCGCAGCAGCGCAAGTCGTCGCGCCACGTCGGGTCCGAGTTGCGTTAGCGCATGGGAAGCCTGGAACGGAACAGGCCGACTGGGTCGCTCCTAGCCAACTCAAGGAGCGAATCAGTTCCGAGGTCGCAGCCTTGTGGAAGCCGGAAGAGGTTGTAGGGACCGTCGTCGGGAAACTGGTACACCGTTGGTTCGAAGAAGTACGGGGCTGGATTGAGGACTTCCATCCCACGAAAAAGATGCTGACGAGCATCGCGTCGGCCACGTTGACCCAAGAAGAAATGACGCAATTGCGATTGGGTCAGTGGATCGACAAGTTCCTGGAGTATTGCGAATCACCCGTGATTCGCAATGCGTTGAGCCGCGACCGCTATTCCTCGTGGAACCAGCCCCAATTGCTGCGGCTGCAGGTGAGTACTGAAAGGCGGCTGCTCCAATTGCTCGATGGGGCCTTGATACGAGGAGTGATCGATCGATGCGTGCTGGGGCTCGATGGAGATCGAGTGGTTCGCGCTGAGATCCTCGACTTCAAAACCGACCAGCGGGGCGAGGGAGAGGAATTGGCAACATGGATCAAAAACCGCAAAGAGGTCCATGCGCCGCAATTGAATGCGTACCGCCGAGTTCTCTGCCGCCAGTTCTCGCTCCATCCGGATATCGTCCAATCGACGTTGATTCTGCTAAGCGAAAACAAGGTCGAATCGGTCGACAACGATTTTTAGCAACGAAGTTATCATGATTGAGTAGTTCCGATCGAAGGGGACCATTGGACAGTTGATCGGTTCTGGGTAAGCTAGGTCCGGGGTTTTGGGGAGCGAAGCGATGCAACTTGGTTGCGGCCCATAAGAGCAAGCGAACGAAATCGAATGGGAATGCGTCGAAGGCCAAAATACTGTCAAGAAAGCGCCTTTGATTTTTTCGAACTGGCGTTAAAGGCACCGACACATTCCGAGCGATTGCTGTGCGGGGCGTTGGGCATCGCACTTCACTTCTTACCCAACCAATCCCCTGTCGTATCCCTCGAAGCGATCGAAGAGTTGGCGTCGAGCGTCAAACGGAGAGTGCGTCATCCGTCCCCGGAGGCATTGGTAGCCCAACTCCACGAAGTGCTCTTCGACGAGATGGGTTTTCGGGGCGACCCTCAACATTACTTCGAGATCGACAACAGTTTGATTCCTCGTGTGCTCGAGACCAAACGAGGATTGCCGATAACACTGACTCTTGTCTACAAAGCGGTTGCGGAACGTATCGGCTTAATGGTGGAAGGAATCAACAGCCCAGGGCATTTCTTAGCTCGTGTTCACGTGGGGAGCGACCGGATGTTGGTCGACCCGTTTCATGGTGGTCGTTTGCTTTCCGACAGCGAAGCGACCCAGATGGTCGAGCGCATCGTTGGGCAATCGAGGCAACCTGGAGAAGAATGGTTCCCTGTTTGCGATGAACACCAATGGTTGCATCGGATTCTCAATAATTTGCGTTCGCTCCTGATCCATTCCGGAAGTTCTCGGAATGTCGCCGCCATGCGAGAATTGCAAGCGGTGTTGAGCGACGAAGGGGGCGAACAGTAACCATCCCGAAGGGTTTGAGGGAGAAACCAGTGCGCAGCGACTCGTTTTTTTCTTGGACGGGGCTAACTCCACCCTCTTTTCTCACGGCGGGTTCTCCGCCTGGATTGCCGTGACCGGGGTTCTACGGGTAGGATGCTCGTCTAAAATGGG
>CAIYZV010000058.1 GCA_903930765.1 uncultured Pirellula sp.
ACCTCCGCCCGGCGCTCACGCTGAGGGCTCTGATGAGATTCGCCACGCGAATATTCTGCTTACCGAGAAATCCCATTCCGAGCCACGCGTGTGAGCAAGTGGCGACTGGGCGCTGGAACCCAGCATCCCCCGACGCTCGCCATGATCGAAGACTCGTTTCGATCTCTTCCGTACGTACCTCCGCCCGGCGCTCACGCTGAGGGCTCTGATGAGATTCGCCACGCGAATATTCTGCTTACCGAGAAATCCCATGCCGAGCCACGCGTTTTAGCAAGTGGCAACTGGACGCTGGAACCCGACATCCCCCGATACTAGCCATGATCGAATCCTAAGGAAAACCGGTCTGCTGGTTGCAAGCCGACACGACACACAGACCATTAATACCCTCAGGTCTATCGAATTTCCGACTATCTTCATTCCGGGACAACCTAGAATCGACCGTGGAGCGTCAGTACACTGGCTCACCACATCGGAGAACTCGTGAGATCCTCCGGCAGTTCATTGAAGGATTTTTTCCATGAGCGAAGTCAGTCGCATCCTATCGCAGATCGACGCTGGTGACCCGATGGCCGCTTCTCAACTATTGCCACTCGTCTACGACGAGTTGCGAAAGATGGCGGCTTCGCAGCTTGCGCGGGAGCAACCAGGTCAGACACTGCAGGCGACTGCCTTGGTCCATGAAGCGTGGTTTCGACTGGCAGGCAACGAACAAAACGAACCATCCTGGGACAATCGAGCCCATTTCTTCGCCGCCGCCGCGGAAGCAATGCGACGTATTCTTGTGGAGTCAGCAAGACGTCGCAAACGCTTGAAACGAGGGGGGGCCCACGTCCGAGAGTATCTCGCGATGGAAGATATCGAAGACACTGAACCTCGGGAAGATCTTGTCGCCTTAGACGCTGCTCTAACGAAACTTTCCAAAACAGACCCCGAGGCATCGCAGCTTATACAGCTTCGTTACTTCACGGGGCTCACTATCAGCGAAGCAGCAGAAATCCTTAAGATCTCCCGACGTACCGCCGATCGCCGCTGGGCCTATGCTCGAGCCTGGCTTCACCGTGAGCTACTCGATGCTGACCAACAGGGGGCGTGAAATTGTGAAAATGATTGGCGCAAACTAGAACGCATCGGCGCATGCTTTTTTGTTGGATAATTCATTGATTGATTCATAAACTCGATTCAGACCAAGTGCCATGAGCGAACGCGAAATTTTCGAAAAGGCTATTGAGATCCGAGATTTCAAGCAACGCCTTGTTTTTCTGGATAAGGCGTGCGGCACGGACGTGGAACTCAGGAAGCGGTTGGACGCACTCCTCGCATCGCACGATCAGGCAAGCGGTTTCCTAACGGTACCGATCGTCGAACCGGTCTCTCCTACGGATGGAGCAACTTCTCAGGAAACAGTGAGTATACCGCCAGCCAATCAGAAAAAGGTCGCCTCTCCGACTCGCAATGATGTTGATGATGATGACTCGTCAAATGTAGCTGAACTTACATTCCTTGAGCCTTCGTCCAAGCCGGGGTCAATCGGCCGATTAGCGCATTACGAGATTTTGCAGGTTCTCGGACAAGGTGCATTCGGGATTGTCTTCAAGGCCTTCGATGAGAAATTGCATCGCTATGTCGCAGTCAAAGCAATGAGCCCTCAACTTGCTACGACCTCCCCACCACGGAAACGATTTTTGCGTGAGGCACGTTCGGTAGCGGCAATCAAGCACGAGAATATCGTTCAAGTTTACAGCGTCGAAGAGCAACCACTTCCCTACTTGGTAATGGAATACATCGACGGGCAAACATTGCAGCAAAAACTCGACGGTTCCGGGCCCCTGGATATTCTCGAAATCCTGCACCTAGGTCGCCAGATGGCAGCGGGTCTGGCTGCCGCCCACGAGAAAGGACTCATTCACCGAGACATCAAGCCGACCAACATACTGATCGAAGGGGGTGCTGAGCAAAAACTGAAGATCACTGATTTTGGCTTAGCTCGCGCTGCCGACGATGCCACTATGACGCGAACAGGAACGATCGCTGGTACACCGATGTACATGGCGCCGGAGCAAGCAATGGGGCAAACTCTCGATCATCGTGCCGACCTGTTCAGTCTAGGTAGCGTACTCTATCAAATGACTTGCGGCCGGCCTCCCTTTCGCGGCCCCAATGCAATCTCCGTTTTAAAACGGGTGGTCGACGAGTCACCGCGTTCGATTCGAGACATACTACCGGATGCTCCCGAGTGGCTTTGCTCTATTATTGGAAAGCTGCATGCCAAGAACCCAGACGATCGGTACCAATCGGCCCGAGAAGTCGCCGAACTACTTGCCCGCTGCCAAAACGAATTGCAGGTGCAAGGCAATGTCACGTGTATTGCACATCAATTCTCAAATAGCGATTTCGCATCGAATGACAAACTCTCGTCAGAGGTCTCGCAATCAAGCAAAACCATAGCGGTTAAAAAAACTACAACGCCACATGCGAGCAGTTTAGGTACGAAGACGGGGGGAACAGCGTCGGGTAGCGAGGTGGCTAAACGAAACCGCTCGATACTTATCATTTGCGGCATCGGTGCCACTACCGCAATCATTGCAGCCCTAGCCATGAACCTAGGCAAGCAAGAAATGAAGCTGTCGGAAGGCCGTGTTCAGACCGCAGAACCAACGTCTAAAAAATCCGAGGCTAGCGAGGGTTGGGCCGGTTGGCCGAAAGACGCCCCACCTCCTGCAATCGCTCCATTCAATGCAGATCAAGCCAAACAACATCAAGAAGCCTGGGCGAAATATCTAAAGGTACCAATTGAGTACACGAACTCCATCGGCATGAAGTTCCGGTTGATACCACCCGGTGAGTTTACCATGGGGATGACTCAAGGCGTTGCTGATGCGATCAAGGCTGTTTATCCGAGAAACGAGTTCGGTGCGGAGTCTTTGGGATCCATGCCGATGCACAATGTGAGACTTACGGACGCGTTTTACATAGGAACCTGCGAGGTCACTCAAGAGCAGTACGAAAGAATCGCTGGTACAAACCCTTCAGCCTTTTCACCGACTGGGAGCAACAAGACGCTCCTAGGAGATAAATACTCTCGCCAATTTCCAGTTGATTCGGTTTCATTTATCGACGTTGCTGACTTCTGTATCAATCTTTGTAATCGGGAAGAATTGAAACCCGTACATCTGAATCGTGACAATATGATCACTACTTTTTCTAGCGACGGATATCGCTTACCAACAGAAGCCGAATGGGAATACGCCTGCCGCGCGGGAACAACAGGGCCTTTGTTCTACGGTAATTCAGAACGCGAATTTAAAGACATAGCCTGGTTTGCCAATAACGCGGAACATCTTCCACACCCGGTGCAGCAGCGCATACCCAACCCATTCGGCTTATACGATACGCACGGGAACATGTACGAATGGTGCCAGGATTGGTATGACGATCAAGCCTACGCAAAACGCACGAATACCATCACCGAAAATCCACAGGGGCCGGAAAACGGTCTCACTCGCGTCATGCGAGGCGGAAATTGGGCATGCAATTCGATTATCTGTAACTCTGCGTTACGTGCGTTCGCAAGTCCACAACATCGTGGTGGGACCGGATTCCGTCTGGCGTTAGGTGTTGAAACTGTCCTCAAAGCTGTGAGCGAAAACAAATCGAAAATGCAGGAACTTTCGATGGAATCTGGCAGCAGTCGTGAAAATCTACCTGCTACTCCGCAATTAGCTATGGCGCCATTCGATGCAGACAAGGCCCGCATGCACAAAGAATCTTGGGCCAAACATCTCAAAGTACCTGTTGAGTACACGAACTCAATCGGCATGAGGTTCCGACTGATTCCTCCAGGTGAATTCATGATGGGGTTTACACAGGAAGAAGCCGAAGCGATCGCGGCGTTAGGGGCCAATGACGAGCACTGGACAAGCATGACCCTAGGCTCCACGCCACCACACAGAGTGCAACTCTCAAATGCATATTATCTTGGCACTTGTGAAGCCACTCAGGAACAGTATACGAAAGTCGTCGGTATCAACCCATCATATTTCTCGGCGAACGGAGATGGCAAAGAGAAGGTGATAATGGACGAAGACACTATGGAACATCCTGTAGAGACGGTGTCATTCAACGACGCGGCAATCTTCTGTATTCGGCTGAGCGAAAAGGAAATGCTCAAACCGCAATATTTTGGAAACGACGGTGTAATCGCGATTGTTCCCGGAGACGGTTATCGCTTGCCGACGGAAGCAGAATGGGAATGGGCGTGTCGCGCGGGTACGACAACTTCTTGGCTTTGTGGAGAAAAGGACGATGTCTCTAGGAACCATAGCTTGGTTTATTGCAAATTCGGACGAGCGAACACACGCAGTGGGAGAATTGAAAAGTAATGCATTCGGCCTATTCGATGTCATTGGTAACGTTTGGGAATGGTGTCAGGATTGGCACGGATCCTGGTCCGGCTATTCCGGGGCAGAGTCGGAAATCACCGTTGACCCACATGGTCCTAATACTGGTACAACTCGCATTTTCCGAGGTGGTGATTGGAACGCCACGTCCGTCTACTGCCGTTCCGCATTTCGCGACGCCGGCGATTCTGGAGTCCGCGATAGGCCCCGCCGCGGTTTCCGCGTAGCCTTGAGTGTTGACGCTGTTCGCCAAGCCCTGAGCAACCAAGGGATTCACTAAAAATCCTGCGATAATGACAAGACTTCCTATCCGAGCCACGCGTGTGAGCAAGTGGCAACTGGGCGCTGGAACCCGACATCCCCCGACGCTAGTCATGATCGAAAAACCGCAACGAGCTGTTCCAGGGTGCCTCCACCCGGCGCTAACGCTTAGGGCTCGTAACGCTTAGGACTCGGATGAAATCCGCGTCGCGACTCTTATCGTCGACTCACGCCAGCAATTCTTTGATCACTCGGGCCGGCTCCACACCTGTTAATCGCAAATCGAGCCCTTGGTTCTTGAACGTAAACCGCTCGTGATCGATTCCGAGCACGTGCAAGGCGGTGGCGTGGAAGTCCCGGATGTGGACTGGGTCTTTGATGATGTTGTACGAGAAATCGTCGGTTTCTCCATACGCAGCACCACCCTTGATTCCACCCCCTGCCATCCACATCGTGAAACAGCGGGGATGGTGATCCCGACCGTAATTCTCGCGCGATACGCCCCCTTGGGAATAGATCGTTCGCCCGAACTCGCCACCCCAGATGATCAACGTCGAATCCAATAGCCCGCGACTCTTGAGGTCCGTGATCAAACCGTAGGTCGCTCGATCGACGTCCTTGCACTGCGATGGCAATCGCACTGCGACGTTCCCATGGTGGTCCCAGTTGTTGAGGTAGATCTGAACAAACCGGACATCGCGCTCGACCATCCGGCGCGCTAGCAACACCGAATTGGCGAACGTGCCAGGCTTCTTGGCGTCTTGACCGTACAACTCCATCGTGCTCTCAGGTTCGTCGGCGATGTTGGTCAACTCGGGAACACTCGACTGCATTCGGAATGCCAACTCGTATTGCTGGATCCGCGTGTGAATCTCCGGGTCGCCCACCGCGCGGAAATTCATCTCGTTGAGGGACTTGAGCCCATCGAGCGTCCTGCGACGAACATCCATCGGCACCCCGTTCGGATTGTTGATGTAGAGGATCGGATCCCCCGCGGATCGGAAGCTACATCCCGCATGCTCACCAGGCAAACACCCCGACGACCAAAGCCGCGCCGAGATGGCTTGGATCTGCTCGGTATTCGATGGCTGTGCCACCAATACCACAAAGGTTGGGAGGTTGCTATTCATCGAACCGAGACCGTACGATAGCCATGAGCCAATGCATGGTCGGCCAGTGACCATATTGCCCGTTTGCATCAACGTGATCGCAGGCTCATGGTTGATAGCCTCTGTGTGCATCGAACGGACAAAGCAAAGATCGTCAGCAACCTTGGCCGTCTCCGGCAATAGCTCTGAGATCCACATACCGGACTGACCATACTGCGCGAACTTGAACTTCGATGGAGCGATCGGGAATCGTGATTGGCCACTGGTCATCGTAGTCAACCGTTGCCCATTTCGTACCGACTCCGGCAAATCCTTGTCGTAGTAATCGTTCATCTGCGGCTTGTAATCGAACAAGTCCATCTGCGAGGGACCACCGACCATGTGCAAGTAGATG
>CAIYZV010000059.1 GCA_903930765.1 uncultured Pirellula sp.
TGCGACAACCGGAAGCTGCAGGAACAAGTGGCGAAACAACCTTGGGCGATTACTGAATCACGAACGGTATTTTCGCTCGGGCTCAGAATGCTATTGCACCCGGAGGACCTACGCCCCAGTGTCCGCTGCCTTCTCCTTGCGGATGAGTTCGGGTTCTGACGGCGAAGCTGCGGCTTCGGCCCCTTCGGCACCCGACTGTGTCGCAACTTGGACGATCACAATCGAACCAGGGGTTACCGCGGTCGCGCCTTCTGGCAATTTTAATTCGTTGACGTGGATCGATTGACCGAGTTGCAACGCGCCGATTTCGCAAACGATGAACTCAGGAATCTTGACCGCTGGGCAGCGAATCGTAACTTCGTGCGTGGCAAAACGGAGCTGGCCAGCCGAAGACATCGCACCAGGAGCTTCGCCGTGCAAATGAATCGGTATGGAAACTTCAACGGTTTCAGTTTGCGAGACTCGGGCAAAGTCCACGTGGATGATGTAGTCACCCATGCTGCTCCACTGAACCGCGCGAAGCAGTGCTGTGTCGTTGATATCACCGCTCAAAGTGACCAACTTGGTGCCGTGCTTGATCAAGTTGTTGACGGTGTCGAGGGACACTGTCAAACACACGTTCTCTTCGCCGTGTCCATACAGAATCGCGGGGATGGATCCACTCTCCCGAATCTTGATCATCGCCCGCGAACCCTTCACGTCGCGCTTCTTGACCGCAATCGTCTCAATCATGCCAGCTGCATTCCGATTTATCTAAAACTATGTGCCGAAAATAAGTTGTATTCGTTGTTCAAGCCGCATCGGGGGCGAACGGATTTTCTAAACTTTTCCCAAAAATGGGCCCCGGAGTATGACGATTTTGTCCCGGGATGCAAGTGCAAATGTACTTGCTAGTTTATGGGGTGGGTCTATCCTGTTGTCGGTGGAGGCTAAACCCACACCTCATTCCCGGACGACTTTACCCAGATTGACTTTACCCAGACTGACTTTACCCAGACTGACCCCCAAAGCCCCCAACGTCGGCTTGTTGATCCCGCTTGCCCCGCTTCCCTAGGCCGCTCGCTTCCCTAGGTGGCCCGATCGAGTGTCCCGTTTCGGTGATTCGTACTATTTTCATAGCTTTTGGATTCCCATGGCAAAAAAGACGCAATTTGAGACCATCGAGCCGGTCGGTGCCCGGGTGCTGGTTCTTAAGGATGAGCCCAAACGGGAGACAAAAGGGGGGATTGCCCTTCCTGAAGTGGCGGAGATCCCCACCATCACAGGTAGGATCGTCACCATTAGCCGTCAAGTTGAGCACGATGAGGACATGCCATTGCGGCAATACGATAAGATCATCTTTCACCCGAAGAACGCGATTCCAGTTGACTTTGAACCCGACAATCAGCTTTACGTGGTCCCGGTCGAGGACGTCGTCGCCGTTTTCCGGAAAAAGGGATCTGACGGGGGTGAGGAATAGCCCCAGGGCGGCTTCGGCGGAGTAACTTTTGGAGTAACTTTTGGAGTCGCTTCTGACGAGTATTGTCCCATGCTGCACGCTGTTGAAAAAGCGACCGCGGCGCGTTCTGGAACCCCAGTGTGTGTTGGAATCCACGGAACAGGCGGCCTGTGATGAAATCGATCCCTACGCTTCTGAGGTCTGCGGGATTCTTGGTGTTCCTGGCTACGGTGTTTCCGTTAGGGTTAATTCCTAAGGCGTTGGGTCAGTCAGATCCTGCAAAGAACACCGATGCTCGACGCTTGATCGAAGTCCGTTTTCGTGCGTCGGAGCTTGAGCCGATCATCGGCGAATTGGTGGTGCAAAACGCCAAGTACGGGATGTTGCTCCTCAATGAAGATGGGGAGATGGTCACGATCCCTGCTGCGCCGAGAGGATCGTCGAAACCCCCGGATCCATCGACAGATCCATCGACAGAATCATCGACAGAACCTAACGCTTCCATCCAAGGCATCCAGTCGATTGTCGAGCTGGAAGGGCCGATGAAACCGACTCCACCCAAGGAGCTCGCCGAAAAGAGTTTGGCTTTGATGCCGCAAGGGGCGAAATTCATCGTCACCGAGCACTTTGTGGTCTGTTACGACACGACCGATGTGTACGCTCGATGGAATGCCAATCTCTACGAGCGGATGTACAAAGGCATGATGCGATTTTGGAAAGAAAAGGGGATTGAGCTCGAGGCCCCTCGCTTCCCGATGGTCGCTCTCATTTTCAGCCGTCAAGAAGACTACATCGATTATTCGAAACGGGATTTTCGGGGGGGTGAAAACACCTTTGGTTACTACACCCAAACCACCAATCGCTTGGCGACGTTTGACTTGACCGGCATCGAAGGCATGTTGCCTCCGGGGGCCCAAGTCCAACGCGAGGAACTGATCACGGAGATTTTTTCGAGGCCTCAGGCGGAGCGTCAAGTCGCGACCATTCTGCATGAAGCTTGCCATCAAATCGCATTCAACACCGGATTGCAGCGAAGGCTTGGCGATTACCCGTTTTGGTTGAGCGAAGGGATCGCGACCTTTTTTGAATCCCCAGACTTCAATAGCTCCTCGGGATGGGGAGGCACCGGAAAAATCAATTACTTCAACCTTGGCAATCTCAGGCAGTATGCTCGTATTCGTCCCGCAGATTCGATGATGAAACTACTGGTCCAGGACGATTTATTGCGGCGAGGAGAGACATCGACGGCCGCGTATGCGGAGAGCTGGGGACTGACCTACTTCTTGATCAAACGCAAGCCTAAAAACTTCGTAGAGTATCTCAAGTTGCTCCGTGAGCGGCTCCCTGGAAATCCAGCCGATGCTAAGCAACGACTCGATGATTTCCGGTCCTGCTTCGGTGAGGATTTGGACAAGCTCGACAAGGAGTTCGTGCGATTTGTGGGGACACTACGGTAGAACCGATCCCGCGTCATATTCGTTAACGCGGTTACGCCAATCGGTTTCGCAGCCTACATCTCCACAGAGCTCAACCGGGGAGAATGAACCCCCTGGGAACAGCATAGGGCCACTTCATTTTTTGTTGTCGAATTGGCACCGTACGAAGTATGATCGTCTCAGGAACAGTGCTGAGGGCGTTATGGCGGTGTGGCGATTTACGGTGGATTTCATCAAAAGGCTCGTGCAGCCATGCGTGGATCTATTCACTTGGTCGTTCTATAGTTGCGTCTACTTCTTCCGCAGTCCTGACGGTTTTGTTGCTCGCAGACGGTTTCTGCGAGGCCTACCTGCCCTCGGTGTGGCGTTGGTCGCACTCATTTGCTATTTGGTCGCAACTGCGACCCGTCCCTCCACGCGTGGACGGATTCTCAGGGACTTCAATACCGCCGTCGCAAATCAATCTCCTGAACGGGCGGTCCGAATCGGTCAGCGCCTGATCTCCGACTCGCGATTCAGTGATCCTGAAACCCTGTTTGAAGTTTCTGAGTTGCACGAGCAGATCGGGGATACAGAGCGATCCTCGGCGATGATCGATCTAATGGCCCCCGAACAAGTCAAAGGGTATTGGCGAGCTCACCAAAAGCAGGCTATGAAGTTAGCCCCGGAAATATCTCAATCTACCGACTCGGAGGTACTGCGTAGCGCTTTTTGGCACCTGACGCATTCAGGGCATAACGATCGAGATGAATTGCTCCGCGCTTGGGCGGAGTATTCGTTGCGAGTCGGTGACATCAATCGCGCCCTCCGGTGGCTTGAAAAGCTCGCGCTTTCGGATCCCCAGCAACTCTTCGGAGTCGCGGATTTAGCGTTGTCCTTTGGGGATGAAGAGACCGCGCATCGATCCCTTGAAAAGGCCTCGCGCGTCTATGCAAAATCCATCTCGCAGAATCCGACCTCAAAAAGCGATCGGATCTATTGCGCGTTGGCCTTTGCCAAACTCCATCGGATGGATAAGGCTATCGAAACGATGGCATCCGGATGGAGGTTGACACAGGATAAAGACTTCTCGGATGGCATTGCCGAACTCTATGTGCTTCAATTCGATCTCGATACCGCAGAGCATCGCGACTCAAAGATCCGCTTAGATGAGTTGCGGTCTGCGCTGAAATGGAATGATCGCAATGAGCAAGCACACGATCGACTGATCGCCCTTTATCGAAGCGAAGCGATCCCAGAATTGAGACAGGAAATCAGTCGATTTGTTCATGCACTTACGATCGAGCACCCGGGGTATGGAGTCGGCTACTTCACCCTTTCGACACTTGAAATCATCGAGGGGCGTACTGCTGATGCGATCGAAACTTTGCAAAAAGTCGTTACGTTGAGCCCGAATCTTCCACCCGCACTGAATAACTTGGCATGGCTTCTATCAGAGAATCAACCCGAGGCGAATCAACTCAAGAAAAATCAGACAGAGGAATCGGATCTCGCCAACAAACTAGAACAGGCCGCTGAATTGGCCCGACGAGCCGTTTCGCTCGATCCAACGCACAGCAGCTATAGGGACACTCTAGGGACGATTTTGCTCAAGCAGGACAAGTTATCGGAGGCGGTTGTCGAACTCGAGCTGGCGCTGAAAGATGCAGCGAATCCCGCGAGCATTCATCGCAAGCTTGCCGATGCCTACCGCCGCCTAGCCCAGCCTGATATCGCAGCAGGTCATGAGTTGCGCGCAACGAGATCGGTATCCAAGCGTTAGCATCGCTGTTGAGCGCCGGTGACTGCTAGATGAACTTCATTCAGTGAGCTAGACTGTCGGCCAGACATGCTGACACGGGACATGGTCATGATACTTGCCGCTCTTGTTAGGTGCGAACAGCGGACCCGTTATCCCAATCGTGCTCAATCGATGATGGTTTTTTGGAGAGATAATTTCAGATGCCTTCTGTGCTCGCGGTTTTTGCTCACCCCGACGATATTGAATTTGTTGCTGCAGGAACGTTGATCCGTCTGCGCGATCTCGGTTGGGACGTGCATTACATGAACGTCGCCAACGGATGCTGCGGGTCGATGACGACGGGCCGCACGGAAACAGCGATGATTCGGGAGCAGGAAAGTCGCAACTCGGCGGCTCTCTTGGGAGCGGAGTACTATCCGCCCATCTGCAACGATCTCGAGATCGAGTATTCGCAGCAAAATCTCGCAAAGATCGTCTCTGTGGTTCGGCGAGCTAAGCCGAACATTGTGTTGACCCATGCCCATTGGGATTACATGGAAGACCATATGCAGGCATGCCGATTGGCGTTGACCGCAGCATTTGCTCGCGGCGTTCCCAACTATGCATCGGACCCCAGTGAGAGCGCGTGGGATGGTGATGTGGTTGTGTACCACGCCCAACCGCACGGGAATCGAACACCGCTGGGTGATTACGTAAGTCCGAGTTTGGTCGTGGCGATCGACGAGGTGATGGATCGAAAATTACAAATGCTGCAGCAACATCGATCGCAACAGGATTGGCTAAAGAGCACCCAAGGGCTCAACTCATACTGCCAAACCATGATGGATCTTTGCGGTGAGGTGGCCAGTCGTGCCACTGCGGAATCTGAAGCGTCGGTCGCAAAACCGATGAAGTTCGCCGAGGGATGGAGAAAGCACCTGCATCTAGGCTACTCGGGAACAGACCGCGATCCGCTTCGAGAGATCTTTATGGAAGCAACCGGTTGACGATCCACACGGCTTTATTGAGCGGGTTTTACTGAATTGGCTTTACTGAATTGGCGAGGTTGCTGCGTTGTGTTGTGATCTCAGTTTTTCTTTGCCTTCTCCAGCAAAATTTCCCGCGTGACGTCTTGGATTTTTTGCTGGCGCGTGGAAAGCTCTTGCACTTGCTCACGCAGTTGAGGATCACCGACTTCACCCACCAAATCATTGGAGCTATTGCTCTCGCTGGCCAGTCGATCGGTTCGGCGATTGACCCTGAGTTGAAGCGTCTTGATCAATCGGAGTTCGGCGAGTTTGTCGACAAGAGGTTGGTCCTCCGGATTGCCGCCACCTTGTTGGCCACCCCCCTGCTGCTCCTGCTTTTGCTCTTCTCGTTTCTTTTGAACCTGCTTGAGAGACTCGAGCATTTCCTCTAGCGCTCCTAGCACTTCATCCTGGATCCCTTGGGTGCCGGAGGAAACATCGGCTGCAACCAACCGCTTGGCGACCATTTGCGCATCGCGATTGACTTGCTCGAGCGCCTCCGGAAAGGCTTGGCTAGACCCTTCGTCTTGGAGCAAGAGCAACGCTCGCTGACCTTCCATAACGACCTTCATCTGCTCGATCGAAAGTTTATTGGCTTGGATTTCCAACTGCCGATCCTTGTCCTCACCCGTAAGGTTCGCCAGTTTCTCGGTTTGGTCTCGGATCGTTTTCTCGAGATCGTACATTCGCTTGAGACGGGTCTCCAAATCGACCAATGCCCGTTCGATCTCCTCTTCACGCAATTGCGTCAAGATGCGTTCGAGTTCAGCGATTGCCTTTTGAAGTTCCTCTTCGGCTTTTTGCTGTTCCTCAATGGCATCCTTTCGCTTGTCTTCACGCAGTTTCTTCTCCGCTTGTTGCATCCGTTTGCGAGCCCGTTGAACCCGTTTGCGAGCTTGCTCTTCGCGCGATGGGGGTTTGCCGGCGGAGGGCTTGGATTCGTCCGAATCCTCGCCGGATTCTTCCGAACCGTCATCCGATGAATTGTCGGAGGGCTCCGATGGTTTGGAGTCCGAAGGTTTGGAGTCCTTGTTCTTGGGGTCCAAACCTTCATCTTTGGCATCTTTGGAATCGCCCGATTCCGGCTTCATGGCATCCATGTCCTTGGGCTCAGCCCCTTTGCCTTGCGAGTCTTTGGAATCATTCCCTTTAGACTCGCTACCCTTAGCGTCGGAGTCCTTGGACTCCTTTTCTTGTGAATCTGTTTTTTGGGGCGAATCGGGTTTTTGGGATTCAGAATCTTTGGCGTTTGGATCCTTGGTATCCGGTTTCTTAGAATCCCCTTCCTTGGAATCACCCGATTTCGAAGGTTTGTCGGTCGTCTTGTTTTCGTCAGAACTACCTTCTTTGGAGGTGTTGCCTTTCGAATCCTCGGACTGGAGATCTTTCTCGGAATTACCGAGTTGCTGTTCCAAATCTCGCTGGTCGTTCGCAGCCGCTTCTCGGTCTTGACCAGACTCCGTGCGACCTCGTGTTGCGCGTTGGATATTTTCGATTCTGCGAATATCTTTCAAGACATCTTCGAGGCGTTTGCGTTCGTCCTTGAGGCGGGACGAACGGTTCTCGCTTTGCAGGAGTTCGAGAAGCTTTTTCAAATTTTCCCGGCTGGCTTCTTGCTCGGGGATCGCGCGGGAGAATTGGCCTTTTGCCAGCAAGTCCCCTGCTTGAAGCAATCGTTGTTGGGTGGCGAGCTGCTTGCTCATCTGAGCCGCTTGCATCAACAGGCTGGCTCGCGTTGGATTGGTGGTCGCTTCGAGCTCGCTCATGCGGATGAAGAGTTCCTCGAGCTTGGCATATTGGGTCGCCAGCTGTTTCTGCTGCTGCTCGAGTTCTTTGCCCGCATCGGCCGGCTTGCTATCAGCCGGTTTGGCATCAGCGGGTGGTGCGTCTTGGGCGAGGGCCAGTACGTTTGCAAAGAAGAACACCGCAAAGGAGAACGCCGCGAAAGAGAATACCGTCGGCAACGCGAGCAATAACATCCAGGCGGATTGCTTGAACGCGGAGCGTGTTGCTGCACGGACCACGCCGAACATGAAATCGCTCGGGCGGCGATCGCGATCGTTGTCGATGCGTGGATGGGTAATGCTATCAGCGGTCATGGGATGCTCCCGGGAGCGGGTTCGTCGGTTTTATTTCAGCAGATCCAAAACGCGTTTCTTCTGCTCCTGCTTGGTCTTCTCGAGGACCTTGTCTTGGTTGTTGAGCAGGTCTCGAACCATATCGATGACTTCATTGAAATCTTGGATATCGATCATGTCATTGAGGATAGTGGTCAGCGCAGCGATGATTTCGTTGTTCTTCAGGATCGTCTGCTCGAGCTTCTTCGATATCTCCGAAGGTGTTTCTTTCGCGACGCTCGACTCGAGCGCATTGATTTCGGCGGCGAAGGGAGTCCACTGGGATTGCATCAAGTTTGCTAAGGGGAGTTTGATCTTTTGTTCCAATCGTTCGCGTCGATCTTTGCTGTCGACTCGATTATTGATCAGTTCGGCGACGATCTGAGCGATCTCGATACCGACCCCTTTGAGTTCCCCTTCGGATTTGCTGGCCTGAGCGGCAGCTTGTTGGGCCCGAAGAACCAACAAACGGGCACGGCGTTGCTCGGAGGATTGCTCCCCGGCAGACGATTCTTCGGGTTGGCTTGACGGTTCGCTCTTTTCCTCTCCGGCACTGGGGGCATTTTCGGCACTGGGGGCATTTTCGGCGGAGGCTGTTCCTTTAGGATCCGCCGTCAGGTTCTTGTTGGTCATGACCAACAGGTCTCGGAGTTGGCCGAGTTCCGCGAGGATTTGTTCAAGCCTAGCTCGCATCGCCAGTTCGCGCCGTTCCAAAATGATCAGAAGTTGATCGGGGGTAACGACACTCAATTGGATCGGTGTCGAGCGTCCGACGTGCGGCGTGGTATTCACATCGAGGAAATCGGAGGCTGCGACCATCATCGCGAGAACCGAGCCGGCCTTAGGAGTATCGAGTCCGGCTTCTCGCTGTGCCTTCAAATCGATATCGCGATCCGCAGTTCCTTGGGAAGACAACGCGAGTGGGGACTTCACCAACGGTTGCTCATCGACGACGGTTTCGATCCAAACTTGATCCACATCGTAGTCATCCTTGATTTTGCTACGGATCGGGAGAACTGCATTCTCCGTGATCGCCGTCCCGATTCCTTCCAAGACCAAATCGACTGAGGGGACCGTGTCGTTGATCGAAGCGACTACGAACTGTTGGATTCGCGTCGCGCAGAGTCCTTCATGATCCCAAACGCGGATCTCCGCCAAGATATTCGCATCGAGTGCTCCGAGAGGGATCGAAAACTCGTTCGACGGAGGTTCGACAGGGATGGTTAACTCTTTGGTCCCTTCCGCACCTGGTTCCCCGGTCTTAAGAATCAGGCACTCGCATCGCTGTGCAGGTTTATTGGTACGGACAAAGAAACTCAGCTTGGAGCCTTGGGGTAATCGCATCCCGTTCCGATAGGGGATGCGTTCATTCCCCCATGAGGTTTTCGTGGATCGCTGCAAGTAGCTCGGGTATTCGACATCAATTTCGGTCGACAGCGCGATTGGAGCGTCGACGGCTTCGAGACGCAAATTCGAGATTCGTGCGTCACCGCCGGCCAAGGTCATCCAGAGCGAGTCGCTGATGTTTTGGAGAGGTGGGCCATCGAGTACGAAGTCCCGTGGATCGGAATCGGAATCGCTGAGCATGCTGGCTCGGCCTCGGTTGCCGTCGACGTCTTTGTACTGCAACGTGCAAACATCGTAGGGTGGAGGCAGCAGTTGCTTTGCCCAAGCCTTCATCCTCGCCGAGACTCCTTTGGGCACACGGATCGTGTTATCTCGGAATGGGATCAAGTATCGATCTCGCTTCGGATTTCCGGTGAAGGGAGGGACTTCCAGTTCGAGTCCCGTCACGCCCAATTGCGTTGTACGAGGCCATGGGGCATCGGATAGCGCGAAAAGCCTTTTGCCCCATTGCGACGTCCAGCCGGGAGCCAGGAGCAGGACAACGCTGCCGAGGGCGGCGGCAACGGCGAATAGGCTCAATTCCCATTGCAGCGTTCGGAATCGGATCAACGACTTGATGTCGATATTCCGAATCCGCTGGATCGCTTGCTCGCTGGCGATTTCCAGAAGTCCCCCTCGCGATGGATGATCGGTCTCGTGCAAAACATCCGTGTCGGTTACTTTACCGCGACGGTCCGGCGCATGCTTGGGCCCGGTCTGTTTCACTTTCAGCGAGCTCGCAGCAGCTTGGACCGTGGTGATCAGAGTGCTCTGGAACTCGGGGTGTTGCCGTTCGATGGCGAGCGCCAGCGAGGAGTCACTCCATCGGACCAGCCATCGGTTCCAAAAGAAGTGGTAAAGAATCGCCAAAGCCCCCGCAGCCATAATCGCAAGCATGAGGATTCGGACGAACCTGGGCGATTCGTCTGCGCCAAACCGAGCGGGAAGGTAGTCGAGGAGTCCGAAAAACAAAAAGGATAGCAACAACCACGTTGCGAGTACGACGATTCCTTGGCAAGCGATCAAGCGGCTGATCATGCCGCGGAGTTCGGACAGCTTCGACTGGATCGGTTCTGGGATTGGATACTGGGACGATTGCTTCATAGAGCTAAGTTTTAGCATATCCTCGGTTCATTCGCACCGCGAACCGAGGCCTACACTCCGATTTCGAATCGCAGAGCCGGAGGATTTTGTAGTCCGAACTTGGATAGGTGCATGCCGCCAGGATCCTTGGGCTACGGTTTCGACAGGTCAACTATGGGGGATCCGCCGAAGGATAGCTTGTAGCAGAACGTGTTAGAATGATCAGCATTCGCTCGAGGAATCTCATTTTAGGATGCATAAGGATTCGATGGATCCATCGAAAAACGAATCGCAAAACCCGTATGCCGTAACGGTCTCGGACGCTACGGGGCGTCTCGGGATGGACGCCTCGTTGCCGCCGGTCGTCGTACCGTTCCAAGGAACGATCGATGAGGCGAGCCTTCGAAAGATCTTCCGAGATCCCGTCCGAATGGGATGCATTATCACGGTGATGATCGGATGCGCAATCGTTTGGGCTTGGGTATTCGGCGTTGTCATCAGTGGTTGGGCCGCTCTCTTGTTCGGTTTGGTCGCAGTCTTTGTGATCTATTCGTTCACGATTACTTCGCTGGTGAGTACCAAACTCAAACGATGCTTGGCCAAGCGGCCTTGGTTGCTCGGAGCGACACATGGTACGGTTTCTGGTTCGCGATGGACGGTTTGGCACAACGATGTTTGCATTCAGACCAATGACCAGATCTATTTCGACGAAGCCTACAAGGGGGTGATTCTCTATCCCCTTTCGTCGACACCGATTGCTCTCGTGCCGAGCACCTGCTTTTACGAGCACCAATGGTTCGAATTGCTCCAGGACTACCGTCGAAATCGCTTCATGCCGCTGGTGATCGAAGCACCACCTCCGGATGCATTCGAGTGTGCGTTGGCCCCGACTCGAGTGCTTTACTTGAGCGATCGTTACGCGGCATGGCGATGGCGTCTGAGTCAGAGTTCCTTTTGGATTGCGACGGTGATCGGATTGTTCGTCCATTTGTGGTCTCGTCCGTACGCGATTTTCGGAAACGGAATGGTGGTCGTCGTCCCGATCGCAATTTGGGGGGTGCTCGAAATCGGGCGATTCATTTGGTCGCGATGGAGTGTGAATCGGCAATTTCATTCTGAGGCTGGGATTGGCTATCGGCGGGCTGATTTTGCTGGCAATATGGAACGCGTTGGGAATCAAGGGGAATCGATTGCGTTGACACAGTGGTTTAATAAAGGCACGATCTTGTCGTGCGATCTTCATTTTTGGATGAAATTGCCAACGCGATTGATCGAAAGTGTTAGGATCGATGAGGCCGCCATCGAATTCCGTGTTGCGGGCATGAAATTGATTTTTCATCGCGAAGGATTCGCCAACGAGGAGACGTGGCAATCGGCTTGCCGAATGGCCAAGGAACTGGATCCAACGCGCCGCTGAGTTTTGGAATGGTACAGGTTGGAGTGATGGTCACGAGTGGCATCGGGAGAGAGATCGATGACGTTGATGAGTAGTAAGCCGAGCAATAAGCCGAGCGATAACGCGCAGGATCGGGATCGACCTGTCGTGTGGGTGACCGGCAGCGGGGCTCGCCGTGTCGGGCGAACGGTTGCGATCCATTTCGCGGCGCATGGATACGACATCGCGTTGCACGCGAGGCAATCGATCGCTAAGGGGGCCGAAGGTGCTCAGGAGATCTTGGCCCGCGGTGGAGACAGTTTGCTAACGGTCGGTGACGTGAGCGACATGGAGGCGATGAAACGCGCGGTCGATGGGATCCAAACCAAGTTCGGACGTTTGGATGCTTTGGTCCATTGCGCAGCGATTTGGGATTGGAAACCGCTGGAGGCAACCACGGTGGACGATGTGCGCCGCCAATTCGAGGTCAACACGCTCGGTGCCTATGTTGTCTCGCACTGCGCGGGTCTTCAAATGGTCGAGCAGCCCAATGGAGGATCGATCACGTTGATCGGGGATTGGGCAGTCTCGCGTCCGTACTGTGACTTCAGCGCGTACTTTGTGGGCAAGGGGGCTATCGAAACGTTGGTGCGGACCATGGCGGTCGAATTGGCGACGCGCAACCCATCGATCCGAGTGAACGGGCTTCTCCCGGGCCCGGTTATGCTCGATGATTCGATCAGTGTCGAGGCTGCCGAACGCATACGACAGTCGAGTTTGCTTAAGAAGCAGGGCACGCCTGAGCATGTGGCGACGGCGGCATATTTTTTGTCCACGCACGAGTTCATCACGGGTGTTTGCATTCCGGTGGATGGTGGCCGAACGATTTGGGCTAAAGATGATACCGATCGCATCGCCCACCCGACCTTCGTCGCATCACGTGTTGAGCTTGGGGGATGATTCGCATTCATTATGGAGAGTTTGTCGAACTCCGAAGTTGAGACTACAAGGCGATCCTTGGGGCGTTGGCGACGTCGTTGGATGTGGGCGGTTGCTTACTATCCCATGGTGGTTCTATTGGGGGTGACTCTCTTTTGCATTCGAGTGACCGATGCGTCTGAAATAGGGTATTGGTTCTTGCTCGGATTGTTCTCGATTTGCGCTGCGGTTGTATTCGGATTGAAATGGGCTGATGCTCGCGGCTGGGCACCGTCGGTTTCGCGACCCTCGCGAACCTGGATCGCATTGTTGCTACCGTTGCTTTGGATGTTCGGGATCGGCATGGCCTTCGCCATGGTGCATCATCGTTCCGTGGGAATCGTGGCAGGGCAGCTTGCGGAATGGAACCGGCTCAGCCAGGCCGCGGAGGATTCCGGGACGGAACGCACTACGCTTTGGCAACCGATCGTAGCCCGGGCGACGATTGAGGAATCGCTTCGCTACCGCAGAAGTTCGAGCAGCTATCGCCAAACGAGCATGGAGGCTACGAATGGAATGGATGACCTCGCCGGGAATACTGCTGAGCAATGGCAGACATTGACGCGGTTGACGGTTCATCAAGTTCGTCGAGATGGGATGTGGATTCCCGTGTCTTTGGTTGGGAGCTTTGTTCTCGATGAAAAGGTCCAAGGTTACTATCCCGGGGATACGATGGAGATCTATGGGTATTGGCGTCTGCCGCCTGAACCATCGAACCCGGGTCAGTTCGATGTGCGCAAACGGTACGCTGAGTTGGGTGTGACGGTACAGATGAAGGCGGAGTCGGCGGCTCAATGGGAATTGGTTTCGCGCGGTAACAGCATGCGGCTCGACCGATGGTTGGCTCAGCTGACCGAGTCGGCGCTTCGTTCGGTGGATCGGTATGTGATTTTCGGACAAGCTCCATTGACGGCGGCTTTGGTTTTGGGGCAACGCGAGCAGGCGGATTGGCAGCTTCAAGAAGAGCTGCTTTCTACGGGAACGATCCATATGCTTTCCATTTCCGGAATGCACATCGAGATGGTGGCTATTTCATTGTTGGTGATGGGGGTTCTTCTCAGACTGCCACAAGGCCCCGTGCTCTTGGGAACGGTACTACTGTGCGTAGCATATGCGTTATTGTGCGGCGCCAATCCACCTGTGGCCAGGGCGACCATCATGTTGTCTGCTGCGTGTTTAGCCAAGTGGATGGGGTGGCCGTTCAGCAGCCTCAATACCCTGGCGTTGGCGGGATTGATCATCCTGACTCAGCGCACGGCGATCGCGTTCGAGGTGGGAACCCAGTTGTCGTTCCTGACGGTTGCCGTTCTGATCCTGACCTTTCCAATCATGAGGACCAGCGTTTCCCCGCTGGAGCGGCTGCTCGAATCGAAGTGGACGGTGGGTCAGCGAGTTTGGGCGCACATCAAGCAATTTGCGTGGGAATCGTTGCGCAGCAGTTTTTGGGTTTGTTTCCTTTCGGCGCCGCTGGTCTGGAGTTCGTTCCACATCCTCAGTCCGATCGCGGTCGTGTTGAATCTGTTGCTTTGGCTGCCGATGCTCATCGCGCTTCTCTCTGGCTTGGGATTGATACTGCTGGGCTGGTTCCCGCCAGCGGGTTGGCTCATGGGGATATTGTGTGGAGCATCGTTGTGGATCGTAGAGCAATTGGTTGGGATTGCGGATGCGATACCGCTGGGGCATTTCTGGGCAGCACCTCCACCGACATGGTGGCTGATCGGTTTCTACGCGATCGCGTTGGTACTTGCACTGTGGCGAGGTACGAAGCGTGCTTCGGCGCGACGGTTGTTGCTGTGGTCGTTAGGGCTCTGGTTTGCGATGGGTGTCATGTTGGAGCCATGCGTGCGATGGCGGCAGCGTAGTTTAGCTCGGTCTCAGGACTGTTCGCTTGCAGTGACATGGGTCGATGTCGGTCATGGCACATGTGCGTTGATCGAGATGCCGGATGGCCAAGTATGGGTCTATGACGCAGGTCGTTTGGGGGATCATGAACGGAGTTACCAGCCGATCGTGAACGCGTTATGGACGCTGGGGCATTCTCGCATCGACAAATTGGTGCTGTCGCATGCCGACTCCGATCATTACAACGCGATGCCTGGAACGATGAAGCGATTTTTTCCTCGGGTGCTTATCACTACGGATGCCGTGGTTGGGCACGCGAGTGAGTCCCTTCAGGGGGTGTTGCGGGAGGCGGGTGGATTAGGGGTTGCTATTGAGCGTTCGCACGCAGGCGTTGTCTACGCCGGAGATGGGCCTTGGCAAGCGACGGTGGTGCATCCATCGCGAGAGATGGCTGCGACCGGCAGATCGTCGGACAATTCCAAGAGTCTATGTCTACTATTCCGATTCGCTGGAAGAAGCATTTTATTGCCGGGGGATTTGGAGCCACCCGGCACCCATCGATTGGTAGAGAGTGGAGCGATTGATGTCGATGTGATGATGGCTCCGCATCACGGATCGTTGTCGGCCAAATCCGACCTACTGATGGATTGGTGCGATCCGGAGTTTGTCATTATCAGCGGTTCGGCCAAGGCGGCATCGCCACGCGTGATCGAGACTTACGAAGGAAATGACAGGCGTGTATGGGTGACCGCTCGAGATCATGCGCTTCGGGTCACCATCGACGCCAGGGGATCGATGCGATGGTACCACTGGACGGGCAACCGATGGGGTGAATTGCCTCGCTAAGCCCGTTGGTCTGGGATCAGTTTGCTTTGGGGTCTACCGAGTCCGAGAGATGCTGCTGGAGGTAGTTGGCCCGCTCGGTGTTGCGGGCGCTGACACTGAGTTTTTGTCCGCATAGCTTTTGGAGATGAGCGGGTTGGGTGTGGATAAAAAGTTTATTGACCGTTGGTATGCGGACGTTATCGATCAAGCCCAAGTTCACACCCATGCGCACCTTGCTGAGGTAGTGCATGGTTTCTTCGCTGCTGATTTTCTTCGCGGTCTTTAGAATCCCGAGCGCGCGGCTGATCCCATCGTTGAGGTCATCCCGTTTCTCGTTGATCAGGAACTCGCGCGCTTTTCTCTCATAATCGATCAGTCGCGGGATGACTTCGCTGACCCGTTGCATCAATGTTTCTTCGCTCTTGCCCAGCGTCATTTGATTGCTGACTTGGTAGAGGTCCCCCATGAACTGGGAGCCTTCGCCAAAGAGACCTCGAACCGCGACGTTGATTTTGTTAAATGCGCGAAACACCTTGTCGATCTGTTTGGTGGCGACGAGGGCTGGCAAGTGGAGCATGACGCTAACGCGCAGTCCAGTGCCGACATTGGTCGGGCAGGCGGTCAAGTAACCTAGTTTTTTGGTGAATGCATAAGTGAGTTTGCTTTCGAGCAGATCGTCCAGTTCGTTCATCCGTTTCCACGCAGATGTCAAATCCAATCCGCTCTGCATGACCTGGAGACGCAGGTGGTCTTCTTCGTTGACCATGATGCTGAAGCGTTCCTGGGGGTCCAGGATGACGGCGCGGGCACCTTCGGTTTCGCTCAACTCGTGGCTGATGAGTTGTCGTTCCATCAGGAATTGCCGATCGAGATCCCCGAGTTTAGCAACATCGACATACTCGGTATCCGAGGAGAGCGGGAGTGCATCGATCGCGCGGCGAACGGCAGCAGCAATCGCGATGCGGTCTTTATCGGAGCACTTGCGCACGAAGGGAAACTCGGCAAGATTCCTTGCGAGTCGAATTCGGCTGCTCATGACGATATCTGATTCGGGGCCATCGCCACGCATCCATTCGCCAGTTTTTTGGGCAAGGTCGTCGAGCTTCACTTTTCGTAACTTGTGCTTTGGTCGAAGGAATGTTGCAGTCTAGGAGAACGATTGAAAGTCATCATCGGGAGGGCCGTCGTTAGGTGCTTCTTCGTTGCTCTCGTCCGATTGGCCGTTTTCGTTTTGGCCGATTTCATTTTGGCCATTTTCGATGGCCGCGATTTTATCTCGAAGTTTTCCTGCGACTTCGTACTGTTCTTTGGTGATGGCCTCCCGCATCTCATCCTTGAGTTGCTTGAGCCGAAACTGGCGTTCCGGGGACCCGTTCAGATTCTTCGGGACTTTGCCGGAATGGCTAGTGGCTCCATGGATATTGACCAGGAGCGGTTCGAGGTCTTCCTCGAAGGCGACGTAGTCGTAAGGGCAACCGAGCCGGCCGCCTTTCCGGAACTCGGCAAAGGTGATACCGCACATCGGGCATTGTTTTTTGTCGGCGGCTGCCAAGTCATCTGCGGCCTTCTCCAGTTTGAGCTGTTTGGCCAACATGTTGGTCAACGCCGACGCCGGGTCCGGCGGGCCGTCTTGATTGAAGAAGGTCCGGGCGTGCTCTTCGCACAAATGGAGGATGGTGGGACCGTTGGGGTCGGTCAGTTCCGTGATATGGAATGTCGCCGTTTTTTCGCAGTGTTGGCACTTCATCGTCAAAAAATCTTTTACCGATTCGCGGTTCCAAGTTGGGCTGTTAGTATAAGCGTCTGGGACCAATCGGGCGATGCGGTTGGGAGAACGAAACAGGGGACTATCGGGCGAAAAAACTGGAATGAGTGCATTTCCCAATTTTGAAAACTTTCGAGATTTGCTCGAACAGTACGATTTTGTCCCAGTCTACCGAAGACTTTTGAGCGACCATTTGACTCCTGTCAGCGCATTCCGACTGCTCGACGATGGCCAGAGTTCCGCCGGTCTCTTCGAAAGTGTCGTGGGTGGAGAGAAGATCGGTCGGTACAGCTTTATCGCCATCGGTCCTCGGGCTCGCGTCGTCGCTTATCGCAATCAAGTCCAATGGCATGAGAATGGCCGGGTCACCGAGCTCGAGTCCGACGATCCCCTGGAGTTCTTGTCCCAGAAAGTGGGAAAACGGACGGTTGCAGAACTTCCTGAATTGCCACCGTTCGTCGGTGGGGCGATCGGGTATGCAGCTTACGATGTCGTGCGTTACGTCGAAAACCTGCCCAACGCCCCCTACGATGACCGAGGTTTGCCCGATCTCGACTTTGGTTTTTATGATTCCTTGGTCGTGTTCGATAACGTCAACAAGACAGTCATGGTAATTGCCCTCGTCGAACGGGGTGACCGGTCTGGAAATGCACAGGATCGAGATGGCAGCAAAGCGATCGATCCCGAGCAGGCTTACCAGGCCGCCGTGGCCAGCATCGAGAAAGTAGTGACGCGTCTGCGACAACCACTCACCAATCATTTGGTTTCCGATATCCCACTCCGTGTTGTTCCGACACTGCAACCTCGATCGAATATCTCGAAGGAAGGGTACATCGAATCGGTCGAAAAATGTCGCGAGTACATCCGCGCTGGGGATATCTTCCAAGTCGTCCTCAGCCAACGCTTTGAAGTGGACTGCGACTGCGAACCGATCGAGATCTATCGATCGTTGCGAGTGATCAATCCCAGCCCCTTCATGTTCTTGCTCCGAACGCCGAACTGCACGCTCGTCGGCAGCAGCCCCGAAGTCATGGCCCGTGTCGTCGATCGCGTGGTCACGGTCCGCCCCCTCGCAGGAACCCGACCGCGAGGCAAATCGGCTGACGATGATATTCGGCTCGCTGAGGAGTTGCTCGCGGATCCCAAGGAACGGGCCGAGCATGTCATGCTCGTCGATTTAGGAAGGAATGACGTCGGTCAAGTCGCTAAATTCGGTTCGGTGCGATTGACCGATCTGATGGTCGTCGAGCATTACTCGCACGTGATGCACATCTCGTCGAATGTCCAAGGATTATTGCGAGAGGATCTATCGGCCATGGATGCCTTTCGAGCGTGCCTGCCGGCCGGTACCGTAAGCGGTGCTCCCAAGGTCCGGGCGATGGAGATCATCGACGAAATGGAACCCACGCGCCGCGGACCCTACGCTGGTGCCGTCGGATACTTCGATTACCGCGGCAATATGGATACCTGCATCACGCTCCGAACCATGGTCATGAGCAACGGCAAGGTCTACGTTCAAGCCGGAGCGGGGGTGGTCGCCGATAGCGATCCTGAAAGCGAGTACCAGGAAACGGTCAATAAATCAAAGGCTCTCATGGCCGCCATCGAGGTGACCATGGAACGCGAGAAGATGGAACGCGAAAAGATCGAACGCGAGAAGATCGAACGCCGAGCCTAACAGACGGCGTCGTTTCTGGCTGGTTCGCGTAAGGCGGCAGACGTTTTCGGGTTTATTTTTGTGCTTTGAGCCCCAACCGATTATTCTTGGACGAATCGACCCATGGCGGTCGAAATAGCCATCGGAAATCCCCCGCAGAAAAACGCTGCAAAGTGGCCGCAGCGACCCACCTTTGAAGCTCACCTTAACCCTGGAATCGGTTTGACGTCATTTCGATGTGGCTTTGTGATCGAAGTGATGGCAGTCGGTTTTTGGAGCCGTCGGGTTGCTCTTTGGTCTTTTGCGGGATTTTGCGGGAATTATTCCTCCGCAATCAAGGAATTTGCGACTGGCGCGGGATTTGCGGTTAACTCCGATTCCTTATCCTGAGGGGCGATAGACGGCTCCGACACACACTGCTTATCACACGCAAAACAGAGGAAGTTATGAAGATTCTCAAGGTGAACAAACTCCGAGGTCCGAACATCTGGGCGAACTACCCAGTGCTCGAAGCTTGGGTTGACCTCGAAGAACTGAAAGACACTTCCTCGGAAATGATTCCGGGGTTCAACGAGCGACTGATGGCATGGCTGCCAACCATGGTCGAGCACCGCTGCAGTGTCGGCGAGCGAGGGGGCTTCTTTGTGCGCCTTCGGCGCGGCACGTACATGGCGCATATCCTTGAGCATGTGACTTTGGAATTGCAAAGCCTCGCAGGGACACCTGTTGGGTTTGGCCGAGCCCGGGAGACCGCGGTCGACGGCATTTACAAAGTCGCCATTGCTTACAAAGAGGAGCAACTCGGTCTGGTCTGCATCGATAAGGCCTTCGAGTTGATCATGGCTGCGATCCATGACACCCCCTACGATATTGAAAAGGTCGTTACGGAACTGAAGGAGTATGCTTACGACGTTTGTTTAGGCCCCAGCACCCGTTCGATTGTCGATGCTGCCAAAGCTCGCGGCATTCCGTGGCGACGCCTCAACGAAGGTAGCTTGGTTCAACTCGGGTATGGCGTTCATCAGCGCCGTATCTGTACCGCCGAGTCCGATTCGACCAGCGCGATTGCGGAATCGATCGCTCAAGACAAAGATCTTACCCGAATGCTATTAAGGTCGATCGGGGTCCCCACGCCAGAAGGTCGTCCGGTGGAGAGCGCCGAGGATGCGTGGGATGCCGCCGAAGATATCGGGATGCCTGTCGTGGTCAAACCGCAGTATGGGAATCATGGACGGGGTGTTGCAACGAATCTGCAGTCCAAAGAACAAGTCATGGCGGCGTATCAAGCTGCACGCGAAGAAGGCCGTTCTATTGTGGTCGAACGCCATGCACCCGGCGACGATTACCGGATGCTCGTCGTCGGTGGCAAATTGATCGCTGCGGCTCGGCGCGAACCCGCGCACGTGATCGGCGATGGCCAATCCACCGTGCAGCAACTGATCGATAAAGTGAACGAAGATCCCCGTCGAAGCGACGGGCATTCCACATCGCTCAGCATGATCAAGATCGATGCGGTGGCGCTCGGCGTATTGCTCGAACAAGGGATGACGCCCGATACGATTCCACCGCTTGGAAA
>CAIYZV010000060.1 GCA_903930765.1 uncultured Pirellula sp.
ACAAGAACACTCCGTCGACCTTGGAACCTTATTCCGTACTCATCATTCATCAGAAGCGCAAAATCCATCCACAAATTTCGGACATCATCACAAAGATTGAAGCAGGAGACGCACCCGGATTTGGCGTATTGAGTGGTAGCGGAGGCGGCATGGGTGGTAGCATGGGAGGCATGGGAGGTGGCATGGGAGGCATAGGTGGTGGGATGGGCGGTATGTTTTAACGGACGACGCGTTAAGCGATGGTTGATTACCGGAGGCCGAAGGCATCACATTCATCCCATCAGCCGGTCGGCCTTAGCCGCGGTTTGCGTTCATCGGATCCTGGCATGCCACATGATGCGCGTCACTCGCCCGATCCGCGGACGGCACTCGTAGAGTGCCTGCTACCATGGATAACCATTAACTTCCCATCGGAAACCTTTTCGAACTCTACCTTCGCGTTCTTCGCGCCTTCGCGTGCCACAAATCGACCAGCAGGTGGGACAACCGAGGCCGAAGGCATCACATTCATCCCATCAGCCGGTCGGCCTTAGCCGCGGTTTGCGTTCATCGGATCCTTCTCGAATCCCCCTTCGCGCCTTCGCGTGAGGCGGATCCATGGGGTTTATCGCGGGCAAAAACCTCCAAGCTGATGTTGCCTTGAAACGGTGAATCGCAACAATCTCTAGTGGTACCGTGGCATCCATGGCTACCTTGATCTTTGGTACCAACACTACCACCAAACCTGGCAAAGCAGCACAGATCGCGAACGGACCATGAAAACCAAATGCTTGCAAATCGTCTGTGCCTCGACGCTGATCCTGTCCGCCTCACCGATGGTGCTTGGCCAAGAAGCCCTGAAGGAGCTGGAGAATCTTCTCCGGAATAAGCAACCACCTGTCCAAGAGAGCAACGCTAGCCAATTAGGTAGCGGAGGTACCGCATCTGGTGACGCGCCAACGTCTGACCTCAAGCTATCACCGCCCGATGCGGCGATCCCTACGGAGGAACTGCCAGTTCCCGGTTCGAGCCCGCGGAAAGCTCCTCTGGTGATTACCCCGAATAAAAAACCGGTACCGTCCAACCCATTTCCGAACGCCACACCTCCATCCAATGCTGCGGCCCAACCACGGGCCGCCAATCCAGGTTCTACGAACAGCGGCGGTGAGATGGCCACAGAAAGTGATGGTTACGAAGCCATCCCCGGTGGTTATCTCGGATTGACCTTGGAACCCGTATTGGGCGTTGGGATCGGCCTTGCGGTGGTTGACGTAACCCCACAGTCTCCTGCTTGGAAAGGAGGCTTTCGGATCGGGGATCGCATTGTTGGGGTGGCTGGACAAGCCGTCACGACGATCGATCAATTCGCAAGCGAGATCGAGAAGTTTGCGCCTGGCACACCGATCAAGTTTCTTGTTCAGCGCCGGGGTCGCAACACCGCATTGACGGCGGTCCTTCAAGACCGAACGTTGGCGGGTCAGATTCAAGGCATGGCGCCTGGAACGGCCATTCCACTTCGCCCGCCCGTGGCGTCTCCGTATCTGTCGAATGGCTATCCCTCGACACCGAATCCCTCGACACCGAATCCCTCGACACCGAATCCCTCGACACCCTACCAGCCGATTGGACCAAACGCAGCGGGTGGTGCACCGTTCCTCGGCGTCTCCATCACCGACATTTCCGATGCCTTCCGAAATCAATTTGGGATTCCTGTTTACCGCGGCGCTGCGGTGGCCGATGTTGTCGTCGGTTCCACGGCCGAGCTCGCTGGCATCAAACCTGGAGATTGCATTGTCGACATCGATGGCAACATGATCCTTCGCGCCCAAGACGTCCCGGATATGGTGCGCAACTACGCGCCGGGGCAAAACATCACCATCGGCTATTTCCGTGGGCGTCAACGGATGACCTCCCAAGTGCCGATCATTATCAACAACCCGGTCGATCCCATCCGAAGAATTGGTAACGCTCGAGCCGGAAACGGCATCGGCGGCAACAGCATCACTCCGGAAATGCTGACCCCTGAGTATGTTGCGCTGTTGCAAGACGAAGTGATGCGGCTTCAAGAAGAGTTGCAACAGACTCAAGCTCGACTGCAAGCCCTCGAGTCGCAACTGCAACCCAGCGATACTCGTCGCTGAGCCAGCAGTAAACTGCGGAATCCTCGCAGGGCAAACGCTCAATGCCCCGCGTCGCTGCGAATATCAACTTGATCAACAGAAGACCCGACCCTCGTCACACACGGCTACCGATTGATCGAGATCCCTTGCAGGGGCAAGATGCGATAGAACCCATCGGTAAAGATCTGTTGGGTCGCATTGTTGAACAGCTTGATCGGTCGTGGTGGAACGATGATCAGATCACCATCGCGGAGCCAAATCTCATCCGATGGACTGGGCCGTTTTCCTAAATGACCCGCGCGAACATCGAGGATGGTCGATACCAATCGCCAATCTTCAGCCCGCCGGAATACAACGATCTGACGATTGTTAGCGCCCAGTTTCAGGCCTTCGGCCAGAGCCAGTCCCGCGGTCACCGAGGTCGGTGCGGTCAATTCAAATCGACCAGGTCGGTTCACCTCGCCGTAGACGAAAATGTTGTGCGGTGCTGGCCTGTTCAACCGGGGCTCCACCTCGATCCCTGCGATCCGATCTGCATACCTAAGGTTCACCTCGCGTTTGATCTCTTCGAGAGTCATCCCGAGCGCGTACACACTGCCGATGCGGGGAAGCTGGATGTAACCATCGGGATTCACAAGGATCGTCAGCGATTGCCCACCGATCCCGAATTGAGGGTTAACGGCGAGTCTCAGATCCTCGAGGGTGGTGTTTACTCGTATCGGTTCCACATTGATCGCAGGGGACTTAATGTATTTCTTAAGGGCTTCTTCTAGGTCCCTACGAAGCTGCGTCGCCGTTTTGTCGGCAGCCGGGAATTGGCCAATGTAAGGAACCGCGATGGTTCCATCGGGCTGGACCGGAATCTTTTCGCGACGCAACGTATCATCCGAAATCGAATTGATGTTGATCTCGTCGCCGACTTGGAAACGATACTCCTCATGCGTCTTCTTTCGATTGACGATGAACGTAAAAATCAGTTCATCGTTTTGTCGAGCTCGATACAGGAGCATCGCTGGCAAGCGCACAGGACCGATGTACTCCCCATGCTTGAGTGGCTCAAAATTCACTCCGGTCGCATCCGACCATCGCGCCTCCCCGGGATGTCGCCCGAGATTGCCATTGGCGCTGTCGACTCCGGTAATGCACGGGCCATAACCGCCGGATGTAACTCCGGTCGTCTGTTTCGGAGGGCACATCAAGAACGGTTCAGGAATCTCCGCGCGACACCGGTCGCAACTTTGCTGGCGACACCCGCACGTCGTCTCAATCCCGAGCTGTCTCGCGTCGGTCCAAACGACGGCTTCCTGCTGGTACTGGGTTGCTTGCTGGTACTGGGTTGCTTGCTGGTACTGGGGTGCTTGCTGGAAAAGTTGTTCCTGCCCGCAAGCGAGACTCGCATCCCAGGAAACGCCCAGGACAACCGCCACTATGAAAAATCGCGTTTGGCTTGTCATCGGTTAGTCCTATCGAAATACCTTCGGAAACCAACCTTTGCTCGAGACAGTAACCGGACCATTCGGTGCGGTCGCTGTGGAGCTATACCCGGAATTGAATCCTTGCGTCGCATACGACCCGGTCGAATTCGGAGCGGCAGCACCGGCTGTCATCGTCGATGCCATGACCGGAGGTGGACTGTAGCGGGCGAACTCCTCAGGGGAGACCTCCATGATCTCTGGAGTGCGCGGTCCGGCTGCCGATTCCCCTGCCGATAACGAGTCGGCTTGAGCCAATGCATAGTTCACCGATTCGACAGCTCCACGGCGGCGGTACACCTCTGCAAGGTTCCGCCATGCATTGACCGACGGTTGCGATTCAAGGGAGCTCTTTAGGGCTTGATACGCTTCATCGATCCGATCCAGTTGCAGTAGATTGAAACCGAGCTGATTCGAGATATGGCTACGTGCCGGCCCTAAGGTGCTGGCTGCTTGGAAACATACGGTGGCTTGATTCCTCAACATGATCCCACGCGGAACGTCTTGTTCGGCTTCGCGCTCGTACGTCTTCCCGAGAGCGTAGAGCAAATCAGCTCCCCAAGGATGTCCATCCGTGGCGATCAAAAACGATTGCCTCGCAAAAGCCCGGTAGTGCTGGCCTGCGACCGTAGGGGACATCACGGCGATATCTTTTTCTTTCAGGACTGGGGTCGTATGGTTGTTGATGATCAACCGCAATTGCTTGGCATCGAGCAATACCGAGTCTTCAAAATCCGCACACTCCTTCATGGCAACCATGGCTTGTTGCAATGCCTTTTCACAAGTCCACTGCCTCCGATGGGTGTCGACGGCCCGAACCAACGTTCGCAAGCCCTGCATCGCTTCATCGCGCGCACTGAAAACAGCGTTGCGTCGAAGCAGTTGATCGCAGTTCTCGAGGCATCGACGAAGCTCCACTTCGATGCTCGACCAACCCACCGGTGGCTCAATAGGTTCCGGTGACATGCCAACTTGGTCCTGTGAGGTCAGCGTCTCTTCACTGATTTGCTGGGCCAAAGCAAATCGCTCACCAGCACTGGATGTCCATTCCCCCGGTCGACGCACCTCAACTCGTGGCAGTGATGTTGGGGTTACCTGCGATTGGACCGAAGGGAGCTGAGTTACTGGTTTTGCAACAGGACTGGAATTGTCGAGGAACAATCCCTCCGAGTGACTATCGTGTGGATAGCGTGGAGACGAATCAATCTCTTCACTCTTTCGTTCGACAGATGGCCCGGCACCACGGGTGCTTGGGTTTGTCGTTTCGGTATCCAAAGCGTTGAATGCATCGGCGTTCGATGCATCGACATTGGCAGCAACCTCGGCATCGATGACCGGTTCCAATGCGACCTCCACCGGCGGGCCACCAATCTCGAGGCTGTTGCGAGAACGCCGGTCAGTGCCAAGTATAGAGCTTCGCGAT
>CAIYZV010000061.1 GCA_903930765.1 uncultured Pirellula sp.
AAAACGAAAGGAACAAGGGCGTTGATCGGCTCCCATGGGTCTTGGATTCCCCCATACCATCGTGGATACTCTCTATATTTGTTATCCCCTACTGGCTGTCATCAATACACGTTAGGTTGCTCATCCGCTGGATGCGACCTCTCATCAATCGGAACCACATCTTTCGTACACACCTCGAACGGTTCTTGGTAAGCATGGACGCGAAATGGATTGACCAATTCATCGATTTTGGGCCGGACCCCCTTTTGTCCCATCCGTCGCTGCGTCACGTTCACCCGACATTGCAACGAGTCGACGCCATTTCGGAATCGCCAGCAATCGTCAAGCGAGAACTGCGCGCGTTTGTGGTCGCGCATGCACCCAAGCATCCCGGTGTTTACGGAATGATCGACGCGCTCGGGCGACTGGTTTACGTTGGCAAATCCAAACTTCTCCGGAGTCGACTTCTCAGCTACTTCCTTCCTGGCAATACGGACGAGAAGTCAGGTCGCATCATTGAAAATGCGAGGTCGATCGTTTGGGAACACCAACCCAGCGAACTGGCGTCCCTGCTTCGTGAACAATCGCTCATTCGCCGATGGCAGCCTCGTTTGAACGTCGTTGGCATGCCGCAACGTCAGCAATCTGCGTTCCTTTGTTTTGGTCGTGGCCCTGCAGAACAGCTTTATGTCAGCCGGCAATGGGATCCTGATGCGACCCTCTGCAATGGCCCCTTCTACGGTGCCGGCAATCTCCATCGCGCCGTCGAAGTCCTAAATCGCCTCTTTTTGCTCAAGGACTGCAGCCCGAAAACACCGATGCACTTGACCGACCAGCTCTCTCTCTTTGAAATCGAGTCGAGAGCAGGATGCTTGCGAGCAGAACTCGGTACTTGCTTAGCCCCCTGCCGCATCGGAATCTCAAAATCCGCCTACTTCCATCAAGAAGCTTTGGCAAAGAGGTTCCTTCAAGGAGATCCGTTGGACACGATTTCGCGCCTCGAAGACGAAATGAAACGCGCTTCGTCCGGCATGCATTTCGAACGAGCAGCGAGACTCCAAGCCGATTTGAAAATCATCAAATGGCTATCCTCGCGATTGCAACTGCTCAGTACAGCCCGCAAAAGCCTTCCCGCCGTTCACTTTGAACCTACCTTCGAATCCGCCGCCCCAACCCCATCGGTGTCATCGGTAAACACTCCGGCTCAAAACAAACTTCGCGGGTTGCTTTACCTGATCCGAAACGGGGGGATCGAATACGCGATCAGCATCCCGAAATCGGACAAAGAGTGGCGCTCGCTCCGAAGTGAAATCATCGCTTGGCTACAGTGCGACCAACACCTCGAAACAAAGTATTGCCGCAGCGAAGACTCGCTCGGCCTAGCGACAGCTTGGTTCCAAAAACATCCGACGATTCGAAAGCGATTGATTTCCCTCGAGTCGACGGATCAAATCCCTCATTGCTGGGACCAATGGCAGTCCCACTGGCTTCTTCCTGTCGCCGCTTGAACATTCTCTTCATCAAACAATCCACAGACTGCAAACAATCATCTGACTGCAAAAAATCATCTTCCGGTGAAACAAATAAGGCCAGCGTTTCGGCTGGCCTTATTTGAAATATTCGTTAATGCTCTTGAGCGTAGCTGGGCTCTTGAGCGTAGCTTGCTAGCGGTTGCACATGGGGGGCAACAGGAAGGTCCTATTAGACTCCATCACCACCAGGGCGACGGTTTCCTCGACCACCACCTTGTCCGCCAGGGCCACCTTGTCCGCCAGGGCCACCTTGTCCGCCTCGACCCCATTGTGGCTCAGGGAACTTGAACTCAGCACCCTTCAAAGCTTCCATGTCGGTCTTTTGCTTGTCGGTCAAGATCGCTTTGAGCTTATTGTCGCTCTCTTCGCGCATTTCACGCATCTTGTCTCGCATCTCTGGGCTGAATCCGCCTTGGAACAGCTCGCGCATCTTTTCTTGGCTTTCCTTTTCAACGTCAGCCATCTTGGCCTTCTGCTCGTCGGTGATACCCAACTTGGCAGCAACCAACTTGCTGTTGATAGCTCGGAGGCTGTCTCGTTGAATCACCAAACCGACCAAACGATCCATTTGCTTCGGATCCAATATCTCTTCCAACTTGGCTTCCGACTCAGCCATCGCTTTGCGGATCTTTTCCATGTTGGCTTGCATCGCCGCTGGATCAGGTTGTTGGCCTGGTTGCGGACGCATGCTCTGCATGCTCTCCTGCATCGCCTTGCCCATCTCTTCCAACTCTTTAACTTGGTCGTCGTCCAATTTCAGTTCTTCACGAACTTCCTTCATCATGAGCAACCCGGAGGCACCACCTCCCATACCCATTCCCATCCCCATTCCCATACGACCGCCACCCGCTCCACCGCGGCCTCCGGGACCTTGAGCAACAGCGGAAACAGCGAGCGCACTAACAACACACGCCGCGAATGCGATTCGAGATAACATCTTCATGATTGGCATATCACTGAGCCCCGGTTGAGAAGATTGGAAAATGATGCGACATTGGTTACCCTCCACAAAACAACGTGGATCGACAACCAACACAACGGCAAAAGTCGAAACCTAAACTGTGTGGTTCCAATTCGCCGCCTCGAAATTCTAACCCAACACCGCAGCATACGTTTCGCGACAAGAAAGAAAATTTTTATGGAAACCTCGCCAGAACTTCTTTCCCGTGAAAAACTATTGGCAATGCGTGACGGAATGCTAGGCCAAATGGCCTTTTCCAGAGACTACACTCTCAACCTGATCGCCAACGTGCCGGACGAGTTGTGGCAGAAACCCTCCCAGAGGGTTCCTTCCCATTTCGCTTGGCAAATCGGTCACCTAGCTGTTGCCCAATACGGCTTGATGCTCTTCCGACAGCGAGGCAGGGCCGAAGGTGACTTGGATTTAATGCCAGGATGGCTCAGGAAACGCTACGCCCGAGGCAGCGTTCCGTCGTTGGAAGAAACGCCGGAGGCAACCAAGTCTGAAATGCTCGAGCTTTTGGCCAAGATCCACACAGCCGCGATGGCGTTCGTTCCTACAATGTCCGCAGAATCGTTGGCAGAACCAACCGACATGCCCTACACGGCCTACCCGATCAAACTCGGAGCGCTGCTGTTCTGCCCTCTGCACGAGTCGATTCACGCAGGCCAAATCGGCTTGCTCCGCCGCGCCCACGGACTCGACCCCGTTCGCTGAAAACCCGTTCGCTGAAAACCCGTTCACTGAAATCGCCAATTTCAATCGCCTATTGCAACCGCAGGGAGTTCCACCCAAAGTGCTTGCATAATGCCATGCCATACGGATACGCCCCGAATGAGACTCAACCCCACGGCTCTGCCCTCACACACTGCTCTGTCTTCTCCCCCCCACGATCAGCTATAACCAAGTTCCCCAGAGCCTTTATGAACATTCTGCAATCTACTCTTGGAAGATCGATTCCACCATGGACGGTAAAGAAGATCGCGAGATCCCGGAACACCAAACCTACTCCGTCAAGGACAAGCTGGTTTATGTGGTTTTTCGGCTCTTTATCGCACTGCTGCAGTCGATGTCGATCGAACGCTGCCAACGCGTCTGCAGCGTATTGGCGTACATCCTGACCCACCACGTGAAGATTCGCCGACGTCTCGTCGAGGAAAACCTGCAACTTGTTTTCCCCCAATGGACCCCGTCGGAGTCGCGCGATGTCCAGCAGAAAATGTGGGAACACCTACTCCTGATGGTCTGCGAAATCGCGCACGCCCCCCGAAAAATCCACCGCGAAAACTGGCACGAGCACTTTCTGATCGCCAACCGTAAACCGATCCTCCAAGTCAGCTTGGATCAACGTCCGAAGGTTCTCGTCTCCGGACACTTCGGCAATTTTGAACTCGCAGGGTTCATAACCGGGATTTTTGGTATCTGCACCACCACCATCGCTCGCCCGCTCGATAACGGGTTCATCCATGACTTTGTCAACCGCTTTCGATCGCTCGGAGGCCAACACCTGCTCCCGAAAACCGGCAGCGCACCTGCGATCGAAGCCCTGTTGGAAAATGGCGGAGGACTAGCCCTCCTGGCAGACCAGTATGGTGGCCCAAAAGGTTGCTGGGTCGATTTTCTCGGTCACCCGGCTTCCTGCCACAAGGCCCTTGCTCTTTTCACACTCTCAAGCGGTGCTCCCATGCTGGTATGCAGCAATGTCCGCACGAACAAACCGCTGCAATTCGAATTGAAGGCCCTCGGAATCGCCGACCCCAAAGACCCCCAATGCCCGGACTCCATCCAATCCCTCACCAAATGGTACAATCAGTGCCTCGAAGGTGCGATCCGCGAAACGCCGCAGCAGTACTGGTGGGTCCACCGACGCTGGCGTGGAGAACCACCCAAGCGGGCTCGGTCCGCCGCTGCATCAAATACCGCGGCTGCTTGATTTGATATCGCAACTTGAACGAAGTGCCGGCCCCTACACCGCTACTGACGCCCAGCAAACCGCTACTCACGCCTAACAAAACCAAGACACCGTTGACGAAGGAACACTTTTCTTGACCAAAGTTTATCGAGGCCTCGGTCTCGCTTGCACCTACCCCGAGAACTGGCAACTCTCCGAAGAAACCGTCGCGGAACACGCGGACCAATCAACGGTCGTAGGTTTTAATCTGCAAAGCCCTACCAGCGCGTTCATGTCGGTCTACCGCTACCCTCAAAGCGTTTCTCCGGACGAAGCGATTGAGGAAGCAACCAAAGCTATCGCAGCCGATTACGAAGGTATCGAGCTAGCATCGTTCGCGCCAGAACGCGAACTCCTCCACGACGAGCTTGCCCCATCACAACCGAAAAGCGCCCCATCACAACCGAAAAGCAACGTCCCAAACGCCAGTCGAGGTACCGACTTAAACTTCTACTACCTCGATCTCCTCATCACGGTCCGACTGATTTCCTTCCAATTCTCTCATTACACATTCCTCGTGCAATTCCAAGCCGAGGACCGCGATTTCACCTCCATGGAACGGGTCTTTCAAGCCATGCTGATCACCATGATCCAGTCCTTGCAAGCGTCTCCGGAGGGAACCATTGCTGAATCTAGCTCAGACCCGAATGATCAGGAATTAAACCCGTTCGCAATCGATCTCAGCCAATTCGGTGCTCATGACGAGACGAGCGACGACGATCTCAGCTGATCCAAAGATCTCGGCGGATCCAAAGATAGGCAGAAGAGTTCTGCAAAGAAAAAAAAAGCCTCACCCGACAGCGGTTGGTCACGCCCGAAATCCAACCAAAGCCAGGTGAGGCAAGTTCTTTTTGATTCAATGATTTCGCAACAGACAACCGCAAAAGGTTATCTGGTGCGATGCGCTAATCATACCCCCTCTTTCGGTGCTTTGACACAGCAGCCAACTTCTTTTTTGGAAATTTTCGAAGGTTTTCTTGTTCGGTTCTGAAAACCAATTCGCCCCACCAATTCGACCTGATGAAAAAACGTTCAGCGAGGGTAGCGGATGGCCTGGATCCAATCGCTGAATTACCCGCGAGTTGCATGCTTATTGCGATTCTAGAGGCAACAACGACGGAGACTGGACGGAACTATTAGCGACACAAATCCCAGTTCCGGCTTGCGCGACCACAGGATCCTCTATTGCTCGTGCTCAGTAATTCCAATCCGACCAACGCATCGACCATAACGGAGTGATACAGTCGCTACGGCGATCGAGTACGAGCGCCGCTTCACTGAGTAGGAGTAGGAGTAGGAGTAGGAGTAGGAGTACGAGTACGAGTACGAGCAGGAGCAGGAGCAGGAGTACGAGTACGAGTACGAGTACGAGTACGAGTAGGAGTAGGAGTAGGAGTAGGAGAAAACAGCTGGAACAAAGCAATGAACCTAAGTTGCCGGTTGGCCGCGCTCAATTTTAGAAACTACTTTGGCGGCTACTCGGTGATGGTTGCCGTTGGATCTGCAGGGGATGACTCAGTCTCGCCCAATCCACTCCTTGCCGACCCAAGGGACCAAGACCTTGGGCACACGAATCGAACCGTCCGCTTGCTGATGGTTCTCCATCACCGCGATGATGGCACGGCTAATCGCGATGGCGGTACCATTCAAGGTATGCGTCAAATGCGTCCCTTTCTCCCCTTTGACTCGGTAACGAATATTCAACCGCCGGGCTTGGTAGTCGGTGCAATTGGAAGTGCTGGTAACCTCACCCCACTCCCCGCCCGTTCCACGCCCCGGCATCCACGCCTCAAGGTCGTACTTGCGATACGCAGGACCACCGAGATCCCCAGTGGCCGTATCAACAACCCGGTAAGGAACCTCCAGCAAATCGAATAATTCGCATTCGATCTCTCGCAACTCCTCGTGAACCGCGCTGCTGTCCTGCGGCTGCGTGAACGCGAACATTTCGATCTTGGTGAATTGATGCACGCGATAGAGGCCTCGCGAAGCTCGCCCTGCCGCACCCGCTTCGGTCCGGAAGCAGTGGCTGATTCCCACCAATTTCAAAGGCAACTGCTCCGCCTCGAGGACTTGGTTGGAATACATCCCTCCCAACGTGATCTCCGCGGTTGCCACCAAGTTCAACTCGGTGTTCTCGATGCTATAGATCTGAGTTTCGGGCCCGCGTGGGATAAAACCGATACCATGCAAGATTTCTGTGTTCGCGACATCCGGTGTCGAAATGGGGATAAAACCCTTACGAATCAGATGGGAAACAGCAAACTGCTGCAGTGCCAACTCGAGCAGTACCGCATCTCGTTTCAGAAAATAAAACCCAGCACCCGCCACGCGCGCCCCTGCCTCAAAATCGATCATGTCATGGAGTTGCCCCAACTCCAAATGGTCCTGTGCCTTGAAATCAAATTGCGGAATCGGTGTCTTGCCGCGAGCAATCTCAAGATTCGACGCATCATCACCACCGATCGGGGCATCCGGATGGGTCATGTTGGGAACACGCGCCAATAAGGAATTGATCTCACGTTCCAACGCATCGTGTTCGGCTTGCGCTTTCTCTTTTTGCTCGCGCAGCGTACGCCCTTGTTCTTTCAGTTGCTCACGCTGCTCCGGCGTAGCCTTGCCCATCTGAGCGCTGATCGCATTCGCTTGACGATTATGCTCCTCCGCCTCGGACAGCTTCGCCCGTCGTTGCAACTCCAACTGCACGACGCGATCGATTTCTGCCGGAGTCCCGCGATGAACGCAATTCGCCTTAACTGCTTCCGCATTGTCCACTACGAATTTTCGATCCAGCATGTTTGGTGTTTGGGGGGCTTGAGGAACACTTCATGGCAATACGAACGCGGGCACGCTCCTGACCGATCGGCCACGAGCGAGCCGATAGGCCACGTACAAGCCGCAAAGTTTATCCAATTCCTAGCAAGATTGGAAACGGCGGTTTGTCTCGCCACGTAAAAATATGCATGTCGCATCGGTCAATCGGCCGGAATCTCGTAATTGCCCACGGTTTCATCCAAAATCCGCGACCGATGAATGCATTCCTGCCGAGACAACACGCAAGCGTTGCCTCAGGCCGCGCCTCGACGATCGCGTTGGATCAGCGATTGCACCAGCCATGGAAGGTGGTCTTCAAAAATTCCTTGATATCAGGAAGCCCCCCATGAAACTATTTTCCGTCACATGCGCCCTCTCGGCCTTCGTCACTTTCACCGCCGGTATCTGCTACGCGCAAGACTCCGGACGTTCGGGATCGGCTCCGATGCCTCGCGCTCGGTTTGAAAAGTCGCCAGCTCAGAACTACCTGATGATGCGTGCTCGCCAAGATTCCGAGAACCGGAATGCCGTGATTCGTCAATACGAAGCCGCTGGATTCAACTTTGGTCAACCAGAGATCAACGGCAACTTCTTCTTCTCAGCTGTAACCCCCCGCACACGACGCTTCGTCGCCGTGCAAACCTACACGGTCCTCCCGGCCAACGATTACGGCTACTAAGCCGCCCAAAAAAAGAACCAGCACCGGGTAACGCAACGAAAGTGGCCTCGCTAACTTGCGAGGCCACTCACTGGTTTCCTCAATGCATTGGTTTCCTCAATGCATCGGTGCCGCCAATCACACCGGATCTACCGGATCACTCGGTGGTTTGCAATGTCATGGACATCACTACCGGTGCGGATGCATCCCGCCCCTTGACCAAACTGATCTTCTTGAGCGATTTCCGTTCCTTCGGCTGCACGCTGAAGTACCGGATCTGACGACCTGCAAGGTCGAATGCAAACTCGCTCTTCGGAACATCCACGCGGCGGATGTAATCCGCAAAATGCTCTCCGTTGATCAGTTCGTGATCCTCCGTCGCATCGTCTTCATAGGTGATCCGAACGATCATACTCACCGACCCCTCTCGCGTCGCCGGAAAGGACCAACCGCCGACACCACTCAAAAAGTGGATCGCGACCGCTGGTGAATTGCACACCACATCGACACTCTTAGGCATCTTCGGTGCCATCTTTCCGTTGGGGCCATTGAGCATAATGGCATTCGGGACCTTGCCATCCTGCGGATCGACCAACACAAAAGGAACCCCCTTAAAGAACTTCGGTGTCCAATCCGGGAAGACGAGTCGCTCTGCTTGCCCGTCAGGATCGAAGAACATGCCGCGCGACGTGATCGAGGTCGCTACCCCAGCGATCGACAGCGGCACATACTTGCCTTTGCTGGTCAGAAACTCGAGAAGATCCCGCATTTCATCCCTCGTCATCTGACTTTCGAAACCTTCGGGCATCAGCGACTTTTGGGAACCGCTCAACCGTTCAATGTCTTCGCGAAGCACCACCTCGCGTTTGCCTTG
>CAIYZV010000062.1 GCA_903930765.1 uncultured Pirellula sp.
CGATGCAGACCAAGGCCGGATGACGACCAAACCGTTTACAATGACCGGAGATGAACTTCATTTGAACGCATCCACCAGCGCTGGCGGTTTTGTCCGCGCAGAAATCACAGACGCACAAGATACTCCAATCCCTGGCTTTTCGTTTTCGGATTCGGAACCATTTGTCGGAGACTCGGTGGATACCATCGTGCGTTGGAATCCGACATCAGATCTCACTGCATTGATCGGAAAGCCGATCCGACTGCGATTCGAGTTGCTGGATGCCGACGTGTTTGCAATCCAATTCCTCCGTCGCAAAGCCGCCACAGATTAAACCCACGCCTACCATGGGAAACGATTCTCTCCCGTCTACCTTTCGATCCTTGAAATCACCGCCCAATATTGCTGGTTGCTGCGTATGGTTTACCACATGGTTGCTTTTGCTTGCCCATTTCCCTAGCGCGAGCGCGGAACCACCTGTTTCCAATACGGTGGACTTTAATCGCGATATCCGACCGGTTTTGCAACAGCGATGTTTCGCTTGCCACGGAGCGCTCAAACAACAGGCCGGACTGCGTCTCGATACGGCCTCGGCGATTCTTCGAGGTAGCGAATCAGGCAAAATCATCGAAGCCAATCAATCCGCGTCGAGTCTATTGATCCACCGATTGAAATCGTCCGACCCCGAAGAACGAATGCCCCCCGAAGGCCATCCCCTTGAGGAATCGCAAATCCACGCCATCGCTGAATGGATCGATCGAGGAGCGATTCCACCACCCAACGACCAACCAGAGCCAGACCCAAACCAACACTGGTCCTTTCAGCTCCCTAGTCGTCCCGCACTGCCACTACCCCGGGAATCGAGTATTCCTGGAAATCCCATCGATGCATTCATTGAACACCGATGGCATCAACACGGCGTCACCCCTCAAGCGATAGCCGATCCTGCAACACGATTGCGTCGTGTTTACCTCGATCTCATCGGATTCCCCCCTTCTCCCGAAGCTTTAAAACAATTCGAAACGAATCCAACCCAGACAGAATACGAACGCATTGTCGACGAACTTCTCGCGTCCCCTCAGTACGGTGAACGCTGGGGTCGACACTGGATGGATGTGTGGCGATACGCCGATTGGTTCGGCAGACGCTACGTTCCCGACGTCTGGAACAGCGCACCTCAAATCTGGCGATGGCGCGATTGGATCGTTCAATCCCTCAATGATGATGTAGGATACGATCAAATGATTCGCGAAATGCTCGCCGCTGACGAGATCCATCCGGGAGATCCGAAATCCGCAGTCGCAACCGGATATCTGATTCGCAATTGGTATGCGTTGAACCCCAACGATTGGATGCGCAGCAATGTCGAGCATGCCGGTAAAGCATTCCTCGGATTAACATTCCACTGCGCCCATTGCCATGATCACAAATACGATCCGATCTCCCAAGAAAACTACTTTCAATTCCGAGCCTTCTTTGAACCGATCTCCGTCCGCCAAGACCGCGTTCCTGGCCAGTCGGACCCAGGCCCGTTTCAAGAGTACGAGTACAGCACCCTTAGGAAAGTCCAGCGACTCGGTCGTGTGAGCATCTTTGATAAAAACCATGACGCTCCCACCTGGTTCTACACAGGAGGAGATGAACGCAATCGATTGACCGATCGAGGCTCGATTTCTCAAGACGTACCGGATTTTCTCAAATCGGCGTTCCAACAACCCATCGCGACAATCCAATTGCCAGCGAATGCATGGTACCCAGGATTGGATAATTCTTTAATCGCCGCAGTAATGGAAGAAGCGAACACCGCTCTAGCAGCGTCCAAACAGGAACTCTCCACCGCCCAATCCAAACTTTACGATTCATCTGCCACACCCGAACTTCCAAAGCAAGAACGAGAGGCATTTGAAAAAGTAAAGTTACTGGAATCCCAAATAAACCAAGCTCGCCAGGCCGAGGGCCCCTCGAAAACTACCGCTCTCAGTGGTGAGCAATCGCTCTTGTTCGATGCTTCCACTGGGCGTCGAATGATCTATCGCTCGGTTCCTGAAATAATCTCCGTCGAGGAAAATGACGAAGTCTGCTTTCTAGTTCGCATTCTCGCAGACTCCCACTTTAACTTCCAACTGACACGAAACAGCGCTACCGGGGCCACCGCAACCTACGTGGGATTTGAAAAGGGTAAAATCAAGTCATACAGACCCTCGTCTTTTGATGAATTTGAGGTGGGGCAATTCGATACATCCACAAGTGCAATGATGCTCGTCCAATTCACGTTGCACCCAAAGGAAGATCAATGCACGCTCACCGTATCGTCTCCTGACTCTAAGCACCTCTATGTGGATCATGCAACCATCGCACTGAATGGCTGGAACCCATCGGGCGATCTTAATAAAGGGATCCTTTTCGACGCGAGACCCGGGTCTGTTGCTGTCGTGGATGATTGGAAATACGTACGTCGCATGGATGCATCATCCACGTCGTTTCTCGAATTTAACTTTGAACCAGCGAAGCATCCAGAAGATACAGAACTTGTTGGAAATCTCGATTGGGTATCGGCCAAAGATTACTCACTGGCACCCGCATTCTCGAAGGTCGTTCGCACCTTACCGAATTTGAACCTGCGTCCGCTGGAGAACGAACTTGCACGGGCCCAGAGAATGGCGATGAGGGGACGAATTTCCGTCGAGGTCGCAACCGCTAAAGTCGCATCGGCACAAGCTCATCGCGATAGCCTCCATGCACGGATCCTTGCGGAACAAGCGAAATACGATCCCAATCAAGCGACCGGTTCCAATCAGATCGAGTTACTATGCCGAAAGGCCTTCGTCGCGGAAAAGCTCGCAGAGAGCGAGAAAGCTGGCTGGGAGTCGCTCGAAGCGACACGGGTGTTGGCAGACGTCGAGTCCAAACCTGAGGACACCCCCAATCGAGCTAAGGAATTGGAAGCAGCACTGCAACGATTTGCGGCAGCGCAAGCCTCGCAAGATGCTGCGGAGCTGGCGTTCCGAAATTCCCAAGTGGCTTCTGCCTCCCCCATCTCCTACAAACCACTTTCAACTCAATACCCGAAAACCAGTACCGGTCGACGCAAAGCCTTGGCCGAGTGGATAACTTCGATCAAGAATCCTCTTACCGCTCGCGTCGGCGTCAATCACCTATGGATGCGACACTTTCACCAGCCCTTGGTAAAGAGTGTGTTTGATTTTGGCCGAAACGGCAGCCTCCCTACCCACCCTGAACTCTTGGATTGGCTTGCCGTGGAATGGATGGAATCCGGCTGGAGCATGAAACACTTGCATCGTCTCATGGTGACCAGCAATACCTTCCAACGACAATCCTTTGCCGCATCCAATCCATCGCAGCAGATAGATACTGAGAACCAATGGTACTGGCGGATGAACCCCGGACGGATGGAAGTCGAGGTCGTTCGGGACTCCCTCATCGAATTGGCAGGAAAGCTTGATCCCACCATGGGAGGCCAAGAGATCGAGAACAAGGATATTTTTACGACATGGCGTAGAACGATTTACTACTCCTGCCAGCCTGAAGAAGACGGAAAAAGTCAGCTCGGAATGCTGTTTGACGGTCCTGATGCCAGCGACTGTTATCGAAGAACGAGAACCGTTATTCCCCAGCAATCGCTCGCGCTGACCAACAGCCCACTCGTGCATGAACTCAGTCCACTGATTGCAAAACGGATCGAAACCTCATGGAAAAGACTTGAACCGATTCCAAACGATGCATTCGTCATTGAAGCCTTTCGCACGATCCTTAATCGGGCCCCCACCGCCCAGGAACAGCAACTCTGCGAGGAGTATGTTTCCAGAAATCCCGACACACAATCCCAACGAGTCAGCCTGGTTCGAGTACTGCTCAATCACAACGACTTTATCACCATTCGATAAGTGCGTACCCACGACACCGTCCCGAGATGAATAGATGACATCCACTCGCAGAATGTTCCTTGCCGATTTTGGGATGGGTTTTACTGGTCTCGCGTTAGGCTCCATGTTGGCGCACGATGGTGTGATTCGCGCTGGAAGCCCATCGAGTTCTCCTGTCCCTGAAGGAACTATGGAGCCACCGAATGACCCACAGAAGGAAACCGGCAAAGCGAAATCGGTCATTTGGGTTTTCCTCTCGGGTGGATACAGCCACCTCGAAACATTCGATCCAAAACCCGCACTCAACGACTACGCAGGAAAAACCTATCAGGAAACTCCCTTCCCGAACCCCGTCAACTCGCAGCTACATAAAAAACGCTTTCGCTCAGTACCCGCCGAAGAGATCAACGTGCGGGACGTATATCCAACGATTTATCCGATGCAGGTTGGATGGAAGAAGTGTGGGCAATCGGGAATTGAAGTGACGGATTGGTGGCCGCACTTGAGTCAGTGCGTGGATGATTTGTGCTTTGTACGCAACATGTGGACCACCGACAACGATCATGCTGCCGAAAATCAAATCCACACCGGTCGCCATCGGCTTGATGAACCACAACCGAGCATCGGTGCATGGGCCAACTACGGCCTGGGTAGCTTTAACGACAATCTCCCAAAGTTCGTGGTCCTAGGTGGCCCCACTCGCTCCGATACGAGGCAATCGATTGACTCTTATTATCTGGGACCGCAGCACGCAGGGGTTCCGTTGACTCTAGATCCCAAAAACCCGCTACCCTTTGGGCAAAGGTTCGAGAAGCAGTCGGCGGACGAGCAAGCTCGCGAATTCGAATTGATCGGCAAGCTCAATGGATTGGCGGGAGCTATCTATCCCGAGGACGACGAGCTTCGCGCACGGATCCGGGCTTACGAACTAGCGTTCCGCATGCAAGCGTCCGTCCCCGACGCCATCGATTTGGCGAGCGAAACCGAGGCGACTCGAAAACTCTACGGTTTGGATCAAGACGCAACCAAAGTTGCGGGTGAACGATTCCTCGCGGCGCGTAGACTTGTCGAACGAGGGGTTCGGTTCGTACAGGTTTTCCCATCCGCATACGGTGTCTGGGACTCGCACCAGAAACTGAAAGAGAATCACACCAAGCTTTGCGCTAGCATCGATTTACCAATTGCGGGCCTTATCGCCGATCTAAAGCAACGCGGGTTGCTGGAGTCGACTCTGGTTGTATTTTGCACCGAGTTCGGACGTACTCCAGGCTTGGAAAAACGAGGTGGTGGGATCGATGGGCGCGACCACCATCCCAATGGATTTACGATTTGGCTCGCTGGTGCGGGGATAAAACGTGGTCATGTGCATGGAGAGACCGATGAACTCGGTTACCATGCACTCGGAGAAGGACACTACGTCACCGACATCCACGCGACGGTTTTGCATCTGTTAGGACTGAACTCGCGAGCCTTGGAAATCCCCGGTCGCAAGCGTCTCGAAATCGACTATGGTCGTGTCATCGAGGACATTCTGGTCTAAAAACTAAACACCCCGAGGTTTCGCCCTCGCCTCGTTGAAGCGGAGGGGTGCTGGCTAGTTTCGACTGGAACGCCGTTGAAAAAAATGTTATTCGTCGTTCCGCTTTGTCTTCACAAATGGGTAGACGAATTGCTTCAAAAACGAGCGAGGAACTGCCTCGTTGTGAACACCGTAACTAGCGGGCCAACGCGTGCCAGGCATGAAGAACGTTCCGAAAATCATATCCAGGAATGGAAAATGGACCGAGAAATTCTTATCGATAGCCTCGGCTTCCGCACCGTGATGCCAATGGTGAAATTGCGGCGTCGCAAAGATATACCGCCACCAACCGAGCTGAAATCCGACGTTTGCATGAATGAAGACCGAGTGCAGCGACACGAAAACGATGTATGCATACATTGGAAACTCATCAAATCCCAAAATGAACGATGGAATATAGATAAGGCTTCGCGTAAGGGCCAAATCGACTAAGTGCAATCGATTCCCTGCCATCCAATCCATGACCTCGGCCGAATGATGAACGGCATGAAATTTCCATAGCCATGGAACCTGATGGAACAGTCGATGTACCCAATACTGCACCACGTCGGCCAATAGCATGATTTCCAGAAACTGAAGTACCATCGGTTGCGATCGTACAGCTTCTTGAACAGCAGGAAATTGAGCCCAGGAGAACAGCACGAAAGCTGGCTTGAGCGTCAAATACGTCGTCAACTGAACAAGCACGGTGCTGATGAAAAAATAGGTTGCATCAAGCTGCCAACCATCGCGAAAGACACTTTGCTTAAGCCTACCGAAAAGTTTCTCTAATGGAATGAAGATCAGGGAATAAACGATCAGAATCAGCAAGGCATAATCGAGACCTAAGTAGTAATCATCCTTGAGCGATTCATCGATTTCCACACGGGATCCACCGAGCAACGCAGCAACTGCAACGATACCCATTCCGACCATTCCCAATGCTTTGTTTTGCCGAAGCATGACGCTGGTCAATCCCAACAGAAATGCTGTTACCAAGACCAAATGCAAAGCCAGACGAATCCAAGGAACCGGATAGTAAGCCCGCACATCTGGGATGGTGAGATAAGACGGAAAGTGGAAGCAAAAGACCGCTAAAAGCCCCAGTGCTGCTAACGAAACCGAAGCGGTTCCGCTGATCCATCCCTTACCAAATTCTTTTCCTTCCTCCATCACACTGACCCTCGCAAGCATTCGTCGTTCATAGATTCCGATCTGGACTATCAAAATCTATAAATAAAAACCAGGTCAAATCTTAAACCAATAGGCCCTTCCTGCATACTGAAGCCCCCACATCGGTTGAAATCGGTTTAAAAAGAGCTTCGAACGCCAACGCATCGTTTTACCGTGACTCAAGTCATGGCCAGCACCCTTCATTGGTAACTATCTTCGAACAGAAGTCACGTTGTGGCCTCGAGAAGGTTGCGACTTCGCTGCTACATACAAAAAGGGGGCTAAAATGGCGAGGCCCGACATCGCGAGGCGAGCAATGGCCGACATGGTCCCCGAACCTTCGCTCGCGCAGTTGCCGGCCAGTTCAAAACACTGATCCGCCTCGAGCGATTTTCTCTCGAAACTACTAGCTCGCTTTATTCGGACTAGCCACCTAGCCAACTCCTATTTAGCCACTGTGCTTCAAATCGCCCCTTGAGAGGAATCGCGTTCTCTGTCACAAACTCGAATTCGCCAAGGATGGGTTGATCACTATTCACCTGACTGAAGCGAATCCAACCTTTGACGCTTTGACGAGGTTGTGTTTTCCAGTCGATCGCCCTTGGAGATACGAGATCCGAGTAATAAATCGCCGCCCCGATTTTCATAGTCTTATCCGGAAAAACAAACTTCGTTTTCGATTTCCCAGGCTCCTTCCAGATTCTTACGTTGATCCAAGAATCAGGCCTGCCCCCATTTTTTTCTACAGGAATCCAAACGTTGAAAGCGGGCCCATCCCAGGGCGCGATATCATGTTCAGCGGTCGCGGGCGAACTAGCGCTTTGCTGCTCTGAGGTGGAATTCGGACCAGGAAACCCGAACAAATCTGTGTGCCAGTAAAAGCAGGTGATCAGTAACCCCACCGCGGCAACAGTCGCGGCATAGAAACAATGAAACGAGCGATTTGGAACGGAGTTTGGATTTGACATTTGGTATCCTTGAGAAAGGCACTCGCTAAACCATCCACGACAACACTACTTTTTAGACGAGGATCCCGGACGATCGTTGCTAGATTTTTTCCTCCAATAACGCAGGTAGCTGTGCCTAAGCCTGGAGATTAGATCCTACAACTAGTACCACCGGAAAATCCCAAGCCATCTCGTTCTCGTTGGCACCATGATTGTGGGCATTTGAGGGACTGGTAAGCGAGTAGAATTGCAATACAAACCGGATCGCTCGAACTCCCCCTCTTAGTGCCCAACAATAGAGAGACGAATCCCCCCTTGAGACCCTCCAACGACTCGAGCGAACCTTCACCATGCGAAGCACGGCTCGATTTACCTTGCGAGAACCGCGTCACGAAATCCACGCTGTGTCGCCCACTCGATGAAGAGAGTCCGTTAGGATTACTCGACAAACGCTTTTTGTATCCAATCAGCCACCGTGTCGCGAACCGAGAATGGCAAACTAAAATGGTCGTCGTTGGGGAACTCCCGAACCTCAACCTTCGCGCCTAATTCCGAGACTGCTTTCGCATAATCGCGCTGCCAAACCACCGGAATCACCGTACCACCTTCAAATGCATCCACACAGACCAGCAATGGGCATCGAGGCTTCACCCTCCCCGCCGACGCTTGCATGATCGCCCCCTTCCAGGCCTCATAATTGCGTGGATGCGCGTTAAAAATCGGCCCCTTAAGACGAAACACCCGTGCAATGGTATCGTTCAAATGATGCACAGGTTGCACCCGCCATGATTGCTTCATGACCTCGATTCCTAATGGTGTAAATACATCTGCCAGGTCGAGGTTCGGATAAGCGGCCGCATGTCCCCATAGCATCATCACCAAGTGGGCATCTGGAGCTTTTTTGGGATCAGTCATGGCTGCCGCCATCGTGCCGATCGGATTTTCCAATCCGATAGATGTCACACCCGGTGAAAGTAAAACACTTCCCCGTAGATCCAAATCACCAAAATCGGCATCGTCGAGTTCGGCCAAGGCAGCCGCTGTACCACCACCTTGCGACCAACCGTAGCCTACAAGCTTGGTACCTGCACCTACATCCATCTGAACTGCGGCATGGACAATATAGAGAGCATCACGAGCGTTCGTGCGACTTACCATGTACTGATGCACTTCGGAATTACCGAGCCCTTGGTAGTCTGTCGCGCATACAACATAGCCACGATCGATAAAGCCCTGTACACCCGGCACTCCGTAATCGATTTGCTGCGTAGAACCCGGTTCAAAATAGACCCTAAGTTCACTCGCAGGATCCGGTTGCGTCGAGGGACAAGCCGCATCACCCAGGCCTGTAGTTCCATGACACCATGTCACCATGGGACGATTTCCCCCTTTTTTTGCAGGGGCGATCACAATTCCAGTGACTTCATGAGCAACATCGTTAACGTCCTTCGACGAGTACCGTATCCGCCACGCACGGGCACCGACCAAATTCGTCTCGATCGGCTTCGCCTCGATCAAGGTTCCAGCAGTTTCCCCTGTTATTTTTACTTGATTGCCTTGGACACGATCGAGCATCGAAAAACCTACTCCCAGTAACGCTGTATTAAATAACCGTCTCTGCATTGTATCGAATCGCTCCAATTAGGGGCATGCACCAGTAGACAGGAAGCCGCATGCACAGACCGCCACACGGCTCGCCCAATCTTGAGTCCCATCAGACCAGTCTTTTAGGTAAATCGAACGTACAGCTTTAAGCCGCTTAAAACATGCTCGTCCTAGCCGCCTATCGAGCGTACACTCTTACTGTCACTTCAACAACTATCATGATCAGCGTTGAACTGCAGGTCCAGTTGCCTAACCTCTACTTTCAACGATTCACCCCGCAGCACAAGCTCCCAATCCTATCGTTTCCAACAGCAGCTATAGCCTCATTCACAACCCTAAATCTTTCCAAGACCTAACTACGTTGAAGAGAGTAATAATTCAACCCCCAACGCAAAGACTACTTTCGGCGACAGATCGATTCCAACGAATCCTACTTCCTAAGTGGTATCTGCTCATTCTCCGGTAGCAATTGATTAAACACCTTTACGAACTCTTGCATGCCTGGTGGCGCTTCTGAAAAACCCCGAAGTTGATTGTGGGACACACGGCCAGGTCGGTGCCCGTTTCGTTGCAACCGGAGAAACTCTCCGTCTTCATTCGATCCTTGAGGTTTGAATGGCTCTTCTTGCAGAGCATTGTCAGCAGCTTTGAAGATAGTTTTCAATCGCTCCGAGTCCAACGAATCCGTCTTGAAGATGACAGCATCGCGTGGTCCTTTCACACCTCGCCTTCCCTTCGATTCTACTCGCACACGCCCGTTACTCGAAATCGTCGCCGTGCAATGCCCGAGTGGGCCAGCATCATTGGGAGTTCCACCCCCATAGCTAAACCTGATGCTCCAAGAATCCACACGCTCCTGCTGCGCGAAGGCGTTAATTGCAACGACTGACACAATGATCAGAACCATCATTCGAATCGATTGAATGCTGGGCATCTTCTTAATCATCATTCCTAGATCTTAACTCCTAGCTATTTGATCGCAAAATTGCCGCGTCACGAGAACTATCCAAAATTTGCAAACTTGAATCACGTTGTTGCAGATCGGTGGTTTGCACCTACGCTCGGTCACCGAGAATAAAGAAGCGTCTAGTACGCATCAGGACACCTGATTCCCGTGCATTGTTTGCTATCGCGTATTCATTCGGTTTTGCCCCTCAGGAAACGGCCGATTCGCATAAAGACCCTTGGGTCGATCAACAACGAATTATGCGTCGCAATCAACTCCAATCGCTCATGTCGACCTGGCAAATACGTATTTCGCAGCGGAACAAGTGCATCATAGCGAGCCGCTATGACCATTGTTGGCACGGAGTCATTGAATCGAACCGACCGGTGAAGGCCATTCGGACCATCTGACATGGATTCGAGAGTTGTAATCCATGTATTCAAAAATTTTGGTGTGCTCCCAGCGATAGGGACACCCTGCATTGGCGGAGCTAGAAAAACGATTCGACCGAGGTTGTTTAGTTGAGCGTACTGCAGCGCCAACAAAGTGACTATCGATCCCATGCTGTGCGCAACGATGTGGAATTTTCTCCCATGCTCATCGATTTTTGCGAGCGATGACGCGAATCGTTTCGCGGAATTGTCAAACGGTTCTCGGAGAGTGGGGTAACCCCAGAATTTGGATCGAAACCCACAGCAACGCAGGTATGCCGAGCACGGGAGAAAAACCGTCCAATGTGCGGCGAAACCGTGGATGTACACGATGGTCTCCATGATTGATGTCTCCTTCGGTCTTGCCTCGCCAGCAGAAATTGCGAATTCGATTTAGCCCAAGAAGGCTTCCAAGCTGATGGGTTAGTGCCTCAGAATACACGACGCGTTTGTGCTTTTCTACGCGATTGAGGATAGTCTGTAGTTGCATCTTGATACCCGAGGTTGGCGTGATGTTGATGTCATAAACCTGATTGTACCGATTCGAAATCCGAAGCCGATTGACCACGGATAACACGGATAACACGGATAACACGGATAACACGGATAACACGGATTTTAAATGGAGCAACACCAAGCCCTCCTCATCCGTGCCATCCGTGGTTCATCCCGCAATCTTCATGCGGCGTTTCCAAACGGAAACGCTCGAAGCCAAACGGTAATTGGAAAGAGACTACCGATCCTTGACGAAGCCGTCGAAATCTACAGCCGCTAAAGCGGCTGGATCGGCAAAGGTGATGGTGGAGGTAGATTGCCTAGAATAAACAACAGACAGGCTTACTTGATTTTCTGGAAATCCCCGGGCTTCCAGCTTTTCTCAATCGCGGCCTCTGTCGGACCGTAAAGCCTGATGATGGCGAAGTAACCCTTGCCAGGTACTGTCGCCAACCAATTGGAGCGTTTACCCTCAGGTGCTTGGGGACCAAAGTAGAGGTCCGTACTACCATCGTCGTTTTGCGATGGTTTGTCTCGGGATCCTAGAGAAGGAAACGGCTGGCCATTGGCAAGCCCCGACGCATTTTCAGCCTCATAAAGTGTAATAGACCAGAAATTCGCGGCCGGAATATTCGCTGGAAGATTCAAGCGATAGCGACTCCCTCCGGACAGAGGTGTACCTTCGCCATCAGTAAACGCAATCATGTATGCCGCGCCTTTGCCGGGGATTTTCGATAGCATTCCCGGACTAACCGAGTAGTAATTCGTGAAAAACCAGATGCGTGCATCGAAGTCGAGGTATCCGCCCGCAACATTCTTCCAGGACAGATCCAGAGTTTTGCGTGGACCTGGCGGTGTTACGTTGTCGAGGGGATTCACCCAACGGCGGTCCGGGTACACCTTGAGTGAGCCCTGGTTCAAGACCTCCTCGAAGCCGACGACTCGGCTCATCTTGTAGGCTGTCTTGGCCGCCCGATCGAGAATCTCTAGGGTCCGCTCATCGGGCGCGAAAGGCTGGCCTTTGATGATACCGATCGAAGCTAACATCCCAAGCGAATCCGACTCTGCAAAGTTAGTTCCCTCCGAGTCCACAAGTTCTTTGAGTTGATCAAACGCACGGCCGTCAGCAACGGGCAGCATATTAACCGGCACCCCCGATGCATCAGGAAACACCATCGGCTTGGCCTTTGCTTTTCCGTTCAACGGATAGATCTTCGCTTGCTCGATCAGCTCGACCGCAGGCTTCAAGTTCTTAGGGTCCTGATAAAAGCCGCGAAGAAAAATGAAGACGTTGTTGGTCCCAGAGCGGTAAACGTAGTAACCGTCAGGAACCGTTCCCTCGTAGCCTGGCGGCAGGAGGAGAAACTTGCCACCTTTGCCAGCATCGGGGCCTGGCAAGCCGACGTCGCCTTGGAATTTACCGCCATCGACGGGAATGGGCCGTTGCCAAAAATCGAGCAAAATACCTTGCAGCATCGGAGGCGCCTCAAACACCAGCGGACCATCCTTTCCAAGATCAACATAGCTCATCGCGTAGATCACGTCGGAGTTGGGTGTGGTCACTAAGGTTTTTGCATCGAGTCTTTTCTTCCAAATCGGCAGTACGTTGTAACCAGTACCGAATGCGCTTTCAGATCCGGTCTTCATACCGAGCGTGTTGATCAAGGGAAGGGCCCAGAGATAGGTTTGGGTCGCTCGCTGAAACAACAATTCGTCGCGCAGTATCTGCGCGGTTTCATCCCCCGGCCGATTCTCCGTGAACGCAGCGTTTGCCAATTCATCGAAGCGGGAGGTTTGCGCCTGTGCCATAGTAGCCATGACCGCGCAAGCGATCGACGTGGCAGCAAATTTACAGAGATTGCGGAGTGTTTGTATTGACATTTCAGCTCAAAAAAATTTTCTCGTTACGAGGCACAACTCGGTATCCAGCGGGCGACCATAATCACCGCCTCGGCTGGGTAAAAACAAAGCGGAGATTACTTGACCCGTTCGATGTCTGGCAACACCCACGAACGATCAAAGTAGGCTTGAGTCGGTCCGTAGAGTCGAAAGTAGGAAAACCAACCTTTGCCAGGCAGCGTCTGGATCCAATTGCTCTTTGGTTTTCCAATAGGAAGTCTGGGACCGAAGTAGAGATCAACAGAGCCATCGGCATTCTTGACGATATCGTTGCGAGAAGACCGATCTGGCTGAACCCCGGTATCGACAAAGCAACGGGTTTCATTGTCATAGACCGTGACCGACCAGAACTGGGCGACAGGCGCGTCTTTGGGAACCTTGAGATGATATGTTTGGCTACCGTTGAGCCAGTTGCCTTCGCTATCCTTCGCGGTTTCGAGATAGAGTTGGCCGAATCCAACGGTCCGTCCCATCATGCCAGTCGAAACACCAACCGCCTCGTAAAACCAAGAGGAACGTTCGTCGAGTTGAGTGTGGTGCGGGGCTTCTTGGCTGGTCTCCTTCAAGAAAAGCGAGATATCCCAATGCTTTCCGGGCCAAACGGTCGCTCCTTCAAACCGCTTCTCGTAGGCGATGGTGCGAGCCATCAACTCTCCGGCTAAACCAGCCTCTTCCAAAATCTTCTTTTGTCTCGCGGTCGGAGCAAATGGCTTACCTTTTTCGATGCCCAGAGGTTGCAGCATCCCCATCAC
>CAIYZV010000063.1 GCA_903930765.1 uncultured Pirellula sp.
CTTCCTCGTCGAATGGCGACGCATCGGTCTGAACCACGACCGACACCGCAGGAAGCGACCTCACACCGTCGAGAACCGCCTCCCGAAAGGACTCGGGCAACGGAATTGCCAATCCGTCGTGGGGCGTTTCCAAAAGCCACTTCCGTAGCCCAAACGCGTACGAAGCGCTCCCGTGAATCACCGGTACCAAACGGAGCCATGACTCATATTGAAACACATTTGCAGGAACCCCAGTCGCATTTTGAGACTCGGCCGGTCCGTGGTCGGTCATGGGCTCTCCAACATCACTCGAGGGATAAAAAAATGCCAGTGTGCGGCTACGAAAAGAAAAACGGGTTTTTCCTAGCCTTTTCTAATTGGGAATCGGTACAAGCGTCACTGACCAGATTCTAGACACCACGAGAAGAAGATTTTGTGTTCGCTTGGCACAGCCCTTGCAATCATAATTTAGGCATCGGACGAGGCGACTCGTCAAGGTGGTCGCTTGAGCAGTGGCTCGTTCCGAAAAATTGGAAGCTTCCGAACGTCCAAGGCCCCCGAACGTTCAAGGCGACGCTGCTCGCCCACCAAAACGATCCAGTGTGCGATATTCCCTTTTCAGCTTGTTAGGTTGTGTGTGTGGGGCTGTTGAGGGAAGAGGCTGCCGAGGAGAGGGTTCGCGTGAGTGAATCCTCTCCTCGGTTTTTTTTTGGTGGCCGCACCGAGTGTTGCCAACGGAAGCCTATTGAAAATGTTCCGCCTCAAGTTCGTAAAAGACGCCTTGGAGGCCATCGATGGGCTTGAGGTAAGGTCGAACCGAGAGTTTTCCAGCCAGAGAATGCCGCCGTAGGCTCTTGGATGCGAACTGGTCCCCGGTCAATTTCACTTCGATCATGTGGGTGAGTGGCGGCTGCTGACCGAAGCAACACGTCGCCCAGTCCGGGACGAGGATGAACGACTTGGCGGAGTTGCTCGAGAGGGACGTCGGATGGATGTAACCCTTCACAAAGACCATCTTTCCATCCAATTCCATCGCAGACATCGGTGGAATGTCAGGGGCTCCGACGGGACTCTTCAGAGCTGCAAAGGAAATACGCTCATACCCCTCCGGCAGTTCCGTATAGTAAATATACGCGTGCTTGACCGGACAAATGGCCAACGTCAACAGCGCCATCAGAAACCCAGCGACCGCCACCGGACGACCACTCAACTCGGTCGGATAGCGTTTGAGATTCCCAAAGGCGATCAGCCCGAAAAACAACGCGACTGCCGGCAGTATCAAGAGTAGCGGGGAGTACCACGACAACAGCCCCATCAAGGCGAACACCGAGCATAATACTGCGGCTCGGCTCACCGAGCGGTACCCATAATCGTCCTCGTGCCCCTCAAAACTGGGGTCGACGGCGTTCGAGGAAAACGCAGGTTGCGTTGCGTTTGAGGTTGTATTGTTCGGGGCTGGCGTCGTGGTACTCATGCTATTCTGATGGGCTCGAAAGGAAGGATTATCCTCGAGGAAACAGCCGTCCGGACTGGTTTTAGTGACGAACCACAACCAGTCTTTGGAGGATCGCAAATTCGTGGGCGAACATGCCGCACGCCACCATCCACATCAGGGATGCCACGACCGCTCCTCCACATCCAATTACGGCGAGTAGGGTCAAAGAGTTCACCGCAGCTACCCGGTCTGAGCTGCCATTCGCAAAAAGTTCCTCTGCGCTTGCCGATCGGGAAGCGGTGCTATTTCTAAAAACAGAGCTCCCGGTGGATGCCGCCACGCCTGGTCGAACCGAGCGATCTCCGGTGCCGGCAAAGCTGGCTGGAATCCGCATCGGCCGGACCTCATTCTGCTGCAACTCGAAACCTTGATAGACCTGTCCGACCAACCGCGTTTGAGGCTTGACCATTTGCCCGGGCTGCGACCCCGGAATCAGCGACCCCGGAATCAGCGACCCCGGAATCAGCGACTCTGGAATCAGCATCGACGAGGAGTTCGGATCCTTCTTAGGGGGTTGCGGTGCAGGGCTGGGGATTGGGAAAAAGGTCGCCGCCCGTTTGACCGCCTTCGGATCGATCTTTTCAAGTTCCTTCAGTCTCTCCTTCGCTTCGGGCAGAGGACAAGCTCTCAGGTAGTTCACGACTGGAACACGCACCCACGAGTTGTCGTCGTTGGACTTTTTGAACAGTTCGGTGAGCCGATCGATCTGGCTCCAATCGCTCCAACGCGCCAAATCGGGGATCACCAAATCCGCCAGGTCTGGGGCTTCGATCAAATGCCGCATCGACTTGAGAATCTCTTCTTTGGGGATCACATTTCCTTCGGTCCCATGGAATCGCAACGCCATCACCGACGAATACACATCGGGATAGCTCGCTTTGCGGTTGGTCAAAAATTGCTCGTCGATCAGCTTCAAGCCTTCCGGTCCGCGAAGCATCAAGTACGAGGCGATCAGAGCATCCAGACCAGCCCGTTTCTCCGGATCGTTGCTACGAATCATCGACTCGAACTCGACTACGTCATCTTGGTTACCGCAAATACCGAGCATCGTGTAATAAAGCCGCTTACGATCCGGGGATTTGTCAGGATCGCGGATCCAATCCATCAATTGCTCACGATTCATTTTGTCCTTGAGCTTCTTCACGTCCTCGTAGGGGGCCAGCGCAAACTCGTCGTAGCTATCTCGCGCGAGCAACGAGTCCGGATGCTCAAAATGCTGCTGGTAAAACTCAAGCCTCTCGATCGGATCCTCGGGTAGCTTTTGGATGGCATCGATGTATTTCTCGGCATCCTCGGACAAAGGGAGAGGCGACGACCAGACCAAATTCTTCGGATCGACGCCGAGCAACAGGAACTTCTTGTTCGATTTCCCAGGCCCAAAGTAACTGGCTTCGACCTTCTGCCCTTTTTCAAGGAGCGAGTCACCTCGCAACACCCGCTCCACCACAAAGGTCGCGTTGCCATCGATATCCGCACGGCCATCCGCTTGCAGGCTCGCAATCGCGACCGCATCCATCGATTGGCTTTCCTGACGCAGTGTCTGCGACGCAGCCGAACAGAACGGACACGCTTCCGCCGCATCCGCAGTTCCGTTCGACGCCGCGTTGGCGCTGATCCCAAACGAATGCGCGAGAACCAGGCCAGCGACGAACAGCTTCGCCCCCGCCTCGATACTTAGGGTTCGGGACTGGCGAGCCTTCAGCCGGCAAGTCTTGAAACTGAGGGATCGGAGACCACACCAAAGACTGGACTTCTGGGCCGTCATTATTGCTCCAACGCGTTTCTTCGTCATAACTGCTAAAAGGCGCACGATGCATTCCTTTTGCCTCTAAATGTAAGTCAAAGACCACGTCACTGACCAGTCGAACCGAGGGAATTTCAGAACTCTCTCCCGTTCTTTTCCTGCCCAAACCCTAGAAAAATCGAATGATTTCGATACAGTTCCGAGGGTTGGGAACCACCGAATCCCACCCTGAAATCGTTTTCCGGATTTCATTCGTCTCCACCGACAGTCGAAATCCACCCGCGAAAACTCCACCCGTCGAAGCTCCCGTAGTTGATTGGAAGCTTCCTCATCGAGCCAAACCATGCAATTGCCTATCCTGAAGCCCTTCGAGTTGCCCGTTGTTGAGCATGATTCCGCGCAGAATGGAAGCGGGCAGAATGGATTGGATGCCAACGGAAACGCGGTCGCCACTAGCTGCGGCTCGTCCGGAGCCGCGGTCTTTGAACCCAGTCGCCGACTTCCTCCTTGGTTGCGTCGCGAAGTTCCTAAAGGAAACGCAAATCACTTCACCTGGGACACCCTCCGGGAACTGAATCTCGAAACCGTTTGCGAGAACGCAAAATGCCCGAACCGCATGGAGTGCTACTCACAAAAAACAGCCACCTTCATGGTCATGGGGAACGTTTGCACTCGGCCTTGCGGTTTTTGCGCTGTATCCCGCGGTCGCCCTGAGTCGCTGGAACTCGATGAGCCCGAGCGCGTGGCCGAAGCGGCTCTGCGGCTGGGGCTGCGGCATGTCGTGATCACCTCGGTCACCCGCGATGATTTGCCCGACGGTGGTGGCGAGCATTTCTACCAATGTGTTCTCGCTGTCCGCAAGAAAACGGGTGCCACCATCGAAGTCCTTACCCCGGACTTCATCCGCCACCGACATGGCCTCGATCGCGTCATCGAATCCGCACCCGAAGTTTTCAACCACAACATGGAAACGGTACCGCGACTCTATCGCCGCGTCCGTGGTCCCAAAAGCGAGTATCGATGGACATTGGAATTGCTACGCCATGTCAAGCACTCCAACGCCGCCATTCGAACCAAGAGCGGCTTGATGCTCGGGCTCGGTGAAACCCCCGACGAATTGCTGCAGTGCCTCGCGGATCTCCGAGAGTACGAATGCGACTTCTTAACGCTCGGCCAATACTTGCAACCCGGACCCAAATACTTGCCTGTAGTGCGTTACATTCCCCCCGACGAGTTCGAAGAACTCGGCGCTCTCGCCCAAAGCATGGGTTTTAAAAAGGTGGCCTCTGGCCCATTCGTTCGCAGCTCGTACCACGCTCGCGATATGGCGGAATCGTAACTCACGCGAAGCGAGAGTCCCGTTCAAGGCAAGACTCCCCTTCAAGGCAAGACTCCCCTTCAAGGCAAGACTCCCCTTCAAGGCAAGAGTCATGGTATGATCTGCGGATCTACTTCGAGCGGAGCGCATCATGACCCTTCCTACCGATGGTGCTCGTTGGACGAGCTGTTCGGAACGAATCCTTTCGTTTTCTAACCAACTTCTTCAGCGGACCATCGACGCATGGACCCGCCTTTTGATCGATCGCGCCTCGACCGAACGCCTCGATGCCACTAAAGCCGCCCTCGGCATGGTCTCTTGGCTGGAGAACCACGATCGGCTCGGTTTCGCCGATGATGAGTCATGGCGATCTCTCAATCCAAACGATGACATCGGCGCGCTCCGATGGCTGCTCGAGCAATGCGAACCGCTCGCAACCCTGCAATCAACGCAGCCGACAGCTTTGGAGTCGGCACCGTGGAGGGACTTGATCGAATCGATCCACCGCGCCATTGGACTTCTAAGCGCCCGCGACTCGTTCTCCGAAAGCGTCGAACGTTCCGCTCGCCGCCAAGTCCATAACTTGGCCTATGGACTGACGCACGAGATCAACAATCCACTCGGCAATATTGTTGCTCGAGCCCAACAGTTGATTCGCGTCGTACCCACCGAATCGGATCGACGGTCGATGGCGACGGTCGTCGATCAAGCCATGCGGGCTCACGAAATGCTCGCCGAGGTGATGCGGGCTGTGCAACCAAAGGATCTTCAACTCGCAACGAACGATCTCGCCTCGCTCGTGCGAGCCCACGTCGAATCGATGCGAGCGCGGGCTCAAGAAGCAAAGATTGAATGGTCGTTCCATGGACCGGACGAGCCGATCTACGCCAACATCAATACCGATGCAATGACCGAGGTGTTGCGATTGATCGGCCAAAATGCGATCGATGTTTGTCCTCCTCATGCGATGGTTGTCTGGGACTGCCGCACAGTTTTATCCATTCCATTTCACAGCAACACCGCCACCAACACTGGCTGGATCTGCATCTCTATTCGCGACACTGGGCCAGGACTTTCGGCGTCCGCCGTTCGCCAAGCGACCGATCTGTTCTACAGTGGTCGCGAATATGGCCGAGGACTCGGCGTGTCTTTAGCCGTTGTCCGTCGCATTGTCGAATCCCACCATGGCCACTTTCAAATACGCTCCGATTCCCACGCCGGATGCACCATCGAGATTTACTTGCCGATCGCGGACTCCCCAGAGCCGAAACGCCCCCGAGTGCGGCTGTAATTGCGGCTGTGATCTATAGTGCGCTCGGTGGTTCCCATCCAAATGCCATGCTAGAAGTCCGTACCGAGTCGGTCTATACTCTCGCTCCTACCAAACATCGTCCTATCGCAATCCATCGGAACCAACGAGCCAAGTGAGCCATCATGGAGCGGCAACCGCAATTGAATTTGGAACAGTACATTCGCGCAATCCCAGACTTCCCCAAGCCGGGAATCCTGTTTCGCGACATCACGCCAATGCTCGGTGACCCGGGCGCCTTTCGAGAAACGATCGCTCGCATGGCCGACCTGATTCGAGGTGAAAAAATTGACGCCTTGGTAGCTGCCGAAGCCCGCGGTTTCATTTTTGCCGCTCCCCTTGCGATCGAACTTGGGGCTGCGTTTGTCCCCGTTCGCAAGCCTGGAAAGCTACCTTTCAACACACACTCGTACTCCTACGATCTGGAGTACGGCAGCGACACCTTGGAAATGCACACCGACGCCCTTCAACCCGGACAACGCGTTTGGATCGTCGACGATCTACTCGCCACCGGCGGAACTGTCGGTGCGTGCTGCAGGTTGGTCGAGCATTACCAAGCACAAATCGCTGGATGCCTGTTCTGCATCGAACTGGTCGGGCTCGCGGGTCGCGAAAAGCTGACTCCCTACCGAATCCAATCGCTCCTGAAGTACTAACGCCCCGGGAATGCCAAGCGCGATGAGTGAAATTACTCTGAATGGGGCGATCGGCAATTGAATTGTTTCCTGAGATCGCGTCGGTAGTAACTGGAAAAGCAGGGAAGTCGAAGTCATAATCTGGCGAATGTCCTGATCACAACTTGAGTCGTACAGCAAGGCACCGGACGTCTCGATCGAAGGCAGGCCGTGTTTCGCGATGCGGTGCTGCAGGAGTAGGCATGTTTTACTGGATCTATGATATTCCATCACCGCAGTTGGCGGTGATGATCACGGCTGCCTTCGTCAGCTTCAGCTGGTTCGGTGCTGTTTTTTTTCGACCGATCTTGCGAGCATTCCTGAAGCGTCGTGCCGACCTCAACGATTTGGTCGGCTACATGCTCTCGTGCTTCGGCGTTTTCTACGGGTTGCTTTTGGGATTGCTCGCTGTTGCGGCATACCAAAACTACACCAACGTTGAGACCGTTGTCTCCAAAGAAGCAGCAACCCTGTCGGCCCTCATTCAAGACGTCAAATCCTATCCGGAACCGGATCGTCAGAACCTGATTTGGTTGCTTCGCGACTATAGCCGGTACGTCGTTAAAAACGCATGGCCTCTCCAACGGCGTGGACTTGTTCCCGAAGAAGGAAACATTCGGATGCTCGCCATCCATGAACGACTGGCCGAATTTGAACCGAAAACAAAAGGCCAAGAGATCATCCACGCGGAGGCGTTACGGCAGTTCAACAATTACCTCGAAGCGCGTCGAATGCGAGTCTTTTCGGTGACGACCTCGATTCCAGCGGTGATGTGGATCGTGGTCCTCGTCGGCGCTCTGATGAATATCGCGCTCGTGTGGCTGTTCGACATGAAACTGGTCAGCCACATGTTCCTGGGCGGATTCCTAGCCGCCTTCATGGGTTTGATGATCTTCCTGATCGCTTCTTTGGACAATCCATTCCGAGGTGAGATCAGCATCTCTCCCCAACCGTTCGAAGAGATCCACAAAAGCCTGATGGAAGAGTAGCCCGCCCCCCCTCGGCCTACCAATGCTTCGACCTCCCAATTCAATGATTGCTGCTATGAACCGATTTCCTGTCCCGTTCACTCTATGCAACGCCCCAGCCTTGCCCCCAACGCTTCGATGCCAGCGGACTCGCCGCCGCGCAGCGCTGTGTTGGTTGCTTTCGTTTCCCTTGCTGTTGGTCTTCGCTGGTTGCAACAAACCGAACTTTGCGTGGATTGAATCCTTCAAGAAAAAAGCGGGTCCCGAACCGATCCATGTCGGGATCTTGCACTCGCAAACAGGCACCATGGCCATCAGCGAAACACCCCTTCGCCATGCGGAGATCCTCGCGATCGAAGAGATCAACAAAGCCGGCGGAGTCCTCGGGCGACAATTGGAACCTTTTGTCAAAGACGGTCACTCCCGCCAAGACCATTTCCAATTGCGGGCCACCGATTTGATCGAAAAGGATCAAGTGGCTGTTGTGTTCGGCTGCTGGACATCGGCCGATAGGAAAGCGGTCCTACCGATCTTCGAGCAATCGAACAAACTCCTTTTCTATCCGTTGCAGTACGAAGGAAATGAATCGTCTCGTAACGTCTTCTATTCCGGGAGCACTCCCAACCAGCAGATTCTTCCTGCCATCGATTGGTTTTTATCGGACGAGGGTGGCAATAAGAAAAAGATCTTTTTGATCGGTAGCGATTACGTTTACCCACGTACCGCAAACTACATCGTGAAAAAGTATCTCGGAACCAAATCCATGAACGTAGCGGGTGAGGTCTATGTTCCATTGGGACATCGCGACTTTGGATCGGTGATCGAAAAAATCCTCGAAGCCCAACCCGATTTGATTTTGAGCACGATCAATGGGGACAGCAACATTCAGTTCTACCGAAACCTCCATGAACGAGGGATTACCGCATCGCAGTTGCCAGTCGTTGCTACGAGTGTCGGCGAAGGGGAATTACGGGTCTTGCCACCGGAAATCACGCAGGGTCACTATGCCGCGTGGAGCTACTTCCAGTCGGTCGATTCGGCCGAGAATCAAAAGTTTGTAAAGTCGTATAAAAGGGAGTATGGGCACGATCGCGTGCTCGACGATCCGATGGAAGCGGCGTACGCCCAAGTCTATTTATGGAAGCAAGCGGTTGAGAAGGCGGGCACTACCGACACCGATGCCGTTCGCAAGGTACTCGAGGCGGGCATGGAAGCTAACGCACCCGGAGGACGGGGACGAATGGATGGAAAAACCCATCATATGCACAAGCGATTCCGGTTGGGGCGAATCCGAGGGGATCGTCAGTTCGACATTGTCTACGAGTCCGCGGACACGATAGCCCCCGAGCCATATCCTGAGTTCGCTTTCCCAGGATGGAGTTGCGATTGGACGCGCGGCGGCATGAAAAAAGGCCCCGTCGTCGACGTTAACGGGCAGTAGCAACGATCAGCATGCAGGTTCTGCAAAACCAAAACCACACCCAACCGTGAGCGACTTTGCCGCTAGCCGGCGAACGATCCCTCTTTCCACTTTTGAAAAGAGTACCCGTGGGGCAGGCCGCGTGGTATGTTTGTGGCTCGGTGCATTACCGCCCGCGTGTGTTATTCCAGTGTACCAACCTTGACTGTATCAATCCGAAACCCTCTCTTGAAAGAAAGAACTCCGCCGATGCCGATGTTCGAAACGTATCGATTTGCAGCACGATTTTTACCATCGATGAGCCAACTGCTGTCCGGGGACCTGACCTCGCCGAAGCTGCTTGCAATGGCAAGTGGTCTGTTCGGTGCCGCCGTAGCGATGGTACCCGCCCAAGCTCAGGAATACCTCAACGGCATCGAATGGAAAGCCCCTGCGCTCGTCACTCCTGGCAAGACCAACGATGCGGCTCCGTCGGATGCCGTTGTCCTGTTCGATGGCAAGGACTTTTCCCATTGGAAAGGAGCCGGGGCGTGGAAGGTCGAAGATGGTGCGATGGTCGCAGGTCGGGGTTCGATCACGAGTGTCGACGAGTTTGGGGATTGCCAAGTCCACATCGAATGGTCGGCGGCAACGCCACCCAAGGGGAACGGCCAAGGTCGAAGCAACAGCGGTGTCTTTTTGATGGGCATCTACGAATTGCAAGTGCTCGACTCTTTTGAGAACCCGACTTATTTCGACGGCCAAGCTGGCTCGATCTACAAGCAGACGCCACCGATGGCGAACGCGACGCGCAAACCGGGCGACTGGAATACGTACGACATCTTCTGGACCGCACCACGATTCAACGCTGACAACTCCCTCAAGTCGCCGGCATACATCACCGTCATGCACAATGGAGTGCTCATTCAGAATCACTTTGAACTCAAAGGTGACACGCCGTTCAACCGACCACCCAAATACAATAAGCACGGCGAAAAGGGGCCGATCTCACTGCAAGACCACGGAGACCCGGTGCGTTTCCGTAACATTTGGGTGCGACCGATTGTTCCGGCAGAGGGCAAGCAAGCCCGCAAACCGTTCTTGCGAAATGGCGATAAAGAAACACCTATCGAAAACTAGCAGATCTTAGCGAGCAGATCTTAGCGAAGTCGCGGTCAGTTAGGGATCCTGCCACTTCGAGCCGCTTCGGCTTGAAGGGCCTCGATCTCTTGTTTGAGCGGCCCCATATCGAGAACCGGTTCGACGCTTGGCTCGCGCGGACCGGCGGCTCGCTGGCGGCAGGTGAAGTATTCGCTGACGTAGTGCTGCATCGCGTTCTTTTCGGGGACCTTGAAACGGTCCCCTTTTTGCAAAATCGGACGGTAGTCGTGCATTTGCCCGAACTGCCGATCGCCGGCGACTTGGCACGGGAACCAATGCCCTTTGCCTTCGTCATCCTCGAGATAAAACTCCGGGTAGCAATGCTCGGGGATCCATACACAGCGGGCTGGGATCCCGCTCGCGCGGCAAATCGCGACAAAAATACCCGTCATCTCTTCGCAGTCCCCCTTTTTATCCTTCATCGCTTCCCGTGTATTGCGGATCGGGCCATTGCGATATTCGATGTTCGTGCGAACCCAATCGTAGATGCGCTCCACGTGGGACCACGCATTCGGAGGTGAGCTAGCGAGAATGTTCTTAGCAACCCGTTTGATGTCCGATGCATTGGCATCGATCATGGGACTATTTCCCATATACCAATTCAAGTCTTTTTTGAGTTTCTTTGGGATCACAAAGATCGTCGGATCTGCTGGTGGATTGATAAACGATTTTTCAATCTCGACTTCGAAGATAATGTCCAGTTCACCGCCAGGCTGCATGCCTGGAATGCTCATCACCAATTGACGCGCGGTGGGTGGAGCATTGGCGGGTAAATCGCGAAACTGCCAAGCTGCATTGGCGGGTATCCATGAGTTTTTGATCGTCACACGTTGCTCGGGCCAATCGGTTGGAAAGGCGATCGTCGCGAGCATCTCTGTGCAGTAGTTGTCGTTGGCTTGAAACCTCATCCCGAATTGCATATCGAGGGAACGAGGTGCATTGAATTGGATTCCCTTACCTCCACTGTCCGATACTTCGTCGGTTGACCCGTCGGTTGGTGCATCGTCCGAGGAATCAGTATCCTGCGGATTCGCTGACGAGGTCGTCGTGTTCCGGTCGTCTTCGGGTTCCTGAGAATTGGCAATGGAGGGGGAGCTAGCGAATGCAACAACGGTCGACAACAGTGCAAAAACGATCCGAGAACATCGCGATGACCGGAGGTTGTTTTCCCCGTGGTTCACGTCGTTTTCACGCTGGGGTTGCAAAGCGTACTTTTGGGCCACGGAGTCCTCTCGGGCTGTTTGTGTTTGGAACGTCATGGTGAGAGGTCGAATCAAAGTTGTGCAAAGGCGGAATCGAATCAAGGTCGTGGGTCGAGACAGGTTTCAGGAACGATTGCCTCTATTCCTAGTTTGTTTGTTGGAATTGGGAATTGCAGATTCCCGTCGGTGGAATCTCTGGTTTTTCGGAAATTCTCCACCGTCGCCCTTGGTTCCAACAGTCTCGGTTGTCACGTTCTAACGAATTTGACGGATGCATAGGGTTCAGGTCGGGGTGTTTCGTGGGCCGATGAATGGTCTCTCCTGCCATCGATACAACGGAACGAATGGGGTCAAATCGATTACAATGATCCCGTTCCGAGGGGCTCCGAAGTGGCCCTTGGCAACATATCCCCATGCTTGATTCTTCGCCGTGGGACAGAGCGGGACAATCCCCTCACGGCTCGTTACTTTAGAAAGGCTGGCTATGCCTCGCGGATCATCGCAGACCGATTGTGTTCATCCTTCAAGATGGAATTGGAAAGGTTTTAGGAGCGGAGCTGCACGAATCGGCGCTTCGCGAGGATTCGTTTCGAGGGGCTTTGCGTCGGCCTCGTTAGCGACAGGAATTTCGCTGTCGATAGCGTTCTCGTTTTCGACCTGCGGTTGGGCTCAGCTTGAGGGAGATAAACTTCCGGTGCCTAAGGGAGCGGAGCAAATTACCGAGTCCCGAGTCGCCGCGACAATCTCGTTCCTGGCCAGCGACGAACTTGGGGGCCGCGGGACTGGAACCCCCGAGTTCAATATTGCAGCAGCCTATGTCGCATCGCGCTTTCGCGCTGCAGGACTTGAGGGAGGGGGAGCCGAGGGAAGCTTCTATCATGAGACGGTAACGGGCCAGGTCCGCACGCCATCGCAGGTGGTCATGGAATCCAAGGACAAGGTTCCTGTTGCAAACTGGGGCGTGTTGGCTGCCGTGGACGAGACTATTGAATACGAGGGGACTGTTTCGAACGTTGCGCTGGATGGGATCAAGGACCAAGCGTCTGTGCCAGAGAATATAGGGCCGGTGGTTCGAGGCTCCTTTGCGACCACGGCCAAAGGTTCGCGAGCCCTCTCTCAATTGTCCCGCATCACAACATTGCTATCCGCTGCGGGAGTCAAAATTCTGTTGCTCGATGCAGATGCA
>CAIYZV010000064.1 GCA_903930765.1 uncultured Pirellula sp.
GAATCGACGTTGGTCATCTGCACGAGCGAGTTTGGAAGGCAGCCCTTCATGCAAGGCGAACAAAAGGGTCGCGACCATAACCCAGGAGCCTTCACCGCATGGATGGCAGGGGGTGGTGTGCGCGGCGGCGTACGGTATGGAAGCAGCGATGATATCGGCTTCAAGGCCGCGGAGAATCCGACGTACTGCTATGACCTTCACGCGACCGCATTGCATCTGCTGGGAATAGACCATGAGCGACTGACGTTTTATCACAACGGAATCCAACGGCGATTGACCGATGTCCACGGTCGAGTGATTCCCGAGCTTCTTGCGAGCTCCTAACCCTAGGTTTTCACTCGCGAGCATGAATCGAAACTATTGGATCTCTTTCAGATCTTTGGAGCCTGGGATGTCTTCTGGCCACATGGTCCAGACCGGCGTGATTTCCCGGATCTTTCGGATTTGATCTTCACGCTGCTTCTCTCGTTTGTCCTTGGTGAGTTGCTTGCGAATCTCGGCTTGGGCCTGAGGGAACGTCATCGTGTAGGCATCTTCGCGCTCGAGGACTTCGATGATGTGAAAGCCTTCGGTGTCTTCCAGGATTTGGCTCAAGGCTTTCAATTCGATCGAAAACGCGGCTTCCTCGATCACTTTGCTCTTGAGTGACCCCGGGGAAACCCAATCGACATTCCCACCGTCACTGGCTCCGAATCCTTTGGAAAGAGTTTTGGCAACGGCTTCGAACGAACCACCGAAGTAGACTTGGTTTCCCATGTTCACGATTTCTGTGTAGGCTGTATCCCGGTCGGGAGTCGCTTTGAAAGTCGCGGACAAAATCCGGAAGCGGGCGCGAGAAGGTTTATTCCAAAGATCTGGATGTGCGTCGTAGTAGTCCTGCATCTCATGGAGTTCGACCGTCGGTTTGTCTTGGACATGTGTTCCCAACGCTTGTTGGGCCCACATCTGTTCCGCGAACGAGCGTTTGAGCCATTCCAGGCTGCGGCCGCTCTTCTCAAGGCCCTCAATGAACTCGAGTTCGGTTTCGCACTTAGCGCGAACCATCTGTTCAGGGAGAACTTTGGTCCTGAAAATCTCAGCTGTCTTCGCATTGATTTTCGACCGGATCTCGTTTCGCTCCTTCGATGGCTTGCCAGCGGTCTGCATATTGATGAAATGCTGAGCCAAGCACTTTTGCTCGATCGAAGATGCCAAACCCTTGCGGAGATTTGCTTCAAAGGCCGGATTTGAGATCGACATTTTGTTCAGTACGCTGGGCGGTACCATGTCCCCTAGAAGAACGCGTTCTTCGCCCACCACTGCGATCACTCGCGCGGCCACGAAAAGCTCTTCTTCCTTGGGTGGAGTTGGAGGAGTCGTGGGTTCCGAATCTGCTGTGACCACACTGGTTTCGGATGAATCCGAGGCTTCATTTTCGGAAATCAAGGGGATGGTATCCCCGGCATTAGGAATCGTTCGTGCAGCGATGCGCGTCGCTTCTGGTGTCTGTGGGAGCGGGAACTGTGCAAAACTCATCGATGGGAGCATTGCCAGAATAACCGCTACGATGCAGCGCGCTAAATCCCATACCGAATACATTTTAGGCATTTTGCGGTTGAGCGAATAAGCGTTCATGCGAATGAGCATCCGTACCATATGGATCTTCGAATCTACTGACAGCGATCAGCGAAATCTCGCCCGATAGGTTTCCATGGGCAGGTATCCGATCGATCGGGGGACCGGACCGTCAGCGAGTCGCCTTCCTTGATCAGCGATCGTCCACGGTCCTCCGCGTTTTATCTCGATACTCGATTCGAGGTTACCAACGCAAGACCTGTTGCAAGGTTGCTAGCAAATCGATCTTGGCCAAACGCTCTGCATCGGTGAGTTCCGGTTCTTTGGTCGCGGGTTCTTTTCGTGAATGAGGGTTCTTGAGGTACGGGTAGGACGGCTTGGGTTCGCTGAGGGGTTTTGGGGTCCAAAGAGGCCAGAAGGCTTGTTCGCGGTCGACGACCCGCAATTGGTTCCCATGCTTTTCCGCGAGCTGAGCGATGCGTCGCGCGTCGGTGTATCCAAAGCAAAGATAATTGTCTTGAATGGAAATCGAACGGATGGACCAAAGGCTTGCATCCATCTTCAATTCAGCGATGTCGAGCATGCGTTCGACTGGCTTGGGAAGATCGCCGAAACGATCGAGGAGTTCTTGGCGCATATCGGCCACCGATTGGATATCGCGGAGACGGCTGACCCGTCGATACACGTCGATCTTTTGACGCATGTCGACGACATAATCGGAGGGCAGGTATGCTTCGATAGGTAAATGGACTTCGACGTCGAGGCTCAGTTTCGGCGGTTGCCGCGTCAATTGGCGCACTGCTGCGTCGAGCAATTGGCAATAGAGTTCATAGCCGACGGCAGCGATGTGGCCACTCTGCTGTGTACCGAGGAGATTTCCTGCCCCGCGTATTTCCAAATCGCGCATCGCGATGCCGAACCCTGCGCCGAGTTGTGAGAACTCTTCGATCGCGTGGAGTCTCCGGGCGGCATCCGGATTGAGATGTTTGTTTCTATCGACGAGCAGATAGCAGTGGGCTTGGTGTCGGTATCGGCCGACGCGTCCGCGGAGTTGATGGAGTTCGGACAGACCGTAGCGATCGGCATCATCGATGAAGATGGTATTGGCGTTGGGGATATCGAGTCCGCTCTCGATGATCGTGGTTGCGAGGAGAATGTCAGCGCGATGCTCGATAAAATCCAACATGACTTGTTCCAGCCCATCCTCTGGCATTTGCCCGTGTCCGATGACGATGCGGGCTTCGGGGACAATCCGTTGGAGTCGGGCGGCGATATGATGCATGTCCTCGATACGGTTATGGACAAAGAAGATCTGGCCATCGCGGTTGAGTTCCCGAAGGATGGCGTTTCGAATCAGTGCATCATTCCAACGCACAACGCGGGTTTCAACCGCCATCCGTTCTTCCGGTGCCGTTTCTAGGTTCGAGATATCGCGTATCCCAACCAAGGACATGTGGAGCGTGCGCGGAATCGGAGTCGCCGATAACGTGAGCACGTCGACTTGGGTGTCGGCTTTCTTGATCCGTTCTTTGAGTTCCACGCCAAACTTTTGCTCTTCGTCGATGATGAGCAATCCGAGGTTGAAGAACTGGACATCTTTGGACGCGAGTCGATGAGTACCGACGACGATATCGATTTGGCCTTGAGCGATCCGTCGGACGGTTTCTTTTTGTTCGGCGTGGGATTCAAAACGATTGAGTTTGGCGATTTCGAACGGAAACTCAGCCATCCGTTGGCGGAACGTTTTGAAGTGTTGCTCAGCGAGGACCGTTGTGGGTACCAGCACGCCGACTTGATAGCCACTTTCGACGGCTTTGAAGGCGGCTCGCATGGCGACTTCGGTTTTTCCGAACCCCACATCGCCACAAATCAGTCGCTCCATCGGACGAGTTGAGATCATGTCCTTTTTGAATGCAGCGATCGCCGTCAACTGATCCGGGGTTTCTTCATAAGGGAACGAGCCTTCGAATTGCTGCTGCCACACGGAATCCGGTTTGAATTGTATGCCGACTTGACCGCGGCGTTGGGCTTGCAGTTGCAGCAGTTCCGCCGCCATATCGGCCACGGCGTGCTCGGCCGCTTTCTTCTGTTTCGCCCAGGCTTGACCACCGATCTTTGCCAATTTCGGGCGGGTCTTGGTCCCCCCCACGTAACGCTGGACCAAATCGATTTTGCTCGCAGGGACATAGAGTTTGGTCCCGCCATCGAACTCGAGCATCAAGTGCTCGTGCTTCTGTCCTTCCTTCTCGATCATTTCCATGCCGAGATAGATACCGATCCCGTGTGAGAGATGGACGACCAAATCCCCTTCTCGGAGATCGAGGAAGCTATCGATGGCTCGCGATGCGAGTTTCTTGCTCGATCGCTTGAGGGTGGATCGCCGGAGCAATTGATTGACGGTCAGGATGTAGGCACCTTGACCGGGAATTTCAAAGCCGCTGCTCAAAATCCCGACGATCAGTCGCAGCCGCCCTGACGTGTAGGCTTGGCTCGATTTCAAAATGTCGTTGAGCCGCGCTTTCTCGCCATCGTTGATGCAGACCACAGCAGCCACGCGTTGATCCCCGAGCGCTTGATCGATCTCCTTGGAGAGGCTTTCCAATTCGCCTCCGATCCGTTGAACGTCCCCGATGGGGATTCGAATCAGTTCGCCGAGGAACCCTTCGGCCGCGAGTTGCGAGACTTGGGCATAGGCAAACGATTGGAGTCGTTGCATCAATTCGATAGGATCTTTGAATCGCTCTGGAAAAGGAACCCTCGCCTGAAACGCGTGCGCGCCATGCAATGCAGCAACAGGCTCGCTGACCAGTACCATCGTCTCCTGCGTCAAAAAATCGATCAGTGTTGCCTCTTCGCGCGTGGCTTCGTTGGCTGCGAGCAAATCGATGCGATCCATGCGTGTGATGGAACGCTGGGTAACCGTATCAAAAGTGCGAATCGATTCGATTTCATCATCGAACCATTCGATGCGGCGAGGTTCGGACGCATCGGGGGGAAAGACATCGAGGATACCGCCACGAGCTGTAAACTCGCCTGGCAACTGGACGCTGGTGGTGGTCCGATAGCCGGAGGCGGAGAGCCACGCCTTGAGCTCCCCGAGGTCCGCTTTCTTTCCGACCTGAATCACCCGCCGATCCTTGCGCATCTGATCGGGACTGGGAACACTGTGCATCAATGCTGGCAAGGTCGATACGATGACCGGTGTTTGCTTCTCACCGGTTTTCGTCGCATAACGATCGAGTCGCGAGAGGACTTGCAACCGCTGAATGACTTCTTGCTGCTGAAGAGAATCGACATCGGTATCGTCGGACGCGGGTGGAAAGACGTCGCAGTCGTAACCGAGGAAGAACTCAAGATCGCGCGCGACCGTTTCGGCATCTTGATGGTGGGCTACCAGGAGCAAGATCGGCCGATGGAGTTTGGAGACCGCTGCAGCCACCAGAGGTGCCACCGCGCCGAGCCACGCTCCCTCCCAGCAGATGGTTTGATGGTTAGCCCAGATCCCGACCGCTTGTTGGAAGAGAGGTAATTCGCCAATCGCAGCGAGAAGCGCCGGAGCGGGACTCGGTTCGGCAGGTTCGGCGGGCTCCGGAACTGGTTCGGGCGAGGCAACATCGCCGCTGGTATCCGAACGCTTTTTCTTGGACGCTTTGGGCGTGACCGATTTGGATTTATCCTTCGCACTCGAACGACGGGCCGCGTCTTGTTCGGCCATCGCGATCAGCGATTCCGCGCTGGCCAAATCGTACGTTTCCGGAGAGTCCTCGGGAGAATTGGACATCCCGCCATCGGATCCCGGTCCATCGGTGAGAGTTCCCTCCTCCGGAATGGGATTGCCCCGAATGAAATCGGCGAGCGTGCGTTTGGCTCTAGTTGGTCGGGGCTTCATGGATTCTTCGAGTTTGCAGGGTTTCGGTGCCAAATGAGGTTAACCGACAGAATCCTTCATGTACACTGCTTCAGGTCCAACTGCTTCAGGGCCAGGGGTGCTGGCATCGATGGGATGATAGATACGTTCTACACGGGTGACAACTACGTTCTACACGGGTGACAACATGGTTATAAGGATTGCGATTCGTGGGTTGGAAGTGGCTCGCTGGGGAATGCCTCCGTTTGCCGCAGCGATGTTTTTTGGGGCGTTTTTGGGGGTGTTTTTGGGGTCGCTCCACGACGCCAAAGGGCAACAAACCGATGAGCGTGCAGAATACATCCGAGCGAATTACACCAAAAGTGAAGTCAAGATTCCGATGCGAGATGGAGTGACGCTGTTCACCGCAATCTATGCTCCGAACGATATCGATCCATCCAAAGTTTATCCCGTCCTGATGACACGGACCCCGTACAGTGTCGGCCCGTACGGTCTGAGCAATTACAAAACTCGGTTGGGACCTAGCCCAGAGTTTGAGAAGAACAAGTACATCTTTGTATTTCAGGATGTGCGAGGCCGGTACATGAGTGAGGGGGAGTTCCTCAACATGCGTCCCCATCTGCGATCGAAAAATGGCAAAGAGCAGGTGGATGAGAGCAGCGACACGTACGATACGATCGACTGGATAGTGCGGAATATCCCCCGTAACAATGGACGGGTGGGCCAATGGGGAATCTCGTACCCAGGCTTTTACACGTCGGCCGGAGCGATCGATTCGCACCCTGCGCTCGTCGCGGTCTCCCCCCAAGCTCCCATCGCCGATTGGTTCTTCGACGATTTCCATCGCAATGGTGCTTTTGTTCTCCCGATGGGATTCAATTTCTTTGCGTCATTCGGCAAAGCTCGACCGAAGCCGACAACGGAAAACAACCCTGGTTTCGAATTCCCGACACGCGATGGGTATCAGTTCTTCCTGGATCTAGGCCCCTTGAAAAATGTCGATGCAAAGTACTTCAAGGATGAGATCGGCTTCTGGAACGATCTCGAATCCCATCCCAACTACGACGAGTTCTGGAAGGCGCGGAATATCTTGCCAAACCTGCAGAACATCAAAGCGGCCGTGCTGACTGTTGGTGGTTGGTACGACACCGAGGATCTCTACGGTCCGCTCGCAACGTACGCCGCCATCGAAAAGCAGAACCCAGCGACCTCCAATGCGTTGGTGATGGGACCGTGGTATCACGGGCAATGGGCCGGAGATGAAGGGCGTAAATTAGGCCAAGCCGATTTCGGCTTCGCCACGTCGACATGGTACCAACAGAATATTTTGCTCCCTTTCTTCGAACACCATCTTCGCGGAACCGATCATGTGCTTCCGGCCGAAATGACCGCGTTCGAAACAGGTGCCAATCGATGGAGGCAGTTCGACACATGGCCTCCGAAGCAAGCAGAGAAAGCACGGTTCTATCTCGCGGCCAACGGTGCGCTCAGTCCGATCAAGGAATTGGTCGGTGAAGGGCAAGACATCTTTCCCAGCGATCCTCGCAAACCTGTTCCCTACACGATGGAGATCACCAACGCATGGGCTCGCGATTACGTCACCGAGGATCAACGCTTTGCATCCTGGCGACCCGACGTTCTGGTGTATCGTAGCGAGGTGTTGACCGAAGCCATGACAGTGGCTGGCCCGATTCCTGTAGACCTGTGGGTAACAACTACCGGTACCGATGCCGACTGGATCGTAAAAATCATCGATGAGTTCCCCGGGGTTTCCGGTGGCGGGCGTGGCAAGGAACCCAAGGAGAACATCAACAGCGGCCGGCAAGAACTGGTGCGTGCAGGGGTGCTTCGAGGCCGGTTCCGCGAGAGCTTTGCAAAACCGATTCCGATGGAGCCCTCGAAACCGACCCGCATTGCATTTGACCTGAGTGACATTTTTCACACGTTTCAGCCCGGACACAGGATCATGATCCAAGTCCAAAGCAGCTGGTTTCCGTTCATTGACAGAAACCCGCAGAAATTTGTGCCGAACATTTTCGAGGCAGGGGACGAAGATTTTCAACCCGCGGTCCATTCGATCCTGCGGCGCCCCAATGCCCCGAGTTTGATCGAGCTGCCAATCCTGCATTAGGCGGAAGTTTTTCAGAATCCAGGGATTTCTTCCCCGCGGGTACCGGAATCCGTGGTTGCTACCCCTTTTGGATTGCGGTTGTCACAGAAGACAAGTAGATTTTTCCTCCTGATCCCCACAAATTTTAGATTTCAGCTCCCCAAAAAGGGCTTTGCGAAGCGAATCATGACCGACACAGCCACCCAAGGAAACATCCGCATTCGAGTAGGGCACAGCCCAGACGCGGACGATGCATTCATGTTTTACGGATTGGCAAAGGATTGCTTCGACGTGGGACCCTACCGCTTCGAACATGAATTGGTCGACATCGAAACCTTGAACCGACGAGCGTTCAAGGGTGAACTTGAATTGACCGCTCTCAGTCTCCACGCATACGCCTACCTGAGCGATCGCTACATGATCTGTTCGTGCGGCGCCAGCATGGGGGACAATTACGGCCCGATGGTCGTCGCGCGTGGTAACGTAACGCGTGAGCAACTCGCCGGCAAAACCATCGCCATTCCCGGAACGTTGACGACAGCGTACCTTTCCTGCCGGATGTGGCTCAAGGATTTCGAACATGTGGTTGTTCCATTCGACCAGGTTCTCGACGTGGTAGAGCACGGGACCTACGAAGGAAAGAAGATCGATGCCGGGTTGGTCATCCACGAAGGCCAATTGACCTACCAATCTCAAAACCTACACCTCGTCGTCGATCTAGGTAAATGGTGGATGGAACAAACAGGTTTGCCTTTGCCGCTGGGTGCCAACGGCATCCGCAAAGATCTTGGGCCTGATGTGATTCGGGATGTGAACAAGTATCTCTACCTAAGCATCAAGCATGGGTTAGAGCACCGCAAGTCGGCCCTCGATTACGCCCTCGGATGGGGACGAGGCCTCGAGCGGGACAAAGCCGATACCTTCGTCGGAATGTATGTGAACGATTGGACCCTCGACTTCGGTGACCGCGGGCGCGAGGCGGTGCGCCAATTGTTAAAACGAGGTTATGAATCAGGGGTGATTACCAAGTTGGTGGAACCTGAGTTCGTCGATCCACCCACCGACGTTTGATTTGGTGTAGGATGAACGGGGCACCCTTGCTTCTGGTGCCCGATTCCATCCTTCCTTCACGTTGATAGACACTATGATTCGCTCCCTCTCGCTGCTGTGCTGTGGCACTGCATTCGTCACGGCACTTTCTTCCATCGTCGCGTTCGCTCAAGACACCCCTACAACCACAGAGAAGCCTGCGGCGTCTGCGTCCAAGCCATCCGATGCGGATGCGAAAGAGGGTTGGAAGTCTTTGCTCCCCAAGGATGGCATCGAAGGATGGGAAGTCACCAACTTTGGCGGTGAAGGGGATGTCGAAAACAAAGCCGGATCGTTGATGCTCGGACGCGGGGAGCCCCTCACCGGGATCACTCGTCTCGGAAAGGATTTTCCGCTCGAGAACTATGAGTTGCGATGGTCGGCCCAGCGAGCCGATGGGTCCGATTTCTTTGCCGGAGTCACCTTTCCAGTCGGCAAAGAACACTGTTCGTTCATCTGCGGCGGATGGGGTGGTGGACTCGTCGGTCTCAGCAGCATCAACGGAAACGATGCCAGTGAGAATGAGACCGCTAGCTATCGAAACTTCAAGAATGGTGAGTGGTACCGATTCAAGATCCGAGTCGACGCAAAGAATATTACCGTCTGGATCAACGACGAGCAGATCCTAGAAATCGAGAGAGAGAATCGCAAATTCTCCGTACGAGCTGAGGTCATGCGATCTCGGCCACTCGGCTACTGCGTCTTTCAATCGAAAGTCCTCATCAAGGATTGGGAATACCGTACGGTCCAACCGTAACCGGATCTGACGACGACTCCCAAACATCGGCATTATGCCCGTGCGTTGATTGAGACCGAATTGACGTCAGGGTTCGGGGTTGCATGTTGTTTCAATTGGACTCTGTTTCAATTGGACTTTTCTCTCCCCAGCGATTAACCTCGAAACGATTCTGACCGTTGCGTGCAGCGACGCATCGCGCGTTGTAAACCGGTCATTTGCGAAGTGCTTATCATTTGCGTAGTGCTTACGTGGGGGTATTCGATCGATGGAATTGGATCGTCGAAGGTTGTTGCAGTTGGGGGCTTCGTCGATCGCGTGCATGGCGGTTGGTGACGTCTGCTCGCATCGAAGTCGTGCGGAGGGGCTGGCGGGGGAGACGACTGCGTGGTTGGATGCCAAGCTCCTGACGGGGGATTCGAAGGCTGGACCTGCGGTGATCGACCGCGGTACCCTCGTGGTTCGAGGAAGCAAGATCATTGCGGTCGGTCGCACCGGAGAGGTTGCAATCCCCGAAGGAACAAAAACGATCGACGCCGGTGGTAAATGGATCATGCCGGGTTTGGTATGTACCCATAGCCACATCGGTGGTGGTGCTGCTGCCGACGGAAGCGCGCCCATCCAACCCGGAGTCCGGATTCTCGATTCGATCAATGTGAGAGACTCGGGCTTTAAGCGAGCCTTGGCAGGCGGATTGACCACGCTGAACATCATGCCAGGCTCCGGGCATTTGGTCAGCGGACAAACGTTGTATTGCAAACTGCGGTATGCGGGCAAAGGGCCGACAACCATCGATGATATCTTGATTCGAGACGATCAAGGAAAATCGCTGGGGGGCTTGAAGATGGCCAACGGAACCAACTCCCAAGGGGACTCGCCGTTCCCTGGGACACGAGGCAAGTCGGCTTTCTTGGTGCGCGAGCAGTACATCAAAGCCCGCGAGTACCATGCCAAAGTTGTCGCGGCAAAAGAGGATCCGGAAAAACGGCCTCCGAGGGATTTGCATTTGGAGTCGCTCGTCGAAGCCATGCAAGGTTCGCGGATCGTGCACCATCACACCCATCGCCATGATGACATCATCACGGTGCTGAGATTGGCTCAAGAGTTCAATCTTCGTGTCGTGCTGCACCATGTGAGCGAGGGTTGGAAGGTTGCCGACGAAATCGCAGCCGCAAAAGTTCCATGCTCGATCATCGTCCTCGACTCTCCTGGCGGAAAGCTGGAGGCTCGCGATATGGCGCTGAAGAACGGTCGAGTCCTCTCCAAGGCGGGTGTACGAGTCGCATTCCATACCGACGATTGGATCACGGACTCTCGCCTCTTTGCGAGATCTGCCGCATTGGCCGTGCGGGCCGGGATGGACCGCGACCAAGCGGTCAGCGCGTTGACCTTGGCCGGGGCCGAGATGCTGGGCCTCGAGAGTCGAATCGGGTCATTGAGCCCCGGTAAAGATGCAGACTTTGCCATTCTCAGCGGGGACCCCTTGAGCGTCTATTCCCGGGTTTTACAAACATGGGTCGAAGGTGAAAAGGCCTTCGATCTAAGCGAGCCCAGCGATGCGTTGTTCGCCGAGGGTGGCCAAGGTGCCGGAAGTGATCTCGATCCGTTTCTTTGCTGCTACGCTCAGGCATGGCAAGTTGGAGGGGCCAAGTGAAGATGAATATTTTCAAATTGAGTCGTTGGCTCGGAGTGGGTGCACCTACGTGGTGCGTCGCCCTAATGCTAGGGCTTGATGGCTCGACCACCTATGCGGCTGATGTGATTGCGATACGAGGCAAGCAGATCCATACGGTCTCCGGAAAAATGATCGAAAACGGGGTTGTTGTTTGCGTCGATGGCAAAATCGCAACCATTGGTGACGCTGGTTCGGTAGCGATCCCCGAAGGAGCCGTTGTGCGGGATGCCGAAGTCGTCCTCCCTGGATTGATCGATGTTCGCACGTGCGTTGGATTGTCGGGGATACTGAACGTCGATCACGACTCGGATCATCTCGAGTCCTCATCGCCGCTCCAACCCGAATTGAGGGCCATCGATGCGTACAACCCCCGGGAAGAACTCGTCGAGTACTTGAGGTCGTTCGGGGTGACCACCGTGCATACCGGTCATGCTCCCGGCGAGTTGATCTCCGGCCAGACATTGATCGCTAAAACGACAGGCAACTCCGTAGAAGCCGCGGTTGTCGTGGATGGTCGAGCGATTTGCGCTACCCTCGCGGAATCCTCACAGAAATCGGGCAAGCAAAGTCCCGGCACACGCGGAAAGCAAATGGCTATGCTGCGAACCCTGGTGCTCGAAGCGATCGAGCATCGGAGTAAATTGGCCAAGCCCCCTTCGGGGGAAGATGGAAAGAATACGGGCGACGAGAACGATCAAGATGGCAAGGCTGCAGATGCCGCTGTGGTTGTTCGCAATCTAAAACTCGAAGCGATCGTTGACGTGCTCGAAGGAAAGAAGGCGCTGTTGATCACCGCCGATCGGGCACAGGACATCGCCAGCGCCTTGCGATTGGCCGACGAGTTCAAGATTTCGATTTGGCTCGACAGCGCAGCGGAAGCTCATGCAATGCTTCCTCAAATCGCGGCAGCCAAAGTGCCGGTACTGCTGCACCCCTCCATGGCTCGGGCGAGTGGTGAGAAAGAAAATATCACGTTCCGGAACGCGGCTCTCCTCAAGAAGCACAACATACCGTTCGCCATCCAAGGTGGGTACGAGCCGTATGTCCCGAAAGCCCGCGTGGTCCTGTTCGAAGCAGCCATCGCGGCGGCGCATGAGCTTTCCAAAGAAGCTGCGATCGAAGCGATTACCCTCTCACCCGCAAAGATCCTGGGCATCCAAGACAAGGTGGGATCGATCGAGGTGGGAAAGGATGCCGATCTGGCACTCTACGATGGAGATCCCCTCGAGTACACCAGCCATTGCGTTGGAGTCGTCGTGAATGGAAAACTCTTTCCCGGTGAGTCTCGCGACTGATCGCAGGAACTGGAATGCGATCGATTTCGCACCTGAAAACGAAAAGAGCCGAGGATTTCCTCGGCTCTTGTTTTTTTGTTGGAAGCGGATCGCGAAGAGCAGCTTAGTAAGGGCTCGATGCCCCGGTGTCTAGATCACCGCACATGTGGAAGTGGTTATGGTCGATGTAGATGACTTCCACACATTCTTTATCTTCCAAGGTGTATGGAACTGGCCAACCGTTGATCGTACGCTCTTCGAAGTAAATGGTGCACTTGTAGTGAGCATGGTGCAACTGAGCGAACCCAATCAGCGGAACGAACCGTGGATCGTCAATGTAGTCAGCAATCTTCTCTTTGACGATGCGGACCTTGTTTCGTTGCTTTTCGTAGAGCAAGGGAATTCCACCGCGGATCGGTCGAGCACGCTCGAGAGCGTGGACGACTTCGTCATCGCTAGGTGGATCGATCGCAGCCACAGAACCGCCACGAGTCAAAGGACCCATGATCGGAACACGTGCGTATCGCTCGTGAACGTGAAACTGGATTTCCTCGCTGTCCTGTAAATAGGGCGAGATCGGAATAGGAATGCCGTATGGTCCCAACCCCATGTTGGATAAGCCAATGCAGCCAGTCTGCGTCGAGGCTGTTGCGATCAGGATGAGCCAAAGAGCTGAGTAAAGACGCTTACAGGACATCGATAAAACCCTTTTAGTACGGAGACGATGGACTCGTCGGATGAAACAGTTTTCGGCAATGCCAGAGTTAAAACTTGCGGGTTTTTCCGGTCGCAACAAAATTTCTTGCCGTAGGAGTTCTTTCGAATGTTACGCAGTCCTCCCAGCCTCGCGAGCTTGTGCAAGAACCGATTGCTAGCATGTTTTGGAGGCCTGAGAACGCTTTCTTCAGCCCGGACTCTCTCTGGACTTTCCAGCCTCGTTTTGGTGTGATCCACAGCATGGAAGATATCCCAACGAATTCAATGCTTGCGAAATCGCACCAATGGTGCGGGTCGCCGACAGCCTCTCTCATGGCGATCGCGCTCTCGGCGATCAGTGGCTGCGTTCAACCCCACTATTGGTACGGGCGTAATGCGGATTCACTTTTGCCGCGAGATACGGTGATCAGTCCACCAGTCCTCATCGGTGGGCCGGTGGAATCGATGGACAAAATGGAACGGACGATCCATTGGCCCAAGGAGGCAGTCAGTAACGTGAGGAAACGTTTGCCCACGAGCCTATCGATGCTGAGAGGGGGACAAGCCGAAGAAACTCAAAACGATGCATTGCTAGCAGCAGTGCAGTACCTCGAAGACAATAACTTGCACGAGGTAATCGTCGAGGGCCGACATTACGATCCGAAGGAACAGTGGAACCGATTGCAAGCAAACCCGCATATCCATCCATTTTGGAAGTATACGGATGGCTCCATGCGAATTTGGGCGTACACGATGTTTCCATCGCGACTATATCGAGATGACGCTTACAACCCGTATACCAATACGCTATCGATCAATTCGAAAAGCCGTGCTTCGGCGGTTTATGAAGCGGCCAAGGCGAAAGACTTTGCTGGGGCGAAATCGCCAGGTGCTTATGCGGTGGCTCGCTATTTGCCGGTGGTTCCAATGCAGCAGCAGATCAAGATCACCAGCGATGCGTTGACTTATGCGCGCGCCAAAGAGGATTGGGAGCTTGAAAAAGCGATGTACCCGCTCACCTACTCGCAGATCGCTAGTTCGGTCATGGCCGGTGGAGCGACGGTCGCACCCGAGATAGGGAATACGCCTGGAGTGGCCACTAGAACACTTTTCCGAATTGCAGGGAATGCGACGGGCTACAGTGCAGGCCGGTTGGTTTCAAGTAGTCTGGAAAAACGAAGCATCGCTGCTCTCAAGTCTGGTGCCCGCGCCGCTAAAAACCGCGTCATGGAGGATGGTTCTCCCCAGGATGCCCATTCCGAGGAGGAAGCTTTGTACGAACGCACTGCGCAAGCGAGCACACCGAGAGTTCGCACGACGCAATCGATCACCGCAAACCCTCAGGTCGATGAGGGTAATGACGCTGAGGATTCACCGGCCGCGCCAACACGTATGGGGCGGGTCCTCGACGATCCATCGGTGATCCGCTAAGCCGCAAAGACGCACTATCCTCGGCGCCGGTGGAGAGAGGCGAGGGTGTTTGTGGTCTCGGCATGGCCGATAAAAAAATCGGACCAGTCGCTGAAGCGGTCTGCGGTCCCTTCCAAGTCATATTCGTTGGCCACAAGTTCACCGATGTAGGCTTGGATGCGTCGCTGCGCCGTCGGGTCGACGTGATGCGTTGCGGTTTCGCTGGCAAAGTTGATCAGCTCGTACACTTTGCATTTCGATGGAAGTGTCCGTTGCCGTTTGTGCGTTAGTGCGTCGAGGTTGGCGAGCCCGTAGATTTCCGAGAAATCCCCGGCGAGCCGATTTAGGGATGCGATCAAATCCGACGCGGTGACGACGCGATCGTTCGATCGCACCGTCTTGGTCGAACGCAATAGGCCTTGGTTGTGGAGATTGACCAAGACATGGTAGAAACGCTGCACCTCGTACACCGATGCCCAACTGTTCGCGGCGGCTTCAAAGCGTTGACGCATCGCGCTGAATCCTTCTTCGTTGTTGAACCCTTCCAGGGCGCGAATGATCGCAAAATCGATCCGATCATTGCCTCGCCCAACATTGAGCTCGCTCCGAAATGCTGGGTTGTACCCGACCGCCCCATTGCTGCAGATCAAACGA
>CAIYZV010000065.1 GCA_903930765.1 uncultured Pirellula sp.
CCGCCTACGAACGCTTGCGCGACCCCGAAAACACCCATGGCGATGAGTGAGATCAAAACGGAATGGTCCGCAGAAGCTCCGATACAGCAGAACATGGCTGCACAGAGCGCTGGGACTACTCCCCAGAATTGAATCCAGCCCAACGTGCGATATCGCGAGGAATACCAGGTCAACCATGCGCTGAAGACGAGTAAGGTGGTGATGGTTATCGCGAATTGCAAGGTGCGTCCATGATCGGTCGCTGAGATCCATCGCACATCCATGGTCGCCCAGTCGGTTAGACTCCATGTGGCGAGGTACAACGTTGCCGAAACGAGGCCGATTCCAAGCGTAAGGAGTACGCAAAGGACGGCATTGCAATTGTCAAAGGCCCATTCGGAATCACCTTGAAACCAACGTGAGAATGGCAGTGTCTTTCGTCCCGCATTCAAAGATCTCTCGAACGCGAAAAGCAGGATTGTGGTCAGTAGGATATGCAGGCCTGCGATGGAGAAGTAGTCGAGGTTTTCCCACCAACCTTGGAGATGACCGGCATCATGGAGAGCACCATTGCCCCAGAGCATGATGGAACCGAGGCACCCCTCTCGCAACCAAGTTTTTTCCCTAGCAAACCAGACCAACGCGAGGGTGACCGGCAGGCACCACCCCCACATGGTCGCTTCATGGCAATGGTCCTTGGCGAGCCACATCACGATGCATGACAAAAAGGCGAGAGCACTTGAGGAATCCCCCATCGATTGGAAGACCTTCGACCCCTTCAAATCGCTTAGCTCGGTATAGCTGAGTACTTTCCATGATGGCCGACAGCGAGAACCTATCGCATAAATCAATGCCCATGCGCAAGCGACACCGGTTAATCCCAACGCGGACCGTTGATATTCCGGAAGATTGCGGATCGACTCGGGGATACGCTCTGCGTACTCGCATAGACGGATCGTGGCAAATACGGTCAAGCCTTGAGCGACCGGGAGCAAGTAGGGCATCGATTTGATCTTGAGCAAGCCGACGATCGTTAACGCAATGCCGTAAGCAAGGACGAGTAACGGAGCCCAGGTACCGCCATAGGGAGTTCTGCCTGCTGGGACCAATGTCGCGACGAAGGATAAAATCGCCGCGGTCAAGACGCTGCCCACTCCGGAAGTGACCATGAAGCTGGCGATCTCGGAATCCTTGAGCCGCCCTTTCCAGCGATCTAGCCAGGAATGTGGTCCGAGAGATAAGAATGGCTTTCGATGGCCTTCCATCGCGAGGAGGAAAGGCTGTGCCAGAGTCGCGATGGCAGCAACAACCGCCCCCGCAACGCCCAGAGACACGACCCGTTCGAACGAGATCCAGTCAGCCCAGGAAAGTTCTTGGATACCGAACCCTAGACGCTCGATCGACAACGTGCCAACAATGACAACGAGCAATCCGGCGATAGCCGAACTGAGCGGACTGCGAGCAATCCAGCTAAAGCTACCCAGCCACAATGCCATGCCTGCAAGAAGGGTGATGAGCGCGGTGCGATCGTCGAAGACTCGCGTTAAAGAGTACGAGGACATCAGAATGGCAACGATCCCGAAAACCCATGATCCGACGACCATCGGGCTCGCATTGCTCAGCCCGGGTTTTAGATAACGATCTTGGCCAGAGTCTGTTGACACTAGGAATGCCGGTGCGAGACCGAACAGATTCCCCGGCAGTTTTAGTTTTCCATTGACGAATCCCCAAACCGACAACGCCGTTCCCGAAATACCCAGGAGCGCCCAGAAAAGGCCGGGAAATTCAGGCTTGGTAGACGGGCGCATATACCACCAGAATACGACCGCGGAGAATGAAGCGAACAGGATCTGAGCCAGCATGGTGATCTGCCGGCGGTAGTACCCTTCGGTTCGCAATCGTCGATAGGCGGCGCTGACCGATAAATCCCAGACAGACACGGCCAGCATCGCAAGCGCAGGTAATAGGAACTCAATCCGGTTCCAGCCAGTCTCTGTGTTGCAGTTGATGTAGAGCGGTACCAGGGATAGGCTCGAAATGATGGTTGTCGCCGCCACGGGGAACCAAGACGAATTGAAAAGCGATTTCGCGGCGGTGACTGCCAATGCCCCGTAGATCAGGACACCGATGGTGAGGACCGTATAGAACTGAAGGCCGAGTTCCAGGCTGCCCCCTTTTTTCGAGAGCAGGATTCCCGTCATGACCGACATGGGAATCAGCATCAACGCAATATTGAGAATGCCACGCGACGTATCCCGCAGCTTCCATTTCTTCAACGTGTATTGCCCCATTCCATGCACCGCGAGGGTGGCGAGCATGAACACAGCCGAGGGGAAGAATCGGTTTGTGTCGCTCAATTTGTGCCAAAGACTGATCACTAGCCCTGCGGAGCAGATCACGACGAGCGCTGCTCCAATCAATTCCATCCAACGGATGTTGGATTTCTCCATGAAAGCCCAGATCATCTCAGCCGTGAAAGCCTTGGTCGACTCCTTGACCTGAGGCAACCCACGCTTGCCCGGTTTGGCGAGATCCCGTGGATCGTCCGGCGCGTCCAACGGATGAACTTCGCGAACCGCAGGAGTTTCACGAGCGATCACCGTCGCG
>CAIYZV010000066.1 GCA_903930765.1 uncultured Pirellula sp.
GATCCCTCTTGTGCCAGTTGCCATCGCGATTTGGATCCATGGGGCATCGCCTTGGAAAACTACGATGCCGTGGGCTTATGGCGCACCGAAGTCCGGACCAAAAAGGGCGACAAGATGGTGACGTCACCGGTTGTGGCCAAAGACTCATTTTCCAACGGCTCCGAGCTGGATGGACCGGATAAACTGAAGGAACGTCTGGCCTGCGAGTATGGCGATCAGTTCGCGCGATCCTTGATGCGGCGGCTGTTGACCTATGCCCTGGGAAGGTCGCTCGATTTGCGCGACCAAAAGCCAGTCAAAGCACTGGACGAAAAGTTTGCTGCAGCCGGATATCGGATGCGCGACATGGTCCAGCTTGTTGTGTCTAGTGAACTGTTTAACAAACCCGCAAATGAAGAAAAAATCTTGGCACCTTGACCGCCGCTCATTCTTGCGCGGCACCGGCCTGTTCGGCGCTGGAGTTTCACTGGGACTTCCCTGGCTGGAATGTATGGGCAGTGAGAAATCCACGGCGAAGGGCGTCGCCAAACGATTTTGCACCATGTATTTCGGCTTTGGGGTCAGCCTTCCCAACGCGAAAGGTGGTGATGCCAAGTGGCGTTGGTTTCCGGAGTCCGAGGGGGCCAACTATCAAACTTCCCATACGCTGGAGCCCATTCAGCCGCTTCGCGATAAGCTGACGGTGATCGGCGGACTCTCGCATCCCATGGGGCGCAAGATGGGGGCTCATGACACCGCCGATACGTTTCTCACCGGTGCGTATTTGAACAATAAGTTCCTGCGAAACACGGTTTCTGCAGATCAAATTGCCGCGATGTCGTTGCGCGACAAGACTCGCTTCCCCTCGCTGGTAATTTCCACCGATGGTGGAGTCGGAGAACCGACGCGATCCAGCACGCTTTCCTACGATGCCATGGGTCGTCCGATTCCTGCTTTGAACCAACCGCTACAGATCTTCAATCGCTTCTTTGGTGCTGGCGACGAAGATTTGAAAGTTGAGCATCGATTGCTGCAGAGCAAAGCCAGTATGTTTGATCGAATCTTGGCTGATGCCAAATCGATGCGGCTGAGACTGGGGAATCAGGATCAACAAAAGCTGGACGAGTATTTGTCTTCAGTGCGCCAGATTGAACAGGGTGTCGAACGAGCGCAGAAGTGGATGGAGATTCCAAGACCCAAGTTGCGAGACGAGGAACGGGACATGTTGCACTTGGATGCCGATGACAAAGCGCCGCTAGTCTATATCCGGACGATGTACGACTTGGTTTATCTGGCGTTTCGAACGGATTCTACGCGAGTGGCGACCTACCAAATTACCAACATGGCCGATGGGTCGTCCAAGGCAGGCAAGTTTCCGCAGCTCGAGGGTTTTAAAAGCTCACTGCATTCGCTGGCGCACGATTATGACAAGCCAGGTGGCTCCGAAGCGCTGGGACGATGGGACAGATTGATGGTTGAACAGTTTGCGTATTTTATCTCGCGGCTGGCTAAGGCCCCCGACCAAGGTGGCTCGGTATTGGATAATTCAGTTGTGTTATACGGCAGTAGCAATAGCAATACCCACAATAACAGCAATTACCCATTGTTGCTTGCTGGCGGTGCGAACTTGGGGTTGAAGCACGGGCGCTATATGCGTTTAGTTGAATCGGTACCGTTATCGAATTTACTGCTGACAATGCTGAATTGCGTTGATGTCGAAACGGAACGGTTCGCCGATAGCACGGGTCTGCTCGCTGACGTGACACGAGCCTAGCGGGTAAACTCTTTTAACTAATAGGAACTGATAGGGAATTGCGGACAGACTCATTGACCTCCGCGAAGAAATCCAACGCCGCGCCTGCCTCTGCGAGACAACCAAGCCCGATGTAGGCCGCGTGCCCTCACGCGGCGTCGGGGCTGTGAAATGAAACCGCCTTTTACCTGCAACCCATCATTGGCTATGCTAGCGGCGACGTAACCGAAACAATCCACCATGAAGAACC
>CAIYZV010000067.1 GCA_903930765.1 uncultured Pirellula sp.
ACGAGTGCGCAAGATGACATGCATGTGGTTGGAAAGGATGGCATAGGTCAAGACATCCACCCCGAAGATGGAGGCGATGCACTCAAGCCGTTCACGGATCCATTCCCGACGGAACTCATAGTTTTTCCCGCTCACCGGGTCTTCGCCAGCCAAGAACGCACGACGCACGCAGCGCTGAACGCAATGTACAATACAGACGCTATTCGGATCAAATAGTTCAGCACGCAATGGTCTGGGCATTTGGTTTCTCCTCTGGCGTCAAATCGTACCCAAACTGCCCAATGTGTCAAGTAGGTGGGTGGCACTTAGAGAATTATGACCCAATGTGTCAAGTAGGTGGGTGGCACTTATAGAATTATGCTAGTAAGTGGTTGTGGGCATCGACAGCAAGATCATGTCGGTCACGCGACGGGGAGGATTGCGGATCAGGCAGAATCAAAAGCCGATTTTTTCGTATGCGTTGCACTTGTAACGCGGGGGAAGCACTTAGACAGAAAACAGCTTGGTGTATCATAACGCTAAGCGTGAGCGAGGGACGGGTTCACTCTTCTCTCGCTGATGCTCCTTGAGTTTGCGATTCAGCTTAGGATTGAAGGTTTTTGCTCCTCACCATCATGACAAATACGATTAACACAAAGCTTTTGGCATATCGGGACGTGGTGTGGACCAAAGAGATCGACGATGCGATTGGAACGGAATCCGATTCCACGATTGGAATGCGCTATGGAATCGCGCCCAGTTCGATTCGAGCTCGCCGTATTCGGCTTGGAAGAGTCGTCCCACAGAAATCCGTGAACAACATTCGATGGACGAAGGCAATGGATCGCAAACTCGGGACTATGCCCGATACTGTCTATGCCAAAACGTATAACATCGCTGTCTATTGGGTTCGCAGACGACGGTCGGAACTCGACGTGGCAGCTTACGTAAATCCAGAGACACCTAAGACGAAGAAGACGGCTCGCAAGAAGATTGTTCTGACGAAAGGCCAAATCGCTAGTCTTGGGAAATCGTCGGATGTGTTTCTGGCAAAGCGATGGGGCGTAGACCCAACTAGGTTGACCGTGCTTCGTAACAAGTTGGGGATTGCGCCGTTTCAAAATTGCGATGCCGTCGACTGGACGAAACAAATGTTGAATATGCTCGGGGAGGTGCCCGACGGGCGTCTAGCTCGCGAGTATGGAATTTCACACAACGTTGTAAAACTCAAAAGAATCGAGCAAGGGATTTTTCCATTTGGTAAAACCGAAATGGATCCAGTGCCGGAATTTCCCGATGAAGTGATTGAGCTCATCGGCAAGGTACCTGACAAGCGGATCGCCGATCAATACTCTGTGTCGCGTAATGCAATTCGCTTATATCGGACGATCCATAAGATCGAACTGGCGGAATACATTCAACCAACGGAACACGAATGGACCGAGAGTCAACTGGCTTTATTGGGAACCATGTCCGACGGGAACGTCGCGCGGAAGATCGGCATTCCACGCGAACAAGTCCACCATAAACGAAGAACACTCGGGATTGCTGCTTTCGATCGCAAAGCAACAGTTCGTTGGACAAAAGACCGTATCAAGCTTCTCGGCAGAGAGCCGGATCAACTTCTCGCACGGCAGTGGAAGTATCCGCAGCGCACGGTGACTCAAAAGCGTATCGAGCTTGGTATACCGGCTTGTTCGTCCAGCGCTCGACGATGGAAGAATAGCGAACTCAAGTTGCTCGGATCGATCTCCGATACCGAACTCGCCGAACAACTAGGAATGTCTGCGACAGCTGTTTCGGACAAACGAAAGCAATTGGGCATTGCTCCGTTTCGGTCGTCGGCTCCATATATCTGGAAGCAATCAGATTTGAAAAAACTCGGCACGATCCCGGACGACGAACTCGCGATGAAACTTGGAGTCTCGTTTCAATTCATTCGAGAGAAACGCGCTGAGCTCGGAATCGCTGTCTGTCGTCGCAGCAGCCTCAAATGGACCGACAAGATCATCAAAATGATGGGTGTAATATCCGATTCCGAAATAGCAAAGAAGCTTGGCTGCACCACAGGACTCGTTCAACTTAAGCGGGTCGAGCTAGAAATCGCCCCATACAACGCAACGTCAGCCGACTGATTTATCGAGCAATCGTCATTTCCCTATGCGGTTCGCTTGCACCGCAAATTTAAACAGTCGGCGCAGCATTAATCATCCACGCAAAACGCTGGAGGCGATCGCTTTTGAGGACGTCCTGCTCACGTCGACTTCTTCACCTCTTCTCTCAAAATTTCAAAAAGCTATTATCCGCGGACACCGAGCAACTCGCGAGCCTCCGATTGTCCTGCTGCAGGTTTCCCGCATTCGCTGGCGGTTACTCGAGCTAGCGCCACAAGATGCCGCCAACGGAAGGCTGGTCGAGTTGCGTGAAAATCATCCCAAACGGTTTGGAAGTACTTTTCAGCGTGAAGAGCACCATCCTCGCTGACTGCAAATCGCACGAGGTGTCGAAATAGAGGTTCCGCGGACAAGTTCAGTTCACCGTAGCGATGCACAATGGCTGTTGCGAGTCCTTGAAGGTTGTTCTGAATCGCATCGGTCAGTTGCGCTAGCAATACCTCAATATCCTGACCGAGCACTCGAGCGAGATGATGCCGAGCGGGGAGAGGTTCAGCAAGCAAGTTCCCTGGATAGTTACGATCGCGGGCGACTTGCCAAGCCCCGATGATAAGGCATGCGAACGTATTGATCCCCGAGCTGACACTGGCGAGATTTCGCCAGGCATTGGCCGAATCGCTGGCATGGACACCCATGGAATCTCCATGCACGGATCCAGCAATCTTAAGTCGGTCTTCCCACTGGGGCAACCGCCCACCGTCGCGTAGTACCAACAAACTCGCTGCCAATGATATCGCTTCACCAATTGCCGCGGGGTCGTACCCGTCAGCGAGAGCACTAGCGGCTGCGCGCCCAGAATCCTCGGGTTCCGCGGTAGCAAAGGTAGTGCTGAGTTGCTCAATCAATCCATCCTCGGCAAGTTTTGTCCCAGGGCTGCGACCATGAAGGTGGTATTCGTCCAGCAGTTTCACAAGCATCGCCCCATGTGCCGATATCTCCGAACGGTTATTAGGTTCGGCGCGCACGCAATAGCGGACGGATTGCCGAAGAAGGGTGAGTGCATGTTGGGTGCCAACAATTTGTTGCATTTCCCAGGCGCGAAAGGGGAGATTGGTTCGATGGACCTCGGGATGTGTATCGTGGATAGCGGGAATTAGGGCATCCAATGCCGACTGCCGATTCTTTGCGATGAGTGCCGCGAGCACGCATTCGGATGCGTTGATGTCGTGAAGGTGAATGGCAGATAACAAATCCGAACGATCACTCGGTGTGGCGTCTGTCGACGCCGAGATTGTCCGTAAAACCTCCGCGTTCCGACCTCCAAATTCATGGATTCGATTGCTGTTTCTATAGAGCACTTTGAGTACCGGCAGGGCTTCCATACCTGACGGCATCAACCCGGACATAGAGAGCGCCGGGGCGAGGGCCATGAAGGTATGAAAGCCGATGTAGTCCTCGCCACCGAATGTTCTCGCATTTGAGAGCGCGCCCGCTGCGACGAGATCTCGGAGTGGCAATCCTTCCTTGAGTTTAGCCACCAAGGTCGCTTGAAGTTTTTCGATCGGCGTTTCTTGAAGAAGGCAGACCAACGGCTCTTTGTCGCCGAAATCGAGCTGATTATCGGATTCGTTAGCAAACGATTTGGAGATCAGATCCAAGTCGAGTGCCAGGGACGAACCCAGCATCGAGACCAGGGTGCCTCGACCGACATCCCGCAAAAAACGACGCCTAGGTAGAGGATGCGTCATCGGATAATCCTTGGTTGATAAAAGCGTGTGCTGCATGCAGGATTTGTGATGGGCAAAAGCCAATGAATGCATTTGTTGGTTGGAATAAAGATTGTGCCATGGCAGCTGGGATCACTATTTTTTGGCAGGTTCCGGCGATTGAACCAGCAGCGTGATTGGTTGACTTGGAATTGAGACCAAAGTGTTCTTCAGGTCGCTACCATCCGCCTTTTTCGTGAATGGAACTTGACCCTGGCCCAATACGGCCAATGTGTACTCGCCTGGACGAGTGCCCGCCTGGACTTCGATAGTGAGAGCTATCTCAACGACACCGTTTGCAAACTGCGCAGTGTTCACCTTGAAGTTACCAGGCCATGAGATGGGCAGGATATTCAACGGTTCTTTGAAAGACTCCCAGGTCCTTTCGAGTTTCAGTTTCACATCCACCTTTTGACCGGCGACGACGGTGGCGCGAGGTTCTTGAAAGCGCAAAGCAAAAGGTGACTTTTCCCGAACCGCTATCCAATGCTCGCGCATCGGTTGGCTGGTTCCGTCTCCTTGGTTCCAGACCCTGGAATAGGGACGCACTTCACGTACGAATTTGACATCGCCCCGTTCCCCCGTAGCGAGCAATCGGATTGGGCCTGCGCTTGCTGGTGCATCGTGATCGGCCCACAGGACAAATGTTCCGCTGTTGCCCAATCCGAGCGTGGTTGGTACAGCATGAACACCCGAGGGAAGGTTTTCTGCGGTCAGGACAATGGGGCCGTTGTACCCGCCCGTTTGGTGAATGATAACATCGAGGTACGCAGCACCACCGCGCCATAGGGTTGTGCCACCGGGACCTGGATTTTGGGAGTGGATGGTGGCGACGAAAAAGTCTGGCTGACTAGGACGCAGGACTAGTACATATTGGTAGCGTGGTCCGCCGCGTTGGTAACGATCTTGGACGAGCACCTTGTATTTTTTGCCTTGATTCAAATTCACCGAGCCCGAGGGATCGCGTAGGTGCCCATCGAATGCGTTGATGCGATGGCCAAAATCGTCCAATTCGAGTACCCGATTCCCTTTTTCATCGACAATCACCGCATACGGATCCGCTTGTCCAGCAATTCGTTCGCAGTACACATCAAGGCTGTAGTTGCCGTTCTCGGTGGCCGTGAACTCGTACCAATCGGCGTCCCGGGGGAAATCGAAGCGTCCACTCAACGCTAGCGGTAGTGCGATCTGCTGTGGAGTATCTTTGTCGTTGCTCTCGACCTCCTCCGTAACGGGCAGATCGATCGACATCACGTTGACCGTGTTCACAGCGGGCATCGCATCAAACTCAGGACGTATTTGCCAACCGTTCACGGTACATGTCGACGCTGTCGGAGCCACGGAATGCTGTGCTGGGTGTTCGAGGAAACGAAACATACCCGTCTGCAAGAGATCTGCGGGTGGGCTGGAGGAGTAATTGGCCTCGAACAGCTTACGTTCCTGCAAAACACTCGTCGTCTCTTTCGCCGAAGCACTAAGATTTCGGCCGAGCACTCTGAAGTTTGCCGCCTGCCCTGCTTGAACAACTCGAGGGAACGCGTTTTCGACATGCGGTCTGGTTGTGACCATCAGACGGTAGGGAAGTCCACCCCGATAGGAGAGGTCGTGGAGAACGATCCAGTAATCGCCGCTTGCGGGAACTTCGAAATCGATCATCGGATCTCGCCCGAAATAATCGCTGCTCGCAGCAAGTTGTTTTCCTTGAGAATCCACCAGGAGCAAGGTTGCATCGAGCATCGAATCGAGACGTCCTGCGGAGCAATCGATGGTTACACGAGCACCTCGCTCTAATTGGATTTTGAAGACATCCAATTCGTTGTTGTCGCTAGTACCGAATACGACCTCGTTAACGTGAATTGTTTGTGCGGTCGTTTGCGCATTGTTCGGTTCGACTTCCGCGATATCCGGCATCGCACGATGCACCGCGAACAGTCGGGGATTACTGATTCCGTATTTGCCAACAACTCGGCAGTCAAAGGTGCCTTCTGGAACCTCGTTTGTTACTGCGACGAGGAAGAAACGCTCTTTGCCTTCGATGGGGGTAGCAGAGATACCTGGGTGTTCAAAGACTAGAGTCGCTTCTTCAAGCTCAGCGCCTTGGATTTCCAATTCGGCTTTACCACCGATGGAGGCCCCTAATGGGGCGATTCGGTCGAGTCGGGGCGATGGTAATTGCGCCAACGACCATGTTGGCACAACCAGAACGAAAACACAGGCCCAGAGTCTCGTTAGCATCGCATTAAACCAATTCCTGGATCGGTTCACCCTCGTTTAGGATTGGCAGAGGGCGATTTGCAGGATCGTAGAACACATGTTTATGGTCGATGCCTAAGCAATGGTACATCGTGCTTAGGACGCAGCCCACGGAGTAGGGTTTGCTGGTCGGGTACTCGGCATACGCGTTGGTTTCGCCGATCGCTTGTCCCATTTTCAAGCCACCGCCGGCGTAGAGAATCGACATAGCGCCGGGCCAATGATCGCGGCCAGCTCCGCCATTGATTTTCGGCGTGCGTCCAAATTCTCCGAAGGACACGACGAGAACATCTTCCGATAACCCGCGATCGTGGAGATCCTGGACCAAGGCCGCGACGGCTTGATCGTACTTGGGCAGCAGGTTGTCCTTGAGTTGTTTAAAGTTGTCTCCGTGGGTATCCCAGCCTCCGCCAGCTTGGATCGTAACGAAGGTGACGCCCGCTTCGACAAGGCGTCGGGCGAGCAAGCAGCTTTGGCCTAGGTCGTTGCGACCGTACGAGTCACGGAGGCTTGCGGGTTCTTTTTGGATGGAGAATGCGATTTGGGCTTTGTCGTTGGTCACCATCTCCATCGCATCACGATAAAATTTGTCGAGGCCAATTAAGTCCCCTTTGTTGTCGATATCGCGACGCAGTTGATCCAACTCTCCGAGCAAGACGCGGCGGCGATCGAGTCTCGCGATGGGGACTTGGCCTGGTAGTTTCAGATTCCTGACAGCAAAGGAGTCTTGGTTGGGATCGCTATCAGGAGAGAAGGGGTTGTACGACGCGCCCAGGTAAGCAGCTTTACCGAGGGGCAATAGGCGGGGAAGGTTGACGTAGGCGGGGAGGCCGGGTTCGTTGGGGCCTTTCATCTTTGCCACGACGCTTCCGCACGACGGGTAGATATTATCGTTGACCTCAATCGTCGGTTGGTAGCCGGTCAACATCCATTGGCTACCCATTCCATGACCGGCGTTGGTATGGAACGCCGACCGAACGATCGCAAGCTTGTCCATCATGCGAGCTTGGTAGGGAAGATGCTCACTGATTTGGATGCCGGAGACATTCGTTTGGATAGGGCGAAATTCGCCGCGAATCTCCGAGGGTGCTTGGGGTTTCAGATCGTACATGTCGATGTGACTCGGACCACCAGCGAGCCATACGAGAATCACCGACTTCTTGCGAGCAGGCTTGGCAGGATCCTGCGCGGTTGCTTGCATGCGCAATAGATCGGCGAGGGATAGGCTCGCCATGCCGGCGGCTCCGAGAGTGCCGACCTGGAGGAACGTGCGGCGATTACCGCAGGAATCAGCATTACGCCGGGCCGGATCCGGAACTGGGTAACCATTGCCGTCGTTCATTCCGTGGATTTCGAGCATCGTTAGTTACCTCTAATGGTTGAACATGAACTCGCGTGAGTTCAGAAGGGTCCAAAGCAGATCTTGGTATGCCTCAGACTTGTTTTCGACCGCATCGATAAAGTACTTGGTTTTGCTCCGCTCTTCGGCGGTGGGGTATCGGCTCAGGGCTCCGAGATACAATTCATCGACAATTTCATCGTGGGATTTTTGATCTTTTAGGAATTGAGCGATGATTCCTTGGCCGTTGGCGATTTTGTTCTCGGTTTCATCGCTATTTGCCATGATGAGGACTTGTGCCAGGGTTGCTCCGCTGGATCGTTCGCACTCGCACCCGGTGACTCGGCGAGGTCGGTCGAAGGTATCGAGGAAATGGGAGCCGAAATTCTCGTGGGGCAGATCGACGGCTCGAGCGGAGCTGGCCACGCCATTGAATTTGGTTTTGGTACCGGTCGCCTGATCCACCGAGTCCAAAAACACTTCTGCGATCATCCGTCGCCCATAGTAACGAGCGAAATTCTGCCGGTCCTTTTTGTTACCGTCCGTGGGTTCGCTGCCGAGTTGGTAGACGGCGCTATTGAGCATCAGGCGGCACATGTGCTTCATGTCAAATCGATGATCGATGAAGTCTTGTGTGAGTGCATCGAGGAGTTGCGGGTTGGAGGCTGGATTGGTGGCTCGCATGTCATCAACTTCGTGGACGAGTCCGCGGCCGAAGAAATGCCCCCACAAACGATTCACCAAGGATTTGGCAAAGAATGGGTTTTCGGGACGAGCCATCCAATCGACGAGACCGTGACGAGGGTCCTCTTCGGCCGAAAACATGGCTACGTCCCCGCTCAGGTATTTAGGCTCGGGAACCTTCCCTGTTCGCGGATTCTTTTCCCCGGTGGTGGCTGTTGCGGATGCGAAATAAGGAGGTGGTTGTCCGAAGCTCTTGCGACCCAGGCGTGTGAAGAAGCCCGCAAGTCCGTAGTAGTCGTCTTGACTCCATCGTTCGTAGGGATGGTGGTGGCATCGCGCGCATTGAAGTCGTTGGCCGAGGAACACTTGGGCGGTGTCTGCGGTCACTTGATGCAATTGGTCATCGCGGCTTTGCCAATACCAGTTGATGGCAGGAGCGTCTTGCCATTCGCCGCTGGCGGCGATGATTCCACGCACAAACTCGTCATAGGGACGGTTGCGTGAGAGCATATCCTTGAGCCAATTATGGAATGCGTAGGAGGCTTGGTCCGCACCAGCGAGGTTCGAATTGCGAAGGATAGATCCCCATCGAAGTGCGAAATAACTCGCATACTCAGGCGAGTCCAGCAAGCGATCAATCCACAGAGCGCGTTTGTCGGGGTTTGGGTCGGCGAGGAAGTCTCGAACCTCTTTGCTGGTAGGCAAACGTCCGTTCGCATCGAGCGTCACGCGGCGAATGAAAGTCGCGTCGTCGCAAACTGGAGTTGGCGTCAAGCCGAGTTTCTTCCATTTGTCGACGGTGAGGGTATCGATGTAATTTCGAGGCGAGAAGTTAGGTATCTCGGCGAGTGGTGTGCCGTGGGGCAGCATCGCGGTGAACACGGCTACCTGTCCCATGTAGCGAGCCATGATGGTCGCTTCACCGGATTCGTTGCCAGCAGTAATAACCCCTTCGTCGCTCACGTTGGCTACCACGTCGATGTTGCTGGCAAAGGCAGATTGTTTGGTGACATCACGTTCATTCTGATCGCTGTAGGATGCGATGACGCGTAGATTTACGATTTCACCGCTTTGCAAGGATCTTTCCTGAGGTTCGATCCGAATCGCGATCAGACGTGGGGCGGATGGTGATGCGGCGGGAGCCCCATCGGAGATCCATTGTTTGAGTATTTGGTACGCTTCGCTCGTTGGTCCAAATCGAGTGCCTCCGCCATGAGGCATTGCGCCGATCGATTTTAGGAGGAGTAGGCTTTGTTCCGGTGTGGCAACATTGACGCGTCTGCCGCGCGCGTGTTCCACAATCTCTTCGTAGTCGGCATTAGTATCGAAGCCGAAGAGGGAAAGCTTAAAGCCGTTTTGCCCGCTCGCTTTACCGTGGCATCCGCCGGAGTTGCAACCGTAACGCGTCAGCAGCGGTTGTATCTCATTCTCAAAATCGGCGGCAGTGGACAGCGACACGCACCCTACGAACATCGCAATCGTAAATATCGCGATGTTTAAAGGACCCAGCGGGACATGACGAGGGGGAGGGAGCATGCGTCGATCTCGGCAAGGAATCGATACAAAGATTGGTGGAGGTGGGAGGATGAGTCCGGAATGGTCATGTTGCAAGGTAAGACCGGACTCGAGCACTCCATTGTAGTCCAACGGGACCGTGGTAGGGTGCTCAGCCGAGATATTCCTCAGCCATTAACCAAGGAGAAATCGACTATCGAATGTACTCATAAAACGACTTATCCAACGAAAAGGTCTGCGGCATTCTAGGGCGAATGTGGAGATACGAAGCTGGGCCTTCGTCAACAAATAGAATGCAAATACGCTCCATTTCGGACCGGTTAGGCTGAACGTCTGGTAACGCCTTGGGTATCCTGGTACTCCGTTGATGGGAGGCTGGGTAGGATCTGTTGCCGAAGAAGTCGTATCCCAGTTTCCTCAAAGAAACCTGCGTTCTTTAATTTTCACGATTTCGAGATGAAACATTATGAGTGTCCCGCCAAACCTCCGCGTGCGGTCTGCGAGCCTCGCTTTTTTGAGAGGCATGGGGGTAACATTCTTAGCCATTGCTTCGTTCGCACGAGGAGATGAGGTAGACCCAAGACCGAACATTGTGGTGATTTTGGCGGATGATCTCGGATATGGAGATGTCGGTTGCTACAACGACCAGTCCAAGGTTGCCACACCCAACCTCGATCGGTTAGCCCGCGAGGGTATGCGGTTTACCGATGCACATAGCCCGTGCACCGTTTGTACTCCAACACGCTATGGGCTGCTCACCGGCCAGATGCCTTTTCGAGTTCGTAACGGCGGCACGGTTTTCGCAGGTGTTGGAGGTCCATCTTTGATAGCTCCCGGTCGTTTTACGTTGCCAGGAATGCTGAAGGATTGTGGGTACGCGACGGCATGCGTGGGAAAATGGCACGTCGGCATGACCTTCTTCGATAAAGATGGGCAACCCGTACGTGGCAATGACGTGGAGGCGGTCCGGCAAGTGGATTTTAGCAAGCCGATCGAAGGGGGGCCGACGGACCACGGGTTCCAGTCTTTCTTCGGGACGGCGTGTTGCCCGACGACCGACTGGCTGTATGCCTTTATCGAAAACGATCGCGTGGGGACACCTCCTGCGACGCTGTTGGACCAATCTCGATTGCCCAAGCACCCGTATGCGAATGATTGTCGCCAGGGGCTGATTGCACCGGATTTCCCGATGGAAGAAGTGGATCTTGTTTTTCTTCGCAAGAGCCAGGAGTTCTTGGAGCGGCATGTAGCCACCTCACCGGAGAAGCCGTTCTTTCTTTATCACTGCACGCAAGCCGTGCATCTGCCTTCGTTTGCGGCCAAGCAGTTTCAGGGCAAATCGGGTGCGGGGCCTCACGGCGATTTTATCCATGAACTGGATGCGATCGTGGGCGAACTCTTGTCGACGCTCGAGCGACTGGGAGTTGCTGAAAACACGATTGTCATTTTCACAAGCGACAATGGCCCTGAAGTTGCGAGCGTTGTGAACATGCGCAAGGCTCATGAGCACGATGGCGCGAGACCGTGGCGTGGGATCAAGCGGGATCAGTGGGAGGGTGGGCATCGTGTACCTTTTCTGGTTCGATGGCCTGGTCAAATTCCGGCGAATTCTGTGAGTATGCAGCTAACCAGTTTGACGGACATTACCGCGACGGTTGCAGCGATTTCTAAGATCGAAATTCCCGACGATGCAGCGGAGGATAGTTTCGATCTTTTCCCGGCGTGGCTTGACCCGACCCATCCACAGATTCGACCCTATTTGCTGACTCAAGCCTTTGGGGGTATTCGAACGTTGTCGATTCGCAAAGGGGATTGGAAATACATCGATCACCCAGGGTCGGGGGGGAATCGTTACGAAGCAGATGCGAGCTTGAAGGCGTTCGAGATTCCGGATGATCATCCCGATGCTAAGGGACAACTCTATGATTTGGCATCGGATCCGGGGGAACGGAATAACCTGTTCGAAACGTTTCCGGAACGAGTCGCTGAACTGAAAGGTTTGTTGGAGAAGTCCAAGGTTTCGGGACGAAGTCGATGATGTTTGTTCTCGGACTATGTTTTTTACTCTGACGACAATGCAGCCTATTACTCGAGCTAGCCTCGATCAGAAGTCTAATGATATCGGGCACATGTGAGCCAATCAATCATTTGCGAAAGCTCCTAAGCTGTTTCGACCAAATCTCGAACCGGCCATGGTTGTTCCATTCGCTGCGGGCCAGTCGGCAAACAGAACTGCAACGCGAGTTCCCGCTACACGTGGTTTGCTCCTGGATTGGCAACTGACCACGTATCGCACAGCAAAAGTATTTGCTGGTCACCGAGGATGATTTTGCGAGAGCGGCTGGCATCCGTGGTATCGATGCGTCCCTGAAAAAGTGTACGAGAGATTAAAACGGCGAGAAGCAATACCCTTACAACGTCCGATCAAACACGAACTTACCGTTCGCATGCCCCGCCGCTGGGCTTCTTGAACAGGGGCTTAGATGTTGGCTAGTATCTCCACTGCCAACCGCACCGACACCACCGAATGAGACTCCCCGACCGTACGTCCCTATCCTAGTGACGCAACATCTAATCCTTTATTTGTTATCCCGTTCGTTGTAGTTCGGATCGGATCTCCATCAGCATTATGCCGAGCATATTGCGTCCAGTCCCATCTCCCCCGTCGCCCCAGTAACTGTCATTGTCTGTGTGTTCAACAATCGTCGCGTCTCCGGTACCCAATAGCAACGATCTTAGTTCTGGGTGTTGCGAGAACTTTGCAATTAGTGCAGTTCTCATTACGTCGTCCTTTACCGATTCCCAGTCTGTTCTCAATGGGCGGTTACGATCTCGTCCCATTCTCGCCGCCTTCATTGGCGATAGTTCAACTCGAATCTGCTCTTCGTGTTCAGTCCCAGCAAATTTCTGCGCCTGGAAGTAATGTTCGGTTGTTGGCCATATCTTGCCGTTGAGGTGGATAGGAAACGATGCGAAGTTCGAGAACTCTCCGTAAGGATCGTCCGTCAAATAGAAGTTGATATTGGGCGACATGAATTGACTCTGCATGGGATAAGGACCAAATTCAGCCAGTGCGAGTAGGTGACTCGACGCAAATCAAAACGGACGACCGAGCACTTGGCTGCAATTTTTTGTTCGTCGCTCTTTGCAAGTATATCACAGCGCTCCCCATTTGGTTCTTTCCTCTGGGGTGTCGGGTGCGAAATCACACCAAGGAGGAGTCAATGCGAACTCTGGGCAAACCGAACATGCAAACTGATAAGCTCGATGATTGATTCGCTGATCCTCTAATCGAATTGCAACTCTTGAGACTATGGACGCGGCATGTTTTGCCTGGGGGCCTGATAAAGCAAGAATATGAATCAGGAGCGAGGCTCTAGCTCCGGAGGCAGTTTCCAAAAGAGATGCGACTGTTGAAGTACAATGGTCCGAAAGTCGGATCATCTCATCAGTTGCGAGTTGCTGATTTTTCAATTCTTGTATTGCGCGGAGAATACGTCCGAGCGACACATACTCTCCGCACCGATTCGCGGCAGATTCGAGAACTAGGTTGCCGCAAACCATCTCCAAAAGTCGCGGAAGTAGAATGGTTGCATCAACACCATGATTTCCAGCAAAAGTTGCCGCTCTCGACCGTTCGGCCGGATCATCAGCCTCGAGTTCGATCGCCAGTTTTGCGATGTCTTCATTCATTGTTTGATCGCAGTTGCCTTTCGACGAACTATAGATTCTCCCCCAACTAGTGAAGGGGTAAAGATTATTCCTGGCGGCTGAGGTTACCATAACAGAATATTCAACTCAACTCAGGTGCGCATAATACCGCGACAAAGCGCGGCAGCCGATTTTACTTGGCAGTGGCATCGAGATTGCTCTCAAGCGATCGGAGCTCCTGGGCAATTGACTACTGCGACAACGCTGGACTGGCGGACACCAGCGAAATGCATTTACTCGACCGAGGTCGTCTGTTGTTTCCGTGCAAGGTTGCTTGGCAACGGAAAACTGAGTGTCTACAAACGCCGATCTTTCGCGCCTCCATCGCGCCGGCCATAACCTGAGGGTCAGTTGTCTTTGATGCGTTTCGCAGGTTATGAAGTAGAGGAAAGCCGACTCTCTCGCACCGCAGCGATGCAAAAAACCCATGAAAGCATTGCCCTAGGGAATTCCGGACGCCCAAGAGTTTGCGGGCATGTCCTGCCGGTTATTAAAACTGGGCTTCATCGATGCCCCGGATTGCGTTTCTTCTCTTAGAAGCCAGAACAGGGTAGAATGGGAGAAAAAATTACTCGGGGGACTAAAGATGACTCAAAACGATCTGCTTGCGGCGATAGAGGCCTTACCTAAAGAACTTCAGTTCGCTTTGGCGACTTCAGTTATTGATCGCTTGGCCGCGGAAGGCCCATTGCCGGTATCTGAGCGGCTCAAGACGGAATTCTTGCAGCGCGAGCAAGCGTTTTTTGCAGATCCAAGCAAGGGCGAGTCATGGGACGTCGTGCGCGAGGAACTCTTTGGACAGTGAACCGAGTACCGATTGTTATTGAGCCAACTGCCAAATCGGATGTCCGGAATGCTCGCGATTACTATTCCGACAAAGGCGAAAACACCTCCGAGCGATTCCGGGATGAACTGACGCAGGTGTTCGACTTACTATCGCGGCATCCCGAAGCCGTCGCAGTCGCTTTTGGTAGGACGCGTCTCAATCCGATGCGAAACTTTCCCTACATCATTGGGTACATCTATTTTGAAGGCGTCGTCCACGTTACTGGGGTCCAGTATGGCGGATTAGGCTGGGATGAATTTGAGCGTCGACAGTTCTAGGCGAGGCAACTGCGCATGGGTACATGGCTCTTCAGTTCGCACCAAGATCTTGGACAAATCGCGCATGAGGCACCACCATACTTCGATCAACACCAAGTTGTTCGGAAACAATCAATTGTAATGCGTTCCAAATATCCGTTCGGCTGCAAGTCGAGTAACGAGTAGCGAGAGTGTTATAGTTTATCGCAACGAGGCTTGTTACGAGATCGCGAATGGTGGAGCAACTTGCCGCAGGATAAATCGCCAACGGTCGAGTCAGATATATTAGCATGGCGGTACTACTGAGGCCAAATGCGGCGGCCGCGACGATACCGGATATGTAATTGTCTTGTGCGAAGCCGAGAAATGAGGCCGATACTACGATTGCGACAAGCATGCAATTGAGAAGGACAAGCCACGATGGCCTTCCGAGACGAGGAAACCGTAAATCCATTTGGGCACTAAGAGTCTGCCAATATTTCCGCCGCCCAGTCAACGGGATTAAGCGATCCAATTTCGTTTTTGGGCGAATCTCCGAGTGAGACAAACCGAGAGAATGTAATTGTCGCCGCAAATCATAAAATACAACCGCGGTCAAGCAAGTGCTTGATTTCAAAGTGGAGTCAGCAGTCTTTTCTAGAATGAAGTCATATACGTCGCCGACGGTCAGCATTTCGCTGGCCCGGTCGTCTGGGATCGAAATGTCGAACGCCTCCTCGATTTCCATTACGAGTTCAACGGTATCAAGTCCCATGGCGATTTTCCTACCATCTCCAGCAATTGACTTCTGGGATCAAACATTCCCCATGAAAAAGCGTTGATTCAAATTCGCGGCCGAAAGGCGATTTGTGTGCATCGCGCGGTTCGTCTATGTGCGGGTGTTGCCTCGACAGCACAATCCGCGTGGACCGCATGACTAACGCAGCTCTGCTTCAATCGAACATTGTGGAAACTCAGAATGTAATTCATCGAGCATCTCTTTCGAAATTTTGGGGGCGTAAATGCAAATGTGCCGGAGCCAATACATCTCGTGGAGTATAGGATACAACTTTTTGATTTCAGTCTCATCTACATGATTGATCAAGATCCGAACGTTCTGCAAATAATGGGTAGGCGCAACGAATCCATCCCATTTATTGTCAGCAATCAGTTGGTTGAATTTGGCTTGAGTCTCCATTCCATTCCGTGCTGGTGCAAACCAACTAACCTCGAGAAAACTGCTGCAACCAAACAGTATTCCAAGCAAAAGCATCACCAGAAAGATCGTCCTGAGGTTGAACTGCATCGTCAGCGAACTCCTTCATTGGACGAACGTTGTGGGGCAGCGAGCGGGAGCGATTGGTACGCTCGTCATGGGCATTGAGTTGTTGGGGTGCCGCCCACATTGGACTAGCCGCTATTTGAGATTAGGTGTCTTCCAGATCAGTATAACAATTGGCAAATTCAAAGAGAACAGGCACTAGTTGAAGGCAACAGCGTTTGGGCGACCGTCCCCAGTAGGCAAGCGATCCGACACGGCAAGAGTCGCAAAGGACCTTGGCATATGGCCAAGACGATCGCAAGTGGTGTCGGGATGACGAACGATTGGTTAGCTTCGCAGGGTGTCTTGAGTCTGAAACCCCTCTGGGCGGAACTTGCTCATTTTCTTGGAACCGCCTAGTGCGGCCCCGCATGCTAGGGGGTGTGGGGAGGGTGCCC
>CAIYZV010000068.1 GCA_903930765.1 uncultured Pirellula sp.
CTTGACCCAGCCTTGAACGCTGTCCCCATCCTCTTTAAGTTCTTCGAGCAACTTGGTGCGGAAAACATCTCGGATCGAGTAGCAATCGAGTTCGAAGGGGCTCGCTGAAATCAACCGATCCCCGACAACGATCAAATTCCCCAGCGGTTTTTCTACTCTCGCACTACCGAGAATTTGCCCCTTCTCCATGTCGAGCTCCAGAATCTCTTGCGTGGAGATCGGTAGATAGAACTTGGAGCCCGATCGAACACCGCGACCGACCACTTGCGCATCCCCAGGCAACGGAACCGCCGGCCAAGCAGCTTGGCCCGTTTTCAAATCGACCCCAACCACCGAGGAGGCTTGGACGAGCACCGCAATGTTGTCCCATGCTCCTGCGCAATAACGAAACAACGATTGCTCGTCATACCCATACTGCCACAATTCATCTCCGTCGGTCAACGAAACACCGTAAACCGCATTGCCATTGGGTGGGGCGAACACGGCGACGCCGTTATGCAACAAGACGCTCGTCTCCACCGATCGGGGCAACGTAGGATTCGACTCCCGCAAATCCATCCCACCGATGAAATTAAACTGCGCGCCGGGGATAATGTTCGGATTGAGGGGGTATTTGAATTGCCACAGCAACTCGCGAGACCCTAGATCGTATGCCACCAAATATCCCGACAAGGTCGGACATACAACGATGGTTCCAGAGACGGCGGGGCTCGCACCGTACGCTCGCCGCTGCTGATCGATCGAAATGGTGTTCCCTTGATTGGCCGCGATGGGCTGCCTCCAAAGAAGTTTCCCTGTATCGCTAGCGATCGAAGCCAGAAAAATCTCGCCGTTGAGTTCGATCAAGCAAAAGAGTTCTCCGTCCTGCGGTAACGGGGCACCCAAGAAAAGCGCCTCGGCCAACTCCGGTGCACTCAATCCGGTCGGACCACCCACTTCCCAAACCAATTTTCCTTGATCGCGAATGCTCCATGCCTGCAACACGTTGTAGGTTTTCATCCCGAGATTCCGCGCGAACCTCGCATTGGGGCCTTGTGCGAAACTCTCCGCAACGTCCAATGCCGGCGATTCGCTGATGCTAAACAACCGCTCCCCATCGCTGGCGATCTGGCCAATGGCGGTCTCACCCCAAACACGCCGAACCAAGTAATCAGGCGCTGACATCCCCAGAGAATATCCATCCTTGCCAGCAAACCGATCCAACGAAAACCCGAGTGGCATTCCACTGAAAACGCATGGCCAACCGATCCGTCCGGACCTCGCGTCGATCGCCAAGATGCGTTGGTCGTAGGTTGGCGTGATCACCCATGAATCAACGCTGATCGGGTATCGCGAAGGAATCAACACCGACTTCCGCTCAGCAAGCTGCTTCTTCAGCGTCCGATCCAGGTTATCTTTATGCTGAAACGATTCGTGCAGTTCCTGGTGCCATCGCAAAATTGGGAGCGGCAATCCCGCGAGCGTGTTCGCATTCCGCTTGGAATCCCCCCCTGGATACGCCGGACGATCCACCGTCCGCGAAATGCGATCCACGGAATCCGTAGCGAGAGACTGCAAGATCGCCTCATCGGTCGTCTTATCGTTCCATCCTATTTTGGAACCGTTCCAGTCGAGCGACACCGAAACGAAATTCTCACGGGTCGTCGCCAACGCTTTTTTCGCCTCCGCAGGCATTCCCGCAACACGATACGCTGCAACCGCCATCACCCCCAACGAAGCACCGTACCGATTTCTCGCCGATTCCATTCCCAGCAACCTGCCGTACATCCCAGCCGCTTGGGCTGTCTCCCCATCGCTCAACGCACGCTCCGCCAGCAGCAGCAACGCGTCTTGGCCTGCTGTGGTGAAGCTATATCGACTGGACAACTCTCTCAGCACGTCCCAACCCGATCGCTCGACCGCTTCCTCCAACAATTGGGAGGCTTTCACGCCGTACCGCAACTCGACGACTTTGCGTCCTTCGTCCGGCATCGTCGCCAGCAATTCATGGGCGGCGCCCAGCACGGTCCCTTCGACGATGGCCGCCCCATTGCGATCGCGAAATATAAAATAATCTTCACCCAAATCTCGTCCCGAACCACCATCCTCGATACCGAGCAATACTCCCAACGCCAAACTGGCCTCGCTCCATTGCTTGCGTTCGATCGCATCCCGAGCATCTTCCAGTAGAACTTCGACCTCCCGAGGGGCCGGTAAAAGCACCCCTTCAGTCATCGAAAAACGAGATTGGAAGCCTTGCCCGAAACAGGAGGCAATCCCGAACATCATTCCAAAACCGATGGCGATGCACACACCAATCCGTTGGATCATCATTGAGTTGTACCTGAAACCGAGTTTAAATCGAATCTGAGAACGCCAGACCTCCCTTAGTTTATCCGATTTTGCATCGCTTTGGATGGTTCTGCACCGACGCGAACCCCGCAAAGTCGAGGAATCCTATCCCCTAAATCGATCCGAAAAGTCTATAAAAAAACCTAGGGCATCGAGGATTCCTCAATGCCCTAGGCTATTGGATGATGTGAATGCTTCGTCTCGAAGATGGACGATCCAGATTACACGGACCGTCGAACGATCGGACTCAGCCGATTCTTCAATTACTTGCTCGGTGGCAAGATAACTGCATCGATGATGTGGATAACGCCGTTCGATGCATCAACATCGGTAGCGATGATCTTCGCTTCGTTGACGTACGCAGCCTTGTCCTTGACCGAGATCTTTACGCTGTCACCTTGGAGGGTCTTCGCGCTCTTCGCAGCAACTGCGTCTTCGGAATAAACACGGCCTTCGACGACGTGGTACTTGAGGATAGCAGCCAACTTGTCCTTGTTCTCTGGCTTGAGCAGCGACTCAACGGTTCCCTTAGGAAGCTTGGCAAACGCTTCGTCGGTTGGAGCGAAAACAGTCAGGGCCTTGTCGCCACTGAGTGCATCGACCAAACCAGCTGCCTTGGCAGCAGCCAAAAGCGTAGCAAACTTGCCAGCCTTGGTTGCAACGGCTGGAATGTTGTCTTCGCTAGGAAGAATGACCGCATCGATAATGTGGATAACACCATTGCTGCAAGCGATATCGGTGGCAGTAACGTTGGCTCCATCTACCTTGACTTTGCCGCCGTCGACCTTGATGTCGATGCGTTGGCCATTCAAGGACTTGGCACCAGCGAGACCAACAACATCCTTGGCCATAACCTTGCCAGGAACGACGTGGTACGTCAGGATCGCTGCGAGCTTAGCCTTGTTCTCTGGCTTGAGCAACGTTTCAACGGTGCCCTTAGGAAGCTTCGCAAATGCTTCATCGGTTGGAGCGAAAACGGTGAAAGGTCCAGTACCCTTCACGGCATCAACGAGACCAGCAGCGCCCAACGCAGCGGCCAACGTCTTGAACTTGCCCGCTTCCACTGCGGTATCAACAATGTTCTTGTCGAAAGCAAAACCAACGGAGCTCGCCAATCCAACCGCAGCTCCACACACCAACGCAAAAATCTTCTTCATCTTACGACACCTACCCAATACATAAGGCTCATTACACAACAACCAAAACGGTATGAGCAATTCGACGCGAATGTCGAAGTGCGTTGCAGGAACGTGTGTGCGAATCCCGAACGCTTCACTGTAGCGCGATGTCAAGGTGAATCTTGAGAAATTCCGGAATGCCCCCCACCCAGAACAAGCCACCTCCATGGGGGGGCTTTTCCGCGAACTACAATGGCCGGTCCGCAATCCACCAAGATCCCGTTTGCCGATGGCGAATTGGTGCGGAAGCATTCAGCCTCAATATCCCGTCAATATTCATTCAATATGAAGGATTAATGGGCAAAGAATGCCGCAAAAGAGTGGGGTAGTTCCGGCGGGTAGCAACGAGACATTAGCAAACCATGACAACACCGATTAAAGCAATTGTTTTCGGGGCATGCGGCGGAATCGGCCAATCGCTGTGCCAATTGATCGCAGAAGCCTCAGGAACTGCATTTTTGGTGGGACGCTCGATGGAGCGACTCCAACCTCTCTCCGAGCGCTACGGATGGGCGTGTGCCGTCGCCGATGCGCTGCACTGGGATCAAGTTGAGTCGGCCATCGCGGAGGGGGAACAGCAACTCGGTGGATTCAATGCAGCGATCAATCTCGCGGGTTCGGTGTTGCTCAAGCCACTTCACCTCACCAGTCGCGCGGACTGGGATTCGGTGGTTGGAACAAACCTCACCACCGCAGCGGGGGTCGTTCGATCCGCTGTTCCAAAGATGTTTGCCAACGGGGGCTCGATCGTGCTTGTCAGTTCTGCAGCGGCATCGATCGGATTGAGCAACCACGAAGCGATCGCGGCGAGCAAAGCTGGCATCGAGGGCTTGGTCCGCTCCGCGGCCACGACTTACGCGGCAAAAAAGATCCGCGTGAACGCCGTCGCTCCTGGTCTGGTGCAGACAAACCTCACCCAACGAGTCTGGAACAACCCGCGGAGCGCCGAGGTTTCGCTGGCACTCCACCCCCTGGGTCGCTTCGGCCAGCCCGAAGATATCGCCCGAGCCATCCTGTGGCTCGCCAGCCCAGACCAAGGCTGGATCACCGGCCAAATCCTAGGCGTCGACGGCGGACTAGCCACGCTGAAAACGACACCGATGTAGAGTTTGCTGCTAGTCAGCGATGGGCATCCACGCAAGCGTTGAATCGCGGGCCACAGTTGTTCACTTCCTCACTTACCGTAACTTGTTCGGTTTGCAGCTATCGCAACGCAGATTATCGAAATACGGATTGATGATTACAATGAGGAGGGTTTACTCAACTTCTCAGTCCAACGCTTTCATTTCCATCGGCCTCCATTCATTCTGTGAACGCGATCTATCTCGATAACAACGCGACTACCTCTCTGGATCCGCGCGTGGCTTCGGTTGTCAACGAACTGATGAACGAACGGCTGGCAAACCCGGCTAGCCAACATGCCTTTGGACGGACCGCCCGACGGATCCTCGAGTCCGCTCGCGAGGAAATCCTCGAACTCGCTGGTGCTCGCACGCAAGGCATGGCCAGCGACCAATTGCTGTTCACCAGCGGCGGCACCGAATCCAATAACCTGGCCATCTTCGGACTCGCCCAACAACGGCCAGGAACCATCGTGGTTTCGTCGATCGAACACCCCAGCGTCCTCGCGGCCGCCCAGTACTTGGAACAACAAGGACGAGACGTCCTATACCTGCCCTGTGACTCCTCAGGAGTGATCCAGCTGGCCCCGCTGACCGAACGCATTCAACACGCTCCCGACTCTATCGCTCTCGTCTCCGTTATGCTCGCCAACAACGAAACGGGAGTTCTGCAACCCATCCAACAAATCACCCATCTCTGCCGAACCCATGCCATCCCGGTCCACTGCGATGCGGTCCAAGCCATCGGAAAAATCCCGCTCCGCTTTCGAGACCTCGACGTCGACGCGATGACGATCACCGCGCACAAATTGCACGGACCCGTCGGTGTCGGTGCTCTCGTCCTACGCCATTCCGCCAAAATAGCGCCTCATCACTTCGGCGGATTCCAACAATTGGGGCTTCGACCAGGTACCGAGTCTCCGATCCTCGCAGCCGCATTTGCCACTTCTGTTTCCATCGCGATGGCGGAACTCACCGAAACCAACGCACGCATGACGCGCATGCGACAAAAACTCGAACAATCCCTCATGGCCGACCTGCCGAACGCATCCATCCTGGGGATCGTATCGCCGCGATTGCCACACACGACGAGCATCGCGTTTCCGGGGATCGACCGACAAGCACTCCAGCTCGCCCTCGATCATGCCGGGATCGCATGCAGCACCGGTTCCGCGTGTGCTAGCGGATCGAGCCAACCCTCGCATGTTCTCCAAGCCATGGGATTACCCACCGACGTCATCCGAGGCGCCGTTCGATTTAGTTTGTCCCGCGAAACGACCGACGAAGAAATCGAGTCGGCTCGATCGATCATCACGCAAGTGGTCCGGCGTCTTGCCCCGCGAGATTCTTGAGCCTCGCCCAAATCGGTAAATGATTGTTCCATCGCCCCCCGAGATCACTCGGACTCGTCGTACGCGGCTGCTTGGTCCCGCCTACTCGCTTTAACCAACCCAAAGGTCGCCCCGCCCAACACGCGACTCCCCAGCTGCTTTCCCTGCTAGTTCGGCAACTGCTGGCTCCGTCACTGCCGCTTGCCTCCTCGGTCGCTCCCAAAAACGTCTCGACTCCAGCGACCGCACCCACGCCGCTAAGCGAGTTCCCCTCGGCGTACAATCCGGCAGACTCTTCCTCCAAAACAAAGGATTGCGTGGGCCGAAAAAGTGGCGACTGCAACATCGCCAACGCATGGCTCGGCTCCCAATGCTTCCCGACCTTGAGCATCCCCAAGGGAAGACTCATCCCTCGATTCACCCCCTCGATGGTCTCAAATCGCTCAGCGATCCAATTCGCCAAACCATCCTCCATCATCAGCAATTGCCCATCCCTGTGTTCAATTTGTAAACGGAGTTCACCTAGTTCCTCCATCAAGTCGTTCGCATGCTGCCATTCCTCGCGCTGCAATTTGTTGCTCTTGGAATCGCCACTTCGCTTGGAGGTGGGTGCCCCATGTCCGCGACGTGAATCATCCCGCTCTCCCCGTCTCCGTGCGCTCGTCCCAGCGGAGTCGCCGCGTCCACTCTTCGCCGATCGATACTCCACCACCCCCGACTCGGAAGCATGGATACCCGGTGTATTGCTCGTCGCATGAAGACCCTCCGGCAGATCGCTTACCAGCTTCAATACCGCAACAAAACCTCCCGCGCATCGATCCCGATGAGGCCATAATCGGTAGCCCCCACAACCCATCGGTGATTGCCACTGCTCGAAGCCAGGAACGCTCTGCGGCTCCCAAGCTCCCGGATACTCCCGCATCAGCCATTCGATTTGCGATTCGTTTTCTTCCATCGAAAAGGTGCAGGTCGAAAACACCAACAAGCCACCCACCTCGAGCAATCGAATCGAATGATCCAAAATGCGTTGTGCCCGCGCTGCGCAATAGGCCACTTGGGTCGACGAAAATGCGTTCTCGTCATGTTTGGCTCGGCCGAGCAACGTTTGGCCGCTGCAAGGAACGTCGAGGATCACCTTGCTAAACGCACCGCGAAACTTCGACTCGAGCGTCGCCGGGTCGTCGTTCGTAATCGCGTAGTTCGCACGACCTGTTCGGGCGAGCGAGTATCGGAGCACGTCGACCCTCGAACGGATCACTTCGTTCGCGACCAATACGCCTCCACGCCCCAACCGCTCTGCAATGGCCGTCGATTTACCACCGGGGGCCGCGCACACATCCATGACACGGTCACCTGGTTCAATCTGTGCCAACTCGATCGGCAACAAGGACGCGGGGTCCTGAATGTAGTAGTCCGCCGCTGCGTACTGCAAAAAGCCACCCGGA
>CAIYZV010000069.1 GCA_903930765.1 uncultured Pirellula sp.
CATTTCACTGGAAACATTTCACTGGAAACATTTCACTGGAAACATTTCACTTTGCGGCTGCGCGCTCTCCACCGGAAAGGCAATACAGGTTCGACGCGGTCCGAATCAACAGTTTTCCTTGCGCGATGGCGGGTGTCGCCAACGCCATCGCGTCGAGCGGATTGGTTCGCACCATGCGAAACTCAGCTCCTGCCGCAATGACATAAGTCAATCCTTCCTCACTCAAACAAAAAACATACCCGTTGTAGCCCCACGGCGACGCTGTGAACGTCCCTTTGGGCGAAAACCGTTGCTTGCCATACACCTCTTCCCCGGTTCTGGCATTATGGCATGTGATAAAACCGAGATCGTAGACGGTGTACAAGTAGTCCCCATAAACCAACTGAGTCGTGTTGTATGGCGATCCCTTGTCCTGATACCAAGCAATATACTGATTGTCGGTGTACTCGTCGTCTTGGCTCGGTGAGATGTCCCCTTTGGCTCCTGGTCGAATCGCAAACGTAGGTCGATGACCATCACCGATGTAGCCACTCGAAACGTAACACATGCCATGCGCTGCAAAGGGAGATGGGATTACCAGCGATGACATCTTGCCGTCAAATTCCCAAAGCAATTCCCCGGTCAATGAGTAACTCCGGTTTCGCCCTTGGCCAGGAACGACGACTTCCGTCCGTTGCTCATTTTGCCACACGAAGGGTGTTGCCCAGGATTTTGTCTCCTTCCGGTCTTGCTTCCAACGCAACTCCCCGGACTTTGCATCAAATGCAGCGACCCACGAAGCTTCTAGGTTGTCATAGACGATGAACACTTGCCCATCATGAACCACTGGGCTCGATGCGGCTCCATAACTATAAAATGTCTTTTTCGGCTCGATGGGATGAGACCACAGGAGCTCGCCCTCGAAATCATAACAGTACAACCCGACATCACCGAACAGCACATACACCCGCTCACCATCGGTCGCAGCCGTCTCCGCGGCGTAGGAACTTTTGGGATGCCGCGGTACCGTGGGATGACCTGCATGTGTCTCGCGCCTCCAGAGCTCTTTCCCGGTATCCAAGTCAAAGCACATGGTCCACCAGTGATGCACTCCCTTCCCAGGCTCGCGCGTCCCTTCACCCAAATAAAGGCCCTTGGACGGTTTCGTGTTCTCCTCATCGCTGCTCACGGAGGTCAAAAAAACTCGATTTCCCCAGACGATGGGGCATGACCAACCCAATCCCGGAACGTCTGCAGACCACACGACATTCTTCGTTTTGTCCCAAACCTCAGGCAATCGCGCATCATCAGCCGCAACACCATCCGCTCGATCGCCACGAAAGCGACTCCAATTCTCTTGGGCATTGGCTGCCTTGTAGCCGCCGAAGTGTGCAATCATCACCAAGAGGATCAAATTCCAGCACGTCACGATCGACAGATCGATCTTTCGAATGGGTTGCACCATTTCAGGTTCCTGCGTTTGTGGGAGATCACGTGAATCAGAACATGCAAATCTTGGAGTCGCGAACAAAAGGCTGCTGAACCGGGTACGATATACGTACGATATACTCCGTGGAGGCTTTATTGATTTCTGACCCTCGGCGAATCTCAACAGCGTATCTCAACAGCGTATCTCAACAGCGTATCTCAACAGCGAATCTCAACAGTGAAAATCGCAATCATCCATGTATCCGTGCACCATCATAATACGCGAGCGGTGGCGCAGGCGATGGGGCAAGCAACCGGGGCCTGCGTCCTGACCGTGGACGAGGCGAAAAAAGTCGACCTCGCCGACTATGCGCTGGTCGGCTTGGGTTCCGGGATCTTTTTCTCCTCGCATCACCCCGCTCTCCTGCGTTTCGCCCGTGACGGTAACCCCCTTCCTCGAAAAGCCTTCCTCTTCTCCACCGCGGGTCTCCCCTTCCTGCATGGGATCTGGCATCGCGCATTAAGGAAAATCGTTAGGAAGAATCAAATGACCATCGTTGGAGAAGCCTGTTACCCTGGATGGGATACCGTCGGCCCGCTCCGGTGGTTCGGGGGGATTCAGCGGGGCCACCCTAACGCAAACGATATCGAGCATGCTCGCCAATTCGCCGGCCGAATGGCCGCATCCCTCCACGAGCAATCCAACACCCAGTAATTCGGGGTGGCTAGGTGTTTTCGAGCCCAAGTTGGATTATGCTTCCTCTGTTCCATCCATTTTTAGGTCCCCTGACTTCATCACAACGCATGCATAACTCACTCGTATCTCGTTTTGGGGTTGGTTTCCAAAACTACGTTCTCCAAGGGCTCCTTACCGCCGTCACCGTTTCTCTACCGCTAGTGACCTTTTCCACCCAACCAGCCCCATCGGCGCACGCTCAAGATGCCACGGCAACCGAAGCGTTCAAGCTTCAAGGGGAATACGTGAAGGCTGGCAGGGGCATCCAAGCGGCGGCACTGGCGGGAGATCAATTCCGCGTGTCGTTCTTCCAAGGTGGATTGCCTGGTGAAGGTTGGGATCGCAGCCCAATCCAAGTTGTCGAAATGGATCTCGAAGAGCTCAAGGAATTGGTCGCAACGGCAGAAAAGATCGTCCGAAAGAGCCCCAGCCTCGGCGCTAAGCCCCCGGCAACAGCTATTGTTCTCTTTGATGGATCGCAAGCCAGCATCGATCAGCATTGGCAAAACGGCGCCAAGCTGGTCGAAGAAAACCTACTCCTCGCCGGCGTGACCTCGAAAGATACGTTTAAGGACTATCGACTCCACCTTGAGTTCCGTACCCCGTTTGTTCCCCAAGCGATGGGGCAAGGTCGCGGTAATAGCGGCGTCTATCACCAAGGCCGATACGAAACACAAGTCCTCGATTCGTTCGGGTTCGACAACGAAGGAAATACCTGCGGAGCGATCTACGGTGTCAAGGCTGCTGACTTTAACGCAGGACTCCCACCGATGGCTTGGCAAACGTACGACGTCGAGTTCGTCGCCGCGCGTTTCGACGCCGACGGCAAAAAAACCTCCGACGCAAAACTTTCTGTATGGCTCAATGGATATCCAATCCATCGCGATCAAAAGGCACCCGGGGAAACAACTGCTGCTCCCGTCCGCGAAGGAAAAGAGCCTGGGCCGTTGTACCTTCAGGATCACGGGAACCCCGTCACCTATCGCAACATTTGGGTCGTGCCCATGGATGCGGATGCCGCAGCCCTGCGGCCGCGAGTCCCAGGCTACGAACGACTCGCCTCCCAGAGCAGCAACACCGATTCCTTAGTCGTGAGCGGACAAATCCTCGTCAGCGAATTGGGCTGCCTATCTTGCCACGCCGCTGGTCAACAGAACTCGCTTCTGGAAAAGAAAGAAGCACCGATCTTGGACCAATCCGGTAGTCGGCTGCGCCCTGGTTTCGTCGCCTCGATGCTCGCCGATGTCCATCGCTCAAAAACCGGTACCACCATGCCGGACCTGCTCCATGGTCTCGATGATGTTAAGAAAAAGGAAACCATCAACGCGATCGCAGCCTATCTGGAAGGCACCGGTAAAGCTCGACGCCAGTCCCGTATAGATCCTCAATCGATCGAGCGAGGCAAAGAACTCTACGCGAAAATCGGTTGTGCTGTTTGTCACGGGAACATCGATGGTTCCAAGGTCACCGCGACCAGCGTTCCACTCCCAGATCTCACCAAGAAGTACTCATTCGACGGATTGGCGTTGTTCCTTAAACAGCCTCATACCGTCCGACCTGGCAATCGAATGCCAGGGATGCATCTCAATGACAACGAAGTCAAAGATTTAGCCAGTTACCTGCTTCCCAGCGTCGACCCATCCGACGTCCGCCCAAATACCAACTACCAATTGTTCTACGGCAGTTGGCAAAAAATCCCCAACTTCGAAGAGATGAAACCCGAGGCAACAGGGACCTGTGAAGGCCTCGATCTGACCGTATCCGGCAAAGGTGGCAACTATGGGATCCGCTTTGAATCCTTCATCGCCATCGATCAATCTGGAAAATACCGCTTCCACCTTCGATCCGATGACGGTAGCAAACTCTACATCGATGGGAAACTGCTGGTCGATGTCGACGGGATCCACCCGCCGCAAAGCGGCTCTGGAGAAATCGAGTTGCAAGCGGGCTCGCACCAAGTGCGGGTCGACTTCATCCAAGGTGGTGGTGGCGCCGAACTCGATTTGGAACTAGAAAGTTCCACGGTAGTTCGCCAAGCGATCGATGCGTGGTTGATGCTCAAACCCAATCAACCCAAGACCACCGATGGGACCAACACTCCTGACGCAAAACTGATCGAAACGGGCAAACGCCTTTTCCAATCGGTCGGGTGCGTTCAATGCCACAAGATGAACGGGACGGATTTGGCGACGTCGTCGATGGCGAAAGCTCCTTCGCTCGATGGAGCTAAACCCGATTCAGGCTGTTTGGCGAGCCAACCGAAAGCAGGTGTGCCGGATTACAAACTGACCGTGTTCCAGAAAGAAGCTATCTCCGCCGCACTTTCTAACAAATCTTCAGAACCTCGCTCGCCCGCGATGCACTCGAAATATCTGATCAGCAAATTGAATTGCATCGCCTGCCATCAACGAGACGATTGGGGTGGCCCCGAATCGGACAAACTCGATCTGTTCACTTCTACGATCCCAGAAATGGGCGACGAAGGCCGATTACCGCCTCGATTGACGGGCGTTGCGGACAAGCTCAACGACAACTACCTCAATAAAGTTCTCGCCGAAGGTGCCCGTCAGCGACCGTACATGCTGGTCCGAATGCCTCAATACGGAAATGCAACCCAAGGCCTCGCAGATCACTGGAAATCACTCGATCGACCATCGGAAGAACGGGTTGCGAACGGTCCAGACGAAGCCGAAATCCGTACCATCGCGGCCGGCCGGCAATTGTCAGGGACCAAAGGTCTGTCATGTGCGCAGTGTCATACCTTTGGAAACGAACGCGCGATCGGGATCCAAGCGATCAACTTACAGACCATGACCGAACGACTACGACCCGAATGGTTCTATCGGTACTTGCTCGAACCTACCAAGTACCGACCCGGAACCCGCATGCCCGCAAGCTTCCCCGAGGGGGTCAGCGTCCTGAAGACGGTCTACGATGGCAACGCAGAACATCAAATCGCAGCCATGTGGAAATACCTTGCCCAAGGCTCGCAAGCTGCAGCGCCGGAAGGATTGCAACGCAATCAAATCGTTCTCGAACCTACCGATAAACCAATCATCTATCGCAATTTCCTCGATGGGCTCTCGGCTCGTGGTATCGCCGTCGGTTACCCCGGCGGATTGAACATCGCTTGGGATGCTGAGTCGATGAATCTCGCCAAGGTCTGGCAAGGTCAATTCATCGATGCGTCGATGCACTGGCGAGATCGAGGTGTCGGTCGGCAAAAACCATTGGGCGACTTGGTTCTCCCTCTCGAATCCTCAGCACCCGTAGCTATCCTCGAATCGGTAGATACACCATGGCCCAATGCCAAGTCGGTCGCAGAAGTTTACCGATTCAAAGGCTACACGCTCGACAAAGCTGGCACGCCAACCTTCAAGTACATGATGGACGGGATCGAAATCACCGATCGATCGGAACTCAGCCAAGGCCTCAACGACGCTCCTGGTTTGAAACGTACCTTGACGGTTCGACCCCTCGTTCGTTCTGTTCCCAAGGGGACGGTGACGTTGCGACTCGGCGACGGAAACAACATCGTCAAAGATGGCGAGAACACTTGGAAAGTCGACGACAAGTATCAAGTTACCATTCCCGCGGCGCTTGCCTCCAAGGTCTCGATACGCGATGCCTCGGGTAAGAAGGAATTGGTGCTACCGATACCGGCAACCCCCGCCGGCTCAACCATCGAATACTTTGTTCGCTGGTAATTCCTTGACCGCAACAACAACTCTTCGGGTTCTCTCGTGGAACTCGACGAGACCTCGGGGGACCGATCCCTGGGGACTTACCACTATCTACAATCCATAAGACACCCATATCTTTCCTAGTTGACTATGCAACGATCCATCAAAACCGCACGAAAACGAGCCGCAGCGACCCTGGCCTCCACGCTTTGGGTTGCACCCTTAGCCTTGGCGATGTCCGCGAGCCACGCTTTAGCTCAAGACACCAAATCAACGGCTGAATCCGAGGCTGCAGCGACAAAGCCCGCTACGGAAGCGGACTTCTACACGATCGCTTCGTTCCAAGTCCCCGAAGGCGTTGAGCTCGAAGCAACCTCGTTCCAGATGATGCCTGATGGCAAGATGGCGGTCGCCTCCCGACGTGGTGAAATTTGGATGATTACGGACCCGTTCTCCAAAGAGTTCACTGCCAAACAATTCAAAAGGTTCGCGCATGGACTTCATGAACCATTAGGTATGGCGTTCAAGGATGGGTGGCTCTACGTGACCCAGCGGCCCGACGTATCCCGTATTCGAGACACCGATGGCGATGGAGAAGCTGATGAGTTTGAGGTCGTCACGGACGGATGGCAAATCACCGGTGACTATCATGAATATGCATTCGGCTCGAAATTCGACAAAGAAGGAAATATCTGGGTCGTTCTATGCTTGACCGGCTCCTTCGGCAGCGATGCACTCTATCGCGGATGGGCCGTTCGCGCCACAGCGGACGGAAACACCATCCCGACCACGAGCGGCATTCGCTCGCCAGGAGGCATCGGTATGAACGCCGCTGGCGACGTCTTCTATACCGATAACCAAGGCCCATGGAATGGAACGTGCGGTCTCAAGCACCTCAGTCCCGGCAAGTTCGTTGGGCACCCCGGTGGGTTCAAATGGTACGAACAAGCAGCACAGTACATGGGCAAGAAACCGACGGAACCGAAGGACGGTAGTCGCTTTGTTATCGAAGCGGACCGAATCCCCGAGTACGAACCAGCGGCAATCCTGTTCCCCTATGGCAAGATGGGACAGTCCGCCGCCGGTATCACGTGCGATACCACGGGTGGGAAATTCGGTCCGTTCAAAGATCAAGTATTCGTCGGCGATCAAACCTTCAGCACGGTGATGCGATGCTACATGGAAAAGGTTCAGGGGCATTACCAAGGCGCATGCTTCCCCTTCCGTGAAGGACTCGATTGCGGCGTCGTCGGGTTGGAGATGCAACCCAACGGTGCCATGTTCGTAGGTGGAACGAATCGCGGTTGGGGCTCGCGCGGAACCAAATCGTTCTGCGTCCAGCGGCTTGATTGGACCGGAAAGACTCCTTTCGAAGTCCTCGAAATGAAGGCACAGAAGAACGGATTTGAACTCGTTTTCACCGAACCTGTTGATAAGAAGACGGCAGAGAATGTGGCATCCTACGAGATGAAGACGTTCACGTACATCTACCAAGGATCCTACGGCAGCCCCGAGGTCGATCCGACCACACCGACGATCACATCGGCAAAATTATCTGACGACGGAAAACGCGTTCAGCTGGTGATCGATGGACTTCAACGTGGCCATGTTCACCACCTGGTGTCCAAGGGGATCGTCTCCGCCAAAGACAAATCGCCGCTTCTCCACAAAGACGCATACTACACCCTCAATTACATGCCCTAAGGTAGCCCGTCCTCGAACGGCATGCACGCCGCTACCGCTTAGGATGACGCGTCTAACGCTGCTCCCAACTCGAACGCGATTACACATGTTGCGTCCTTCATTTTTGAACTTGATTTAGTGTGTTGATGACGGAAGCATCTTTTGAGCGTAATCCTCTAAGTGGAACCGGTTTCTGGGGCGCCGCAAACCCCTACATAAAGCACACGGTCTTCCGAGGGTAGGGACAACTCTTGCGGAATTTCTCGCTCCAGACAACCTCCCAAAGGGACGGTGCATAAGCCTAAGCTATCTGAAGCTAGGCAAAGATTCTGCATCAGATGCCCAGCCTCTAGCAACAAAAATCGCTCGCCGCGCTCACCGTATTTAGCAGCGACTCGGCGCAAGTCGCCGATCAACACCCAGATAAGGCCTCCGCCGTCGATCTGCCAAAGCGACGGAACAAGTTGTTTCCAATGCGACTCGTCAGCATGAGTCGAGATCTGGCTCAAGTGATGCCCGCGG
>CAIYZV010000070.1 GCA_903930765.1 uncultured Pirellula sp.
CCTTAAGCCTGCCCTGGGCCTTCCCCGGCCTCGTGCCGAGTAGAGATCAGCAGGCTTTAATCATCGCAATGTCCGGCCTCCACCGGCCTTGTGCCGGTGGAGCCACGACTGGCGGCTACCGATTGCGCCCCCTCCCTACTCTCCGCTTGGGGCTTCGCCCCAAGCGAAAGGCTCGAGGTAGTTCGCCGAAGCGTGTAGCTGCCAGTTGCTGCTCCCACCGGGATAAACCCGATGGAAAGCCATGCGCGCGGTGGAGCAGAGCTTATAGCTGCCAGTTGCTCCCCCTGGAAAAAACCAAAAGAAGGCGAAGCCCCAACTCCACAGCAACTTGAAGCGGTGCAGCGCAAGCTACCTGGTTTCTTCCTATAAAGCGAGACTTACCGGACGGCTCGCGCCGTGCCGCTTCCGTTTTTCAACAGGCTTTTATAAGCCGGCTTTACTCGGAATTGCACTTCCATTTACCATCTGAAAATTCACCGGACCTCCGGCGCGGAAGGGTACGATGGTGTCCGTGCCGAATGAAAACGACTCTGGAACATTCCAGGGAGTGCGTTCCAAAGTGATCTTGGTTTTGTTTCTGGGCAAGCCATAAAAGTCAGCACCGTGGAAGCTCGAAAACGCCTCGAGTTTGTCTAAGGCTCCAACGCGGTCGAAGACTTCTGCATAGAGTTCGATCGCGGCATGCGCGGTGTAGATACCTGCGCAACCACAGGCGGCTTCCTTGGCCGTTCGGGAATGCGGTGCGCTATCGCTGCCGAGAAAGAACCGTGGATGTCCGCTCGTTGCCGCTTGAGCGATTGCCGCACGGTGCTCATCTCGCTTCAGGATTGGCAAACAGTAATGATGCGGTCGCAGTCCACCTTCAAACAAAGCGACTCGATTGAGCAAACAGTGATGCGCCGTGATGGTGGCCGCCACCCGCGACGATGCATCTTGAACAAATTGCACCCCTTGCTGAGTCGTCACGTGCTCTAGTACCACTCGCAAATTCGGAAAACGCCGGATGACAGGGGCCAAAACACGATCAATGAAGACGGCTTCGCGATCAAACGTGTCGACTGCGGGGTCCGTCGTTTCGGGATGTACGAGCAAAGGCAAGTCGTGCTGTTGCATCGCTTCGAGCACTTCAAAGCACTTATCGATGGTTTGAACACCATGGTGCGAATTGGTGGTCGCGCCCGCAGGATACCACTTCACGGCGTGCACATAACCGCTGGCTTTCGCAACCGCGATTTCCGCTGCCGGTGTTTGCTCTGTGAGATACAACGTCATCAAAGGCTCGAAGCTGGCGTCACTGGGAACCGCTGCGAGAATGCGGTCCCGATATTGCCTTGCAAGCTCCGTGGAAACGATCGGGGGTACTAAGTTCGGCATGATGATCGCGCGCGCAAACCGCCGAGCGGTGTGCGGTACGACGAGTCGCATGAGCTCGCCATCGCGAACATGCAAGTGAAAGTCATCTGGCGTCGTGATCGTTATCGATTGCATGCGGACCGTCATTGTCTACTTCGAAGTGAAAGGGATGAGCTGGCCCTCGACCAATCGATCGCAGGCGATTCGAAAGTTGGACGCGTCAGATCTCGTCGCTATTGTAAACTGACGTTGTTCGCCTGGTAGGGGACCAAGAAAAGGTGTCAAAGACCAATAAAAGGTGTCGGGATCCGTTTCTGTAAAAATAGCTTTTCGGTTCCTGACACCTCTTCTTCCGGTCCCTAAATTGATCTAACATGAATTGAGTATGGACTCCAACGTGCAGGTATTCCGGCCCGTCAACCACTGGCATGACGAAAACGGAGCAGCGTTTTTTTCAAATCATGGATGCGAAAAGAGAAGATAAATCAAGAGACGAAGACTATGAAACAATGTCACTGGGCATGTGGACTGGCTCTCCTAATCGTGGGATCGCTTGTTTCTCTAGCCGAGGCCCAGGAGGCCTTGGAGATTCGAAGCTACGAGTGCAGCGGCGTTCTCCTAGAGGCCAATCGCTTTGTTGGAACAGTAACCTCGGTTATTGCGCCCACAGACTGGGATCTGAACGGTGGCAAAGGCTCGGTTGTGTCAACGCCTAACAAGCCGGGCAGTTTCGATATTTTGCAAACCCCGAGCAATCACCTAAAGATCAAGGAGCTTCTCGATTTGCTTTCGCTTGCCCAAGGCACAACATCGCCCAAAAGCAGCAATGGCTTCTGGAATAATACCGAACCAGCCGTGTCGCTCCGCAAAGCGTTTAAGCGGACCATCGATTTTCAATGCGACGACCAAACCATCGAGACAGCGGTTACACGTCTAGCCAATACGTTTCATGTGGGTTTTGAATTCGATGAGATCGATAAAACACTCACCGTAAGATATCCCGCGACGGACGAGACGCTGGGGCAACATTTGAATGCGATGCTGCCCCAGAACAAACTCGGCTACCGCATCGAAGATGGCAAAGTAATCATCACCAAACGAAGCTCCAGCGAGTTCCTGGCTGTCTATCCAATTCTTGATCTACCTCAAGACCAGAAACTCGCCTCGGTGATGAAGAAACTGATGCAGAACGTAACACCGCACGAGTGGACACAATCTGGGGGAACGGCAGCGATTATACCTCTTTCGAATCGAATGCTATTGGTTTCGCACCGACCAGAAGGGCACCTCCAAGTCGCTGAAGCTCTAGGGTTCGTCGAAAAGTAATCGACAGCCATGATCCTACTCGCAAGAAAGCAGACCGAGTGAGCAAGAAAAGATGTTAGGCACTTTTTCTATAAAAACAGCTTTTAGGTAACCGATACCATTTTTTCACCCTCAAGATTGGCGCACATATACCCATAGCAATCAAGTTTTCGAATAGCTTCTAAGGCACTTCTCGCGTTGATGTCGCGATCGTCTTCATCTCAGCATTGAACGTATCAAGCAAATCGAGAGTAGCGGGCTGCTGGTTGACGCGTAACCACGTTTCGTAGGAAACCAACTGCTTCAGTCCCGGTAGCGGTTTGGACCAGAGCAACCCATCCCCTGAGAAGGTCGCTTTTACAGAGTTGCCACTCAACGTTGCACGCAAAGTTATTTCCGCCTTTCCCTTGTTGAACCTGGCGAGTAAGTATTCTTCCGATTTGACACCGGAACCATCCGTTTTCCAGCCATTTGACTCCAGCTCCTTGGTGTAGGCGTCGGCAAACATGGCGGTCGTGGCGTTGTTGGCAACGAACTCGACTTGCTTTTCTTCGGGATCGTATTTCGTGATACTCCAGCCGTTCAGCGTTGGAAAGTCCGCTGCCTCAAGAGCGTTCGTGGCAACTTGAGGATCCGTCTCAGGCGATTTCTTCAATTGCCAAGACGCATTTTCCAGGTTCTTTCCCACGAGAATTTGCGTGCGCGCGGTTGGCAAACGCTTGAGCACGATGGTTACGTCGCATTGTCCGCGGATAAACTCTAGCCAACCTGTCTCCTCGGTGAATTGCTTTCCCGAATCGCGTCGCAACCAACCTTGCTTGACCATTTCCTTGTCATAGTAATCGCGTGTCTGCTCCAAGGTCATTGCTGTGGATGCGACCAGATAGGGCTCGGTGGATCCATCGAATTCGATGAAGCCCGAATCCTTCGCAATCGGTAACGATTTCGTAGTCAAGTTTTTGCTATACGAAACGTGAAAGCTGGACGGATCGACCGGCGGCCGTTGAATAGAAATGCGAAGCTCGGTGGCGTCGCGCAGAAATTGCAAGTCGCGCTGATCGGCTTGTTCGCTATGTGAGCTGTTGAGTCGCGCATACGACGTCCAGCCCGCTTCATAAAACTTTCGAATCAAAGTCGTTTCGAGGTCCAGCAAATCGGCCTTCGTGCGATACTGAACCGAGTCCTCGCTTTCCCAGACTAATTCCACTGGAGTACTATCGTATCTTGGCAATAATCGCAGGTCGACATTTCCACCGAAGTTTACGTTAACGTGCGTCGATTTGTCGGCATCGCTGTATAGCGACACGCCAAGAATAAACCCATTCTTGCGATATTGCGCGCTATCGGGACCGACCTTGGAATCCGGTGATCGGGTCCAACCATCCTTTATCAGGAAGTACTCGTAGAAAATCTTTGCTTCGTCGATGGTTGAGTTGGTGCTGTAATTTAGAAAGGTCTCAGTGCCCCCGAGACTAGTCGTGGTGGGAAGTCGTGGAAATGTACGCAGGTCGATGATCGATAACAATTGCGATGGAAAAGCCGGCTCGCCGGATACTGCATCAGGCAGGTCGATCGGCGCGTGGATCGGTTTCCATCCCAACTCTGTCGCACTCTTCATCGTTCCCCAAAGGCGCACTCGCCCATTCTCTGAAGCAATTAATAGTAAATCTGATTTGGGTAGCCAGCAGGCACCGACCGTTTGCCAGCCAAATGTATCGATGGATTGCAACAATCGTCCGCTATCGACATCCCAGATGCGAATCACGAACTTGCCGGCTGTGACTAATCGCTTTCCATCCGTGGAAAAGCTGGCGAGTTCATTGTTGCTAAAGGATCCTTGGATCGTTGTGTCAACCTTTGCATCTGAAACACTCCAAAGCTGCAGCGCTGAGTCGTTGACATAGGCGAGGCGCTTATTATCGGGTGCAAGCGCGAATGTGGATTGGTAACCACCCGTTGACAACGTGTGTTCGAGTTTCCTGGTCTTCGTGTTCCAGATAGTCATGTCTTGAGCCGCGACGGCGATTCGATCCGGAGCGATGTAGAGGATTCTTTGCAGCGATTGATTTGCGGATTTGAACTTGTTTTTTTCAGTGAGCAGTTGCGGATCCCAAACTGTAATCTCACCATCGTAGCTGGATGACGCGATCTCTTGAGAATCTGTCGAAACGGAAAGGTGCGAGACGCCGCTCGGATAGATTTTCTTGGCGACGCGTTGTTTGCCATCCGGCAAATCCCAAATCCGTAAGTTACCTTTCGTATCACCCGACGCGAGCCAACTTCCATCGGGAGCAACCGCGAGCGACAAACTTATTTGCTCGTTGGCGGATCCTGAAAAAACGGTGATTGCTTCGTCTTTTTCGACGGCCCACGAAGTCAACCGACTGCCGGCGAGAACGTAATGGCTTCCATTTCCAATTATTCCGGCATTAGTCAATAGTCCCGCGTCACCGTTATCGCGGCAGACCAACAGTTGCAAAGCGTCATACGGTTCCACGATCCATTGCTTTAATTGCTCAACCGTTGGTGGCGCTATGGCGGAGATTGGAGGTTGTTGGACTTCACTCCGAACCGTCGACGGCATTGACTCTTTAATGGCCGCGTTATCGAGCGTGCTATCGCCTAACCCCGTTTTAGTTATTGAACTGGTTTTCTCAACTTGGGGTAACTCGCCATTCGAATCAACTTTTTCGTTGTCGATGGCAGCTTCGAACGTGGAAAACGGCTTGGCGACTTCCGGCTTGGCTACAGAGGCCGCTGGCGGTGACGTAGATTTAGGTGCGGAGTCGCCACAACCGCCGAACATCGCGGCACCGCAAATTGAAAGGGCAGCTAGCCAAGGCGTGATTCGATGGATGCTCATTTCGTGGTCCTCCAAGATAACTGTGGGTCAAGATGCAATCCACCGCAGTAGAAGGAGATCGCTTTCTTGAAGTTGACGATGTTTCGATAGCCAACCGCTCGGCCTTGGATCGAAATGATTTCGCAGTTGACGCCCTCGGCCACGCCGCTGGTGATCCCGCGCGTGCCGAACGACACGATGCTCGGTCCCACGGGAATCGCTGCTGGCAATCAGCGCAGCCAAAATTAGCTCCTCGAACATAATCTCTAATGTAAGGCATCGCAGGCTTGATTGTCATCGAGGAACTCCCAAAAATGCCGTGGTGAAATCCGCCAGTCTACCAAGCCAACGAATCCATTCGGAATGCGACCAAGACCAAGAAAAGGTTTCGGGAACCGTTTTTCGAAATCTTGGATTGACTCGATCTCAAGCGAGTTTCGTGAAAAGTTCAACGCTTCGATCCAGCAATTCCTCTGCCCGATCGTGAGTCATAATGGCTTCTCGATATTGGAGACAAACAAATTCCCAGCAAGTCCAGGGGATGGAGCTTCGACGCATGCAGGCGATGGACCTCGGCTGAGATACGGTGGCGATCGCGGCAACAAATGCGAATGTCGTTGTTTGCAAGTCCTTGTCGAAGTGCTTGGCTCTTGGCGGACTCCGAGCCGGATACCTTACCTGTGTGAGCGAGGTCGCTGAAGAACTCCGGCGTATAACCCCTCCATGATGCTCGCGAAGATCCTGCCATCGATCGGATCGCACTGGATCTCAAATCAAACGATCGGATGTTAGTCATCACTTCTGCAGGCTGCAACGTGCTAGATTACTTGCTCTGCGGCGTCGAATCTATCGATTCTGTTGACCTCAACTGACAGCGGACATGCCGACCGCCGCCACCGCCGAGTCGCTGAATCCGTTCAATGGTCCCTTGAAATTCTTAGGAATTGGCAAACTCGTCTATGGAATCGACCGGAACTCACTAAACTGCTTCCATCGACTGCTTGCTCCATCGTGAATCACTGGACACTGTGTATTGGATTTTCCAAAAGAGAGGTTTGTTATGTACTCATCCTACAAGTTCTCGTTCCTGGTGTTGATGCTGATCGCAGCACTTCCCGTCCATGCCGCCGAGCCGAAGCCAATAACGGAAGCTGAAGTGAATGCGGTTCAGCAGGCATGGTGCGATGGACTCGTGAAAATTGGGAAAGTCCACAAAGAGGGCGGCGATTACCGTGCGATTGCCAGTACCCTGCTCGACGATTTATACGACTACAAGGAAGGCAAGGTGTTCTTCAAACCGACGCTCGCCTTCGGCAAGAACACATTCCGTCCCACCAAGCAGGGTGCTCTCTCGTACTTCCTTGGTGGCGATAAGGAGTTCCCGGAGGATACCGGCTTTGCCCTCAAGGATTGGGTTAAGGTCCGTTACGATAACAATGCAGCCGAGAACGGCATCCAAATTCACGGCGATCTCGCCATCACGATGGGGAATGTCTACCTGACAAACAGTAAGGGTGACGACGTGATGGTGGATAAGACGTTCGTGTTCCGTCGTTGTTCGGACGGCAAGCTCCGGCTATGTGTCCACAAGTCGTCGTTGCCATTCGACCCGGTAGGCAAATAACCTCGTTTAAGTCACCGAATGGGATAGCTATCTTGACAAAGCTCGGCTTGGGTAGGGACAGGAAGCGCAGCCAGCAAGGATCGCTTTGGCTTTACCAACAAGTCATCGATCAAATCCCAAGTGATCCCTGCCAACGGAATCTTGATTCGACGCTGCTGACAACAATCGAATTGCCCCGCCGACTTGCCAATGTCGATGTAGATAAATCGACCCGTTGGTGGGCCTTGCGAAACAGGCCCTTAAAGTTAGGCGGTCCATCGGTATGATTGCCTTTGACGATGATGTCGGTGCATAACAATTTAGGGATGAGGGCTGTCCGTGTGGTGCTCATCTGGAGTTCCTTCAGAGTCGGCATGATGATATCCCACTGCCATGACGCCGAGACCTCCGGCTCCCGTGGTCATACCTGCGCCCGAACGACCGCCGCTTTCTTTATCGGATCCATCACCGCGATCACCGCTATTTCCCTTGCCGCTGGAAACAGTTGGCCTAAGCTATTCCGTTTTCGCTCCGAGCAACTTCAGATTGAGCATTCCTCCTTTGAAAAGCATCTCGTCGAGTGCATTGTCAATGTCCGTGTGGGTGACATTGCCTGTTCCATCCGCCTCAATGTGAAACTGCACAATGCGACGCATAAGTTCTTTGATGAAGGACGCACTTACACCTTCAGTTCGCTTGGTGATCTCGGTAATTCCGTCTTCGGACACCGAAACACCCTGAGAATACAATCGCACGAGCGTGGCCCGTCCCTCTTCATCGGGAAGTGGGAACTCGATCGCATGATCAATACGACCGGGTCGTGCCGCCAATGCCGCTTCGAGAGCTTCGGGGCGATTGGTGGTGAGAAGAAACAGGATGTCCGCTTCTTCTTTCAGCCTGGAGTTAATTGCCACCCATGCAATTGACACTCTGAAGAAATACAACCAATAGCCAATGCAGCGAGCACTATTGAGGGGCTTGGTCGCAGTGGACATCCAGTTTCCTGTAGTCTTCAAACAACCACCAAAGGGATAGCCGTTCGCCATGTTCGACGACCGCGTCGCGAATGTTTCGCCGTTGTCCTAACAACCCAAGCCGTCGCGAAAAGTAACCATTCAATCCGCCGTTGACGATGTAGCCGACCACACCGACACCCGGACCGGTTCCCACCGGCAAAGCGTCCCTCACCGGAAGGCACTCTTTGCATGACACCTCGAAAAATGTCGCCTTTTTTTGATGTCACCACTCCCTTGCAGGAAAAATGCGACATGAAGTTGCCCACGATTTGCAAGCAACCGTGGTGTGTTATCCTTAAAGGAGAAGGGGAAAGGTGGTCGATGTTCACTCGTCTGCCTTCGAGGCCCGGAGCCAAATGATTCTGTTCCTCCACAACCGGGCGTTTGGCCGATCACACAAGAGTGTCTCTGTCTCGCTGATTTAGAATTGAAAAACCAACCGAATCAGGAGCAGCAGCGAGCAGTTTTTTGTCTGAAACTTGAAGATTCCTGTTCAACTGAGATTCAATTCCCGTGAAAATACTCGCGCTCGAACCGTCGTATCATCCGTTCTTTGATCCACTTCCCGACGGCATCTCACTGGTGACGGAACCGGCAGCCGATGTTGAGATTGCAGTCTTCGGGATTGATCAGAAGTCTCTCTTGAGCAGTCTGATACCGGCACTGCCGTCCCTGCGGATCGTCCAGTCGCTTAACTCCGGCGTGGATTGGTTACTGCCGACCTTGCCAGCGACCGTGGAAGTCTACAACTCCAGCGGTGTTCATGACGCAGCTGTCGCGGAATGGATCGTGGCTGTAATGCTCTCGCTTCGCCGGCGCCTGCCCGACCTGCGGGACTCGCAGCAGCGTGGCGAATGGATCGTGAACACTAATGATGTGACAGCAACCGGGTCGCCTCCCATCGGTCCAATCGACACGCTTGAGGGAGGAAATGTACTGATCATCGGTTTTGGTTCGATTGGGCGCGCACTCGCGACGAGGTTGTTGCCATTTGGAATTCGAGTGCAGGGCGTTGCCAGGCGGGCCCGCCCCGATGCCCTGACAATGGACGCATTGCCGGATCTGATTCCTCTGGCCGATTCCGTGGTGCTACTTGCACCGCTTTCAGAGGCGACCGAACACATGGTCGACTCAAAATTTCTGGCCCGGATGAAGCCTGGGGCAATTCTGATCAATGCCGCCCGAGGGCGACTGGTCGACACGAAGGCGTTAATCCAGGCACTCCGCCGCGGAAACCTCTACGCGGCGCTGGATGTCACCGACCCTGAACCGCTGCCGAGCGACCACCCGCTGTGGCAGGCTCCCAATCTTTTAATCACGCCCCATGTTGCAGGCGCCGTCGCGAGCTGGAAAACCCGTGCTTACCGTTTCACCCGTGAGCAATTGCAGCGGTACTTCAACGGCCAGCCCTTACTAAACCGAGTTCAATAAACCCAAAAGACAATCACTTCTCCTCCGCATTCCGTCGCAGTCTGTCCCAGCAACAACTCCGCCTCTTCAGGCAGCTCGGTCAGGTTAAGCCTTTTCAGCTGGAGAGGATCTCACGATACGATCAGTCCGGACCGGGTTGGTATTGGAATAACTCTTCCTGCGGTGAGCGCGTTCGAGCTCCCGGACCACCCAACCGCAGGGGATCGCGACCACGACAACGGCCAGCAGCAGAGCGTGCACCCCGAATTGCAACTTTAACCGGAACATGAGGTAGGCGATGACCAACAGCGGTAGCCCTGCCGTGGCCGCGGCAGCGATAAGCACCGCTTGCCCCTGGCCCAAACCGCCAAAGAACTGCGAAAGATACAAGCCAACTTGCAGGCACAGCGTTGCCAGCAACACCCGGGTGCCGTACGGGGCGTAACAGAGGTTCCGTTCGGGAGTGTCGAGTCAACCAAGTAATACACTGATGCCGTAAGTTGTGCGGCGTTGCCGTGACCCCAGCTTGCTCCGCAAAGAGCTTCACAATCTGCGGAACTCTTCGGGTCGTGTACCTTGAGTTTCGGCGAGTCTGAAACAGCCAACGATTGTTGGGATAGGCTTCAATGTGCGTCCGCAGCGCCGTCGCGAAACTCTTTCCGAACAGCACGAAGCGGTCTTTGTCGCCCTTGCCACCGTTGAGCCGAATCTTGTGGCTCTCGATGTCAATATCCCCGATCTGAATGCCGCACAACTCACTCACTCGCACTGCCGTCTGAAACAGCAGGCGCAGCATTAGGGCATGTTGAACGTCGTCGGCCCGATCAGTCACCTTCAATTCGGACATCGATTGCAGATCGAATACTGGCCCCCAATTCATCTCCAGAGACTTCAAAAAATTCATACGTATCGCAGGAATGACCCATGTAAAAACTTCGCCCTACTGCACTCAAAGCAATGGAAAGATTGAGCGATATCATCGGACGATCAAAGGGGACTGCATACGGGCCAAGAGCATGACCAGCGTTGATGATGCTCGTCAAGCAGTAACACAGTACGTCCATCATTACAACACGATCCGGCTCCACAGTGCGATTGGATACATGACGCCTCATAAGAAGCTTTCAGGCAAGGAAAAAGAACTCTTCGCCCAGCGAGATGAGAAGCTCGAAGCAGCTCGGGAAAGACGAAGGCTTCGGCGAGCTGAGGCGATACAAAACGTTGCATGAGTGTCCGGAATCGATTAGATTAAGGCTTACTTGAGCGGAGGATAGGGCAATGCTTGGGAAGCAACCCGAGCGCTGTCTTAGGTCCAGGATCGAAGGGTTGCGTCAACCGAACCGGCTTTGCGCACTCCTTCCCTTCGATTCTGGTGAGAATGCGATAAATCCAAACGCTGGGATCTGGAAGATCTCAAAACAAATTAGTGAACGTTACCCATTCACGATTAACGCCGATCAGACAGAAATCCATTTCACGCTAAAACAAAACAAGCGAGCGTTCATCGCTAAGGGTTCATCGCTAAGGGTTCATCGGCGAGGGTCTCAGGGGGGCCCAGGTTCAGGATTCAACCTTTGGATGAGAGCCTCAGGGATTTTTCATGAGTGTACAATTCCGTTGCCCCTGCGGGGCGAGCCTACGATCCAACGCTTCCATGGCCGGCAAGAAAGTGACTTGTCCGAAGTGTGGCAGGGGGCTGATGATCAAAGGTCCGCAAGCGACCGACTCGGCACCCGAGCCCTCCATCGCGCCCTCCATCGTGCCAGAGTCTTATGATCCTTTTCCATCGCATGCTCCCACCCAAAGATATGCGAGTCCATCGCTTGCAGGCCCGATGGTCAATCGCCCGAAAAAAGCTGGGGGAAAAGCGCCTGCTTGGCTCGTGCCGGTCGCCTCAGGTGCCTTAGCGATTCTCGGCGTTCTGGGCGCTTATCTTCTGTTTGGCCCAAAAGCGTCGATCAGCAGCGCGTTTCGACCCGTCGAGAACGCATCGAAGGATACCTCTGTGACGCCCAATCGCCCATCGGACAGCGTTCCCTCGGGCGCGAAATCCTCAGGTGCCAACTCTTCAGGTACGAACCGTGCGGAGAGCCCCGAGCAGGGCTTCGTAGCCTTCGCATCGCTTGGACCGGAAAAATCGACCTCGAGCAGTCCGGCGATTCAAGTGGCCGAGGAGTTTGTCGGCTTTGCCAGGCAAGGTCAGTCTGATCGGGCCGTCAAGATGATCGCGCCAGAGGATTTCGACAAACGGCAAAAGAACGGAGCAAGTGCTTCATGGGAAGCGATTCGAACGGACCTTGAGTCTCCCAGGGTTCTTAATCACATGGTCAGCAAGAGTTTGGAGAGTACACCGCTCAATGACGGTTTCCGACATTGGAGAGTCTTGGGAGAGACGGTGTATCAGGGCGAACCAGCGGTCTTGCTCAGGTACTACTCGGATCCGGAGTACCCTCGCGAATTGATCACCGGTTCAGGTCGATTCGATCAACCAGCCAAGCTCGAAAAGCTTGCCAAGACCATGACATTCGATGAGTTCAACGCAGTCGCCGAGGATCTGATCTATGGCACGAAGAGTTCGCAGGTTGGGGTGACTCCAGACCGGCCTGAGACACTAGGTTTTTTGCCACCGCGTTTCGGATACCTGATGCTCATCCTGGAACCGACGGCCCAAAAGCCCAAGATTGTCGATATCGTCAATGTGCTTGGCCAAGTTCCGATGAGTCAGATCGCCGGAGCTATTTATTTGGAGTCTTGGCAGGTCATCAATATTGGTAGTGTTTCGGAGGCCGTGTATTCCGAGCGAATATCTAGATCCGACCGCATCGGCAAAAAAACGTTTTCGATTTATGGCACAGTGCCCGGCCCTGCGGATTCCACCCTGGCCCCACAGCTCGTTCCGGCTCCAGGGCTTTGGTACCGTTGGCCCGAGGAGAAAAACGCTGGCAAGGACCCCTTTGAGGAGGCGATCGAAAAATCGCTAAACGAATGGTTGTCCAGTCAACCGGCAAATAGAACCACACGGCTTGTTCAAATCGCCCAGTCGCTGCAGACCACACCGGAGCGTGCACCGGAGTGGATCAATAAGTTTCGAGACGCACACGCAGGAGATCCTGGGGCCGATCTAGCCGTCATCTCGTTTGCCATGACCTCGATCGAGCCTCGCATGCCCGAGTCGCTCTTGGGGGTGATCGATGATTCGGCCGAGAGGTTGCACAAGACCTTCAAGGATCCTTTCATGCTGTATGTGCGAGCGTTGGTCCAGCAAGCTAAGGGAGATTTTGCAGGAGCTAACAACAGGATGGCCGAAGCCAACCGAGCAGGATTCATATCGATGAGGATGCTACGAGAGCCCTTTGAAGAGGCCCTCAAGCGGGAAGACAAACCCAGTGTGATGGCGGCATTGAAGCAGATTGCCCAATACTGGTCGCAGGCAGACTTGAACAAGGCTGGGAGCTATGTGCCGCAATTCCGCGACGCTTGGAATGTGGCCAAACAAAATGCCGAGGGGGTCAACAGCGACTTGGTCCAACGAGACCCCATCAGCGGTGGTTTGGGGCGCCGGGGACCGGTTGGAGACCCAGCGAATCGAGGCCAGGGAAGCGGTCCGATAGGGGGGATGGGTCCAAGGGGTTTTGAGCCCGGCCCATCCTCGCGCGGCGGGGGCGACCCGAGGCAGCCCCCGACGGATCGCCCCGGTGGACAAGCAGGCCCGGGTGGTCAAGCAGGCCCGGGTGGCGCGTCCGTACCGGGCAGACCGTCGAATCTCAATGGAGAGCGGACTCGGCCCGGCTCGCCGGGAGGTTTCGGTCCTGCTCCACCGGCGATTGAAGGCTCGCGATCGGTCCGGTTTGTCATTCAATCGAAAACCTCCGCCGACTTTGCAGCCATTCTTGAGAAGCTCAAGCAGAAGCTCGGCACGGGGAATTTTCAAATGTCTGCATCGGGCAATTCCGCGACGATCACGTTGGGTTTTGAAGGCCCGTTCCAAGAGGCCGTCACTGCAGTGGATTTCGGCAAGGTGACCAAACAGGATGAGGCTTCGAGGACCATCACCGTCGAGGCGCCTTGATAGAGCCTGGAGAGGTTTGCGACTTTCGGCCGCTACGTTCGCTACCCTGCAGCGGGAAATCTGCACCCAATTCAGACTCGATCGCTAGCCAAGACCTTCTTCGAAGAAGTCATTCGAGACTTCCTTGAGACTGCAAGTGCCAATCGTCGAGACTCCGACGTCATGTTCGATCATCCATTGGGCCAGTTGCTTGCCATTGAGGAGCACAACGCATTTGCCTTCAATACGGTCCACAAAATCGATCGCGTCACGCGAGTAATCCGAAGTGGTGATCACGACACCTTTCTTGGCGCGGATCATATCCATGCTTCCGACGAATGACTGTATCGTCGATCGACTGTCTACCAATCCGGCATTTTTGAGATGCGTTTTAGCCCAGCCGACACGGTTGCTGAAGACCTTGGATTGGCCGCTCGGTATGAGATTTCGCCTGCAATCACTCAATTCCTTCAAGTAGTTTCTCGATCCGTTCTGTTGCGGCTTCAAGGTCTCGGAAAGGGAACTCATCAACAACGTTTCCCTTTGGGTCGATCAGGATTGTCATTGGGAAATGCTCGACTCCATAAATCTCCGGTGTACTCAGTTGACGGCTTTCACCTTTTCCTGCAATTCTGCCTGAAACCAATGCATTCGAGAACGGCAATTCCTTCCCTTGCCACGCTCCATTGGTCAAGTGGGCAGTTTTTTCCTTGAGATTTCCGTCGGAATCCACTTCACCCTCTGCATCAACGTGAACGCCAACGATTGCCAATCCCTTGTCGCAAAATTTCTCATGCAATTCGATAAGTATGGGCATTGCTTCCACACAAGGCCCACACCAGTACCCCCAAAAGTCTATAAGCACGTACTTACCCTTCAACGCTGATAGCTTAACAGGCTCGCCCGACCAACCTGCCACTTCCACGAACTCTGGTGCGGGCTTTCCTTTCAACAACACGAATCCCAAAGCCTTCAAAGCAATCGGATCGACTACTACTTCTGATTGGCTGGGTAGAACAGAAAAGTTTACTCTGCGTCCACTTACCTGCGCTCCGTAGGCTGAAAGTTTGTAATCACCCGCAGGTACGAGAAAATCAAAATTGCCATTTTCCGAGCTACAGTCTGCAACAGTTTCTCCATTTGCTTCGAGATAAACATTTATCCAGCCGATTGGCTGTTCGACTTTGGCAAGTTCCTCACAGACGATGCTCCCACGCACTTCGCATAAAGGCTCAAGCTTCACTTTGAGTTTCCCTTCGATCAAAGACGAAGGAATCAGTTTAGGAAAGGCAATTTGTCGTGACTTTTCGTCGATTATTAGCCGTGGAAGTTCCACATATGGAAACACAACGACACCCGCTGAATCCGTAATGCTTTCCTGAGAATACTTCCTGGAGGCATCAGCTTGGTTGCCCAATGCTCTTCTTGATTGAAATCTAGCGGCGATGGCTCCTTCGACCGGTTTTCCATCTGCTGATTCCACGTAGATCGTGATTTCCTTCGGGTACTCTTTGAAATCCTTAGGTGATCGATGTATGCGTAAGAGTAATACCGAATCCGTCGATTCAAATTTCGCAGGGCGTTCATGGGATGAAATCACGTTCATCGCAATAGTTATTGAATCTTCGCTTTCAAATTTCAGAATGCCTTTGAGCGTCGATGCTTCGATCTTAACTGGTTCCCCTAGACTTGAAAAATCAAGTTCTTCCAGTTCTATATCGAGATAGTTCTTATCCTTCTCATCGAATCGTATTTTCCCTTTCAGTTCCTTCGATGGATCGAGGAAGTTTGAAATCGTAAAGCTGTCAGAAGATATGGATACAACGGAGGTCCAAACCTGATCCAATCTGTTCTGCTGCCCTAGGAGTGCCGATTCAAAAAGCCATTTGCCATCCAGATTGCGTTGTTCGGTCAGCGATGGGTTGGTTTCGTTTGCTAGGAGGAGAATCTGCCCAAAAAAGAGAAACAGCAGACTCAAGAAGAATCGAATCGATTGCATTAGGCTTCCTCCATAAAACTACATAGCGAAACAACAAAAATCACTGGCCGATCATTTCCATCAGGTTCTTTGCCCTTGCGAAGCAGCGGAGTAACATGATAGCAAAAATGTGCTCCAAAACGCCACGCAATAGGACATTGGAATTGCACAACTCGCTCCTTGTGCACGATAGCCCGTGCACCGGACGAATCGCCCTTTGTCCAGGCAGCGATGCTGGAACACGATCTGACCACGGGACGCGATGCCCATTGATAATCTGCCTGTCGCAGGTTTGAGTCTCGCTTTGGCGGCGGAACGAATTCCGGCCGGCCTTCAACCGGCTACGGCATCTCCGGTCGCCGGCTACCGCCTTGCTCCCTCCGTGCCCGCGCCTACTGGCTCCGCTCCCTGTTCCGCCTCCGGCGACTTGATAGACGGGGAGCTCAGGGCCAGCCGGAGACCATAGCTGAATGAACGGAACGTCGGGTCGTCCGAGAAGCGGTGCGCTGCCCGGCAAAACTGCGCTTCGTTGTGACAACCGCCGCCATGGATCACGCGGCGCGAGCCCATATTCTGCTTGACTGGATCCACCAACGCTGCCTCTCGATAGTCACCAAACCAATCGTGTGTCCACTCGAAGAGATTCCCGTGCATGTCGAACACTCCGCGGGAGCCCGGTCTCTGTTGTCGCGGAGGATGAACGCGCTTGCCACTGTTCTCGGCAAACCAGCCAAATCGGTCCAGCAGTGTCATGTCGCTTCCATAGCCATACGCTGTTCTTGCGCCAGCTCGGGCGGCAACTTCCCACTCCGATTCCGTCGGCAGACGATAGCCACGACGACCAAACTCCAGTGGCCAGTCGCGGGGGGCCCAGTTCGCTTCAGGATTCGGTTCGCGAGGGTAGTCCTTCTCTTCCAGTGATTTTGGATCGGCATAGGACTGATCGGTTTCCATGAATCCAGACTGATGCGACAGCCACCGGCAAAAGGAAACGGAGTCATACCAGTGGGCTCCAAATCCCGCATCCTCCGGTTTCGCATCGAACTTCTGCATGAGGCGCGTGTAGTACTGCGGAGAAAAGGCGATTAGTTCCTCGAACGTGATCTCACGGTCCAGCAGCGCGAAGGGATGAGTCAGTGTGACGCTTTGGCGGACTTCATCATTCTGTCGGTCTGTTTCATCATCCAATGAGCCAATCTGCGAGTCGCCGGCTGGAAAAACAATAAACGTGAAGTAGAACGTTTTCGGGGGCAGTGGCTCGGGAGGACCTTGGGGTTTTGCTCCCTCTGTTGGCGATCGATGGTTGTCGGATTCGTCCTGCTTCTCGGTCGGTTCGTCTTTGGACGCGGCAGCGTCTGACCCTGGATCGGTGTTCGCTGCCGGGGCCGCTGCCGCGTTTTCTCCCGCTGGTTTTTCCTCCGGTTTTGGCGGCGATGTGGGAGTCACTGTGATGGCCAGTGTGAACCACTCGCGATCGGCGGAATAGGGAACTGGAGTTTGGTCAACCTGTTGCACCACTTCGGCTTGGCCCCACTGGCGCAGCAGCCAGCCCGCAGCACCATGCACGCCCGAACTGGGATCATTGCGGTATGAGTCGGCTAACTGCTTCAGAAGCGTCTCATGCCGGGATTCAGGAATCTCGTTGAGCGAATATTCACCAAGTGCCAAAAGCAGAGCATACCGCGTGTTGCGGGGATGGCGATCCATTGGCGATTCGCTCACAATACGCAGACAGTCCAGCAGTTCTTCCACCCGCACGCCACGGTCACGGCAACGGAAAATGAACTGTGTGAGAGCTTCCGGGTCATCGGTCATGTCAAACACCGATAACACCTTTTCCCACTCACCTAATCGCAGCAGCATCACCGCCGAGTTGGCACGTCGTCGGCCATACGAAATGCGTTCCACCGAACCCAGTTCTGACGGCGGCAATGCCGCGGCGATCTTACCGAGATACTCTACCGTCGAAGGTGCGGGAGTGGCCGCAAGCAGTGGATAGAGGACCGAATACTGTTCTGTATTAGATACCAACAATAACTGCGACAGCTTCGCGATATCGCTGGCAGCGAAATCAGCAAATGCATTGGCTGCAATCAAACGTTGAGTGTCGCTACTCTTCGCATCACCGAAGATCGTTTCGAGATTCGGAAGGAGCTTCTTGCTTATGGGTCGCAGAATCTCACGCAGCAGCGGTTGGAATTCCGAATTTTCCTGGAGCAATTGCCCTGCCACAAACTGCAGGTCCTCCTCCGTCCACGATGCGGCCTCGGATTCGGGAATGTAATCCGCCAGCGCCGCCGCAGCACGGAACCGGCGATTGGCCTCAGCTTTGTCGTCCCGCAGAATGGTCCGTAACTTCTCTGTGAGTTCCCCGGCGTACGGACGCAGTTGCTGCCGAATCGGACCAAGGTAGGCAACCTTGTTGGTGAGCAGTTCTTCCAGCAGGGGTTCGATCAGCGACTTGTCGCGGGCAACCGACGCCAGACGGGCATGCAGTTGCGAACGCTTGTCATCGAGCGTCTCGGCTTGCTGTGTGAGCAACGGGGACAAGTACATTGCCGCGATCTCGGAGTTCGAGTCGAGTTCCTCGATCACGCTCGGCAACTGGTTCGGCTCGGCACTCACCAGCCGACCGACCAAGCCCTCGATGCGGGTCGCTTCCTGTTCCTTTGCCTTTTGCGTCAGCAATTCGCGTCGATTCTGGTCCACACGATGCCACGTCCACAAGCCGCTCGCGGTGAGGTGCCGCTCTGGATGACCGTTTGTTCGGCCAAGAAATGCCGCAGGTCGTCGCTGAAATCTTTGGTCGTCGAGTATCGCTCGGAAGCCCGTTTCGTTATCGCCTTCTGGCAGATGCGTTCTAGTTCTTTGGGAATGTTGTCGTCGTACTGCCGCAGTGGCTTGGCGTCGTGGCTGGTGACTTGCTGGAATAATTCGGCCTGCGTGTCACCACGAAACGGCTGACGACCGGCCAGCAACTCGTAGAACACGACTCCGAGGCTAAACACATCACTACGGCCATCCACTCGGTGGCCTTCACCACGAGCCTGTTCAGGACTCATGTATGCCGGAGTCCCAGCGTACTTCGGTCCTTTACCAATGTTTTCTTCTCAGAGTGCCAAACCGAAATCCACAACGTAAGGCTTGCCGTCGTTGCCGATCAGGATGTTGCCCGGCTTCACGTCCCGATGCACCAGCCCCTGCTTGTGGGCATAGTGCAGGGCCTCGGCCACCGTCGCCACCAGTTCGGCAGCGTCCCGATACTTCAGTCGACTCTCTTTCAGCTTCGCCGAGAGGTTGGTTCCTTCGATGTATTTCGAGACGACATAACAGGGGCAGTCCTGGGTGCTGCCTACATCATACACCGGCACGATGCCGGGATGATCAAGGTTGGCGACCGTGCGAGCCTCGGCCAAATACGCCTCGGCGTCTTCTGGTTTCGAGATCAACTTGGCATGGGGCACCTTGATGGCGACCCGCCGGTTGAGCTGTTCGTCCTGAGCCAGATAGACCAGTCCGAAACCCCCTTTGCCGAGGACTCTTTCGATACGGTAGCGACCAATTTGCTTCGGGTGAGCGGACGCAGCATCCGCTGGCGAGATGGAATTCCCGTGTTGGTCCTGTGTCACATCGTAAGGGTTCGAGTCGTTCAAGTAGTTATTCCCATTCGGATACTCCATGTCTATTTCCAGCGAATCACATCATACCCGATTTTCCGTAAATTCTCTCCTCCGCCCGGTAGGTCAACAATAGAGGCCGCGCTCGGCCACAAACCTGCCCGGCCATCGCCGCAATCGGTGGCCATTCTCTTGCGGCGAATAAGTGCATGACCAGTTGCGCGCGGGCCCGAATGTGGCTATGGGATCGTTCTTGGCGTAGATCCCATCTGCCTCATGGCACGCTTCAAAGCTGCGAGGAAGGAAGATCTGGAGGAACTACTGCGAACGCCAACAATCAAGGCGCTAGTTGGCAAGTATCGCAATCGAATTGACGAGCAACTCGAGTCCCTTGCCAACGACGATAGTGCTACTCGCTAAACTTTTTATGTAGGTCTATGAGTGGTCCGTAGTTTCTGAGATCCGCTTGCTTCATAGCTGCAATGTACTCACCTCGAATCGGACTTTCCGTGTTGCGGAGGTCGGTGGCAGGCCAAATGGTCACCGGTTGGTCGTGTTGCATCAGCCAGATGTTCGCGACGAGTCTTGCCCAACTCCAAATCGATCCCAACATCTCCCGATGCAACTCCAGAAGCCAACCGAAGGTAAATGGAGCGAGTTTGTGGCTTGGTTTGCTCAACAAGTACTTCTCGGTCACTCGCAGTATCGACTCGAACTCAGCTTCATTGAGTTGTCGACGCGTTTTGATGGATTTGATTTTCAAACCCGAACCATCAAAGGGCGTGTCATCATCTTTGCCGGCTGGCCGGCAGATGATCTTGGCTGAATGCCATGAACCGGAATCGAACTCCACAGAAGCTATTGTGTCTTCGCAAGGTCTACCACCGAACCGGATTCGGAAACCTTAAGTTGCTTAGAATCAGCGACTTAGTGCAGAGCATTTTTTCGAAATGGCTGCGTAGAGGCTTTTAACGGGGAGGACTTTGAACGCTGTTCAATTAGGGCACATTCGAATCAAAAGCTACTGGGGGGAACTAGGTTTTCGGCTGTGTGAAGTGGCAACGGATTTGTACTGCCGCGTGAACCGCAAAAGCGAACCACGCAACTTCGCCGTTTGATCGAAAGCAGGATCTTTCGCTGCTCCGGCGTGTCAAACCGGAGCGAGCCCTCGTTTTGTGCAAACGCGTGCAATTTGGACGCTCTCAGACTTGCTTCGGTCGATCTAATCGCAGCAAATTCATAGGTGAAGCAAGAGCCCAGGGAGATTAATTGTCGCCCAATCGCATCTGTGTGCCCCTAGAGAAACGGAAACTCAAGGTCGCCGCGTACGACGCGAACAATTTCCAACGTACTGTCTTTTTCGCGAAAGTAGATGATGTAGCTTCCCACGTATGTCGATCGAATACCTTCGCCAAGATCGCGTCGGTCGTCACCGATGTCCGGATGTTTCGCAACCAACCGACACTTCTCTCGAATCTTCTCTACCCATTGTCTTGCGGCAACGGGCTTGTCTTTAGCGATGAAGCGTACTCTCTTTAAGGTCATCTTTTGATGCCGCCGAATACCGGAGTCGTAGCATCAGCCTATCCCTGATTGCTTAACAACTCGATGCGTCTGATTTCGGCCTCAACTTCGTCGAAGACTGCCTCTTCATCAAATGACTCGCCGCGATCGAGCTGTCCTATACCCACAGCCATTTTCGCGCGCAGTTCTTCTCGGCCCTTTAGTAACCGTATGCCATCAACAACTGCATCTTCTTCGGATTGGTACTTGCCCTGTGCTACCAAGCTTCTCACAAAATCGTTCGCTTCGACGGGTAAATTCACATTCATTACTTGTCTCCACTGCAACCGGGCCACCCAACATCGTTTTACCGCTTGGCTGCGGGTTTCACTTTGGTTAGTTCCATTCCCATTGTAGTTCCAACCTATTGGTTAAGTCCACTGGCAATTCAACTCTGCGGACGCGACATCTGGATTGCAACGTTTTCTGGCCTTCGTAGAACCAATCTTTTTGCCACGTTTTCCCTTTCGGCCGCGAATTGGCATCGGCAAACCTCGCACGATTCTATGCAACTAAAGTGCCCACAACAATGGACGTCTTTGCTGGCCGTCGAGCACCTCGATATTCTGCCAACCGAGCAACGTTACCGGCGAATTGGCTCATCGACGTTCACCTGCTTTGCGGTTTGCAATGTCCGGCGAAGCGTGACTCGCACAGTCATCTAACAGAAAATACCCGAATCGGTGGATCCGACCGACGTCAATTAAACGCGTTTCGAACTCGTGCAGGTTGCATCCACCTCTCTGTCTCAGAAATGGGAAAAATGGACTCTCCGAAGTCGCACCGGTCACCCAAACCGGTGCGAGTTGTTTGTTCTGGGTTTATCAAAACCGTCTCAATCGACGCACGACGAAGCTGACAGTTCACGTAATAGTACGCCCGTCGAAAGGGGCACCCCTCGGATGAGCACTCGAAAAACCGGCGACCAGACCGCATCTCTCGCTTCAGTACTCCCAACCTTGGGGTGTACTCATAGTGTTTTTCCGACGAGCATCAGTCCCCTGCTTCCAGTTCCGATGCTTCTTTGGGCGACATCGTAGCAACGGAGCAGCTGGTATAAGTTCCGCTCGTTCATGTTCGGCGAGCAAGCTGAACGCGATCACGGCAATAAGGTGATGGCCACCCTCGGACCATGCAAAGCAAGTTCTTGGAGGTAAAACAAGAAACAGTATCAGTATTAGGGATGCGGTTTTTCTCATGCCATCCGTGCCGGAAAAATCGATTGCGTCGTCGTCTACAAAGTCGACCGCTTGAGCCGATCGCTGTTGGACTTCTCGAGGCTCATCGCCTTGTTCGACGAATACCAGGTCTCGTTTGTCTCGGTCACGCAGCAGTTCAATACGACCACGTCGATGGGGCGTCTAACGCTCAACATACTTCTTTCGTTCGCCCAATTCGAACGGGAGATCATTGGCGAACGCATCCGCGACAAGAAGCTGCTCACCGCCCGCCAAGGCAAGTACATCGGGGGGCAACCGAAGCTTGGGCTTGATATCGCCGATCGGAAGTACGTGATCAACCAAGAGGAGGCTAAATTGGTGCGGCGGATCTTCAAGATGGCGACGCAGATGCAGTCCTGCCAGAAGATCGCCGATACGCTCAACGGCGAGGGGATTCGTTCCAAGGTCTACAACACCAAGACCGGCAAGACCTTTGGTGGAAATCTCTACTCGGGTCGCAGCGTCTACAA
>CAIYZV010000071.1 GCA_903930765.1 uncultured Pirellula sp.
CCCGACGCTGAGTTCATCGAGTGCTCCACGAAGCGCTGTACGCTTTGCAACGACTGCGCTAATACTCGTTCTTAGATGCTTATCACCACACTGTTTCGATTCGGTATGGCGCATTTGCACGGCTTTCCACCCGCCCTTCACAAGTGGGTCGTTTTTCCGTTCCAAGTGCGCCATTCTGAGTCGACCAAAGCGGTGATGGAATCTGCTGCTCGGCGCGGTGACAGCACGCTCGCCTCGACGGGCTCGCCACGACGGGGCAAACGACGGGGCAAACGATGGGGCAAACGATGGGGCAAACGATGGGGCAAACGATGGGGCAAACGATGGGGCTATTCAATTCTTCCATATACCATCAAACAAACGGTTCGATCTTCAATGACTCTCCAAATTGCTTTTATTGAAATTGCTTTTTTTGCTTCGTTTGGTTCAGGCATCGATGCACTGCCTAGGCCGTATTCTCGAGCGATAGAGAGAACGAATTTACGGTCTTCGAAACGGTTGATTGCATCAACGCGGCGTATCGCGTTCACTCTGGTGGAACTGCTCGTCGTGATTGCCATTATCGGTATTCTCGTCGGGCTTCTCCTACCTGCGGTCCAAGCTGCTCGGGAGGCGGCTAGGAGGATGCAATGCAGCAACAACACCAGGCAGTTGAGCTTGGCCATGATGAACTATGAGTCGGCATTCAAACGATTCCCGATGGGTGGAGGAGTTGACAGCGATTTCTCCGTCCAAGCTCGACTGCTGCCTTATCTCGAGCAAACGAACATCCATAATCTGCTTGATTATGGCCAGATCGCGTGGCAGGGACCATTCAATGCCAAGGTGCCGAATCCAAAATTCATCGCTGCCTTTGCGATGCCTATCGCGACCTTTTTATGTCCGAGCGATCCCGCGCCGAGCGTGCAGCAAGTGATTGTGAATGGAACCACCTACAATTACGGCGGCTTGAATTATTTGATCAGCTATGGCAGTGCGACAGGCACCAATAACGATCTGCGATGGAATACAGATGGAATCGTGTTCCAATTCTCGCAGCGAAGATTTCGTGATATCCAGGATGGTACATCGCAGACTGTGATGCTCAGCGAGTCAGTGCGGAGCGTAGGAGACGATATTACGTTGCCTGCTGGCAAGACACCTCGTTTTCCCTATCAGTACACCCTCAACGGCTCGGGTGGATTAAGTTCTGGATTGAATGCGACGCCTGGGCTCAAAACGACAGGTTCGCCGTGGAGTTCTTTTGCAGACGCGAGCGGAATGGTTTCCAATCCTACGCTTGAAACGGTTTGGGGAGGGTTTACTGGTTGGCGCGGTGGTTCAAGCCCGGCCCTTCGAGGTCGGGGAATATGCTGGGGGTTCAGCGGCGCGATCAACTCCTTGACCAACGGCTATCTTTCTCCCAATAGTCGCATTCCGGACGTGGTGACTCACTTTACGGGCTACTTTGGTCCACGAAGCTATCACGGCAGTGGCGCTAATCTAGGGTTTGCGGATGGTTCGGTTCAGTACATCAGCAACAGCATCGATACGTCGATCCTCCGAGCTCTGCACTCGGTAAACGGTGGCGAAGTCATTCGAGATTTCGAATAGTCAACGATTGCAAGCCACCTGGCGTTGCCGCTGGGTTGCTTGTTGGCTGGGTTGCTTGTTGGCTGGGTTGCTTGTTGGCTAGTGGACTAAGTTGATAGCCCTTGGATATTCAATATGGGAAGTGTTCTTATGAGCGAGTTGCGTTTCGTGGTTGCCCTTGCGATGGTGATCGGTATTTCTGGGGTTATGTTTGCAGAGACTCCATCAGAACTCTACCAGCGACGTGTCGTTCCTCTGCTGCGATCGCCGGAGGGGAGCAGTTGTTCGGAATGCCACATGCAAGGAATGAAGCTCAGTGACTTCATGAACGTAGATCCGAGGGCGTCGTTTGCGTCGTTGCGAGCCCGTGGGTGGATCAATACAGAGTCACCGGGTGAATCCAAGTTGTTGGAGTTTATCGCGAAGAAAAACGCGACCTCCGATCCGATCCACGAGCGGGTTCGGCGTGCGGAGTTGGATGCGATCGGAGAGTGGATAAGATCAGCATGCCAGGACCCTGAATCCTTAAACACACAACTTCCGGAACTGCGGGACCTCACGCTCGATGAGGCCTTGATACGGCATGCTCGCAAGGATCAGGTGCTCGGTCGGTTCGTCGACGTCATTTGGTCTCAATTGGAACGCTGCGCGAACTGCCATTCACCCGATAGGAATGCCAAACAAGTTGAAAAGAACGGTGCGTCGATGAGCTGGATTGTTCCGAAGTCACCGGGCGAAACGTTACAGCTTTTGGAGAATCGAAAACTTATTGATCTCGCTGAACCCGGAAGCAGTTTGATCCGTGCCAAAGCGTTGGGGCATGAAGACCATGGGGGAGGGGTCAAATTCCCAGAGGATGGTCACACGGACCGGCAGTGGTCGAAGTTTATCGAGGATTACGCAGCGATCAAGAATCGGAGGTATGCCGCTTCCGATCAGATTCCTTCGATGGATTCGATTGCGACATGGCGGACCGGTCTGCATTTGAAGATCCAGGGATTATCGCAGGTTCCTTCGGGGCAATTCGGAGTGGTGGCTATGCACCGAATCCACCGTAGCGATGAAGGCCGCCAAATGGAAATGGTCGATCCTAAACCGGTAGCATTTGGCGAGGGACGCGTCAGCAACGACGGCACATCATGGGGGACTACCCTATGCTTGCTGTTGTCGGAAGGCGGGGATCGTACGGATTCCGGGACCGATGAGGTTACGTCCAGAGAGGATGGCTCGTTGGATTGGCGAGATTTACTCACCGATGGCAAATACCAACTGCGCTGGGTATTGGTGGACGATCCGAGCCTGTCACTGGAGGAGATACTCAAACTCGCGCCGGACTCATTTATCGATATCGACGGGCTTTGGGCCGCAGGGCACGCAACTGCAAAGAGTTTTCGATACACGGATTTTCAGCGATGGAAATCGCAACGCCGCTCGACAGGTCCGTGATCGGAACGCTAGGAACCTCCGGCACAAATTGGCCTTCGGTTCGCGTTGAGATCGGCTCTGGTATTACGAGTAGAGCTGAATCGCTTTGACGATGGCGTCAATTTCGTTCGGGACGGCGATGGCTCGGTTGGCAAAAGAGGCTCGCGAAACGCCGCGGCTGCC
>CAIYZV010000072.1 GCA_903930765.1 uncultured Pirellula sp.
CCCAGTGCGCTAGAAACTTTGGGTTTGGGAAATGCCTAAGAGAATCCGTGGGTCGGAACGTGGCCGAGTGGTGGGAGGGGCGGGGTTGGTAGATGCGAGCACGATGAAAAACGGCGAAACCACGACCATATCGCTCCGAGGTTGATCCGCGGGAGCAACTGCCGGAAGGGGGGGCCCCGGTTTTTCGTTTGGAATCGCTGCAAAACGGACGAGCAGAGTACTCATTGGATAGAAAATGACTAGCTCGGTATAGTAGAATTGGTGGTGACCCGAACGAAGACAAAGATTTGAGTGCTATCGATTACCCCCTTTCCCGACCGTCCACCCATTCCTTGGAATGCAGTCCTGGGCCGCGTGTTAAAAAATTCCCGCCCGTGACGCGGCGCTGATCACTCAAGCGATGATGGTTGCTCCGGCCCGCTCGCGAGCTGGTCGAAACATTCCACCACCCTTCGGTTCTTTGGAGACTTGATGCTTCCCAAAATCCAAGTTGTCCTCGTCAGCGCGTTTTTGAGCTTGCTGACTCGCCCCCTCCCGGCCGAGGATCTCTTCGCCGATCGCGTGGCGCCACTGCTCGAGCGACGGTGTTTGAATTGCCATAACGATACACAGCGCGAAGGTGGCTGGTCGTTGCAAACCGCGACTTCGGCGTTCGAGGATGGCTATATCCAAGCTGGCAACGCTGCCTCAAGCCACTTGATCGATCAGATCGCTACCATCAATGGCAAAGCAGAAATGCCCAAGGATGGGACCCCACTGACCGACGAAGAAGTGAATTGGATTCGGGAGTGGATCCAAGCAGGAGCCAAGTGGCCCGAAAACCGTAACCTGGAAGCCGCTCGGGTACGAAATTTTGACTGGTGGTCCTTCCAAAATCCAACGCTGCCGATAGTCCCGTCGATCGAAGATCCGTGGATTCGAACACCCGTCGATGCATTCATCCTCCATCGCCTGAAGGAACAGGGGCTCACGCACTCTCCGGATGCCGACCGCCGAACTTTGATCCGACGTGTAACGTTCGATCTCCTGGGTTTACCTCCCACCCCCGAAGAAACCGAATCCTTTGTCAACGATCCCGACCCACTCGCTTATGAAAAGCTCGTGGAGCGACTCCTCGAATCCAAGCATTACGGCGAACGCTGGGCACGGCATTGGCTAGATATCGTCAAGTATGCAGACACCTGCGGCTACGACAAGGACAAACTGCGCAACAACGCCTGGCCGTATCGCGACTACGTTATCCGATCGTTCAACAACGACAAACCTTACTCCCGCTTCGTCCAAGAGCAAATCGCTGGGGATGAGTTGTTCCCGGGTGATCCCGATGGCATCCTGGGACTCGGCTTTATCGCCGCCGGCCCCTGGGATTTCATCGGTCATGTCGAAGTTCCCGAAACCAAGATCGATGGCAAGGTTGCTCGTAACCTCGATCGGGACGACATGGTAAGCAATACGATCAATACCTTTTGCAGTCTCACCATCCAATGCGCTCGATGCCATAATCACAAATTCGACCCGTTTACCCAAGAGCATTACTACGGGCTCCAGGGTGTCTTCGCCGCAGTGGATCGCGCAGACCGGCCTTACGATACGAATCCCGAAATCGAGGCGCAACGTAAAGAATTGGATTCCAAACTGGCCCAAATCCGCTCCGATTTGGCAACGCTTGAGAAAGAAATCGAAACTGAGGCAGGACCGCAATTCAAAGAGTATCGCGAACTCATCGCGTCGATCCGCGCCAAGCAAGTGGTCACGAAGGATCCAGAGTTCGGTTATCACAGCGCAATCTCAGCCTCCGGAGATGATGCCAAATGGGTCGAGGTCGACTTGGAATCGCCCGCTAACGTTTCCACGGTGGTCCTGCACCCATGCCATGATGAGTTCGCAGGCATTGGCTCCGGATTCGGTTTTCCACGTCGGTTCAAGGTTGAAGGAGCTACGAAGTCTACAGACGCCGTGGAGAGTTCCACTTGGATCGTCTTAGCGGACTTCAGCCAATCCGATTACAGCAATCCCGGACTCAATCCCGTCGAGATCGCTTGCGACGGCAGGATACTGGATCGCATTCGCGTGACCGCAACCTCGTTAGCACCACGGCAATCCGATTTCATTTTCGCCCTCGCGGAAATCGAAGTACGCGGTAAAACCAGCGGGGAAACCGAGTCTGTCAATCTCGCGTTGCAGGGCAAGATTCATGCACTCGATTCGATCGAAGGTCCGCCGCGTTGGGGACAACGAAATCTGATCGATGGCAAGTGGGCCAAAGGAGGCGATCGCTCGCTCGACCAACAACTGGCCGACGCAACAACCAAGCTCGATGCGATCCGTGCTACCGTAGAAACTCCAACGCGAGTCACGAAGCGTTCGGAACTGCAGAAGACGATCGAAAGCACCGAGAAGAGTCTGCAATCCTTACCTTCGGGCGCTATGGTCTACGCGGCAGCAACTCATTTCGCACAGCAAGGAAACTTTAAAGCCACGCAAGGCAAACCTCGACCGATCCATGTTCTCATCCGAGGTGAGGTTGAGAAACCGGGTGAACCCGCATTGCCCAGCTTATTGCCGCTCGATGAAACCACACCGTGGCGGCTCGAAAGCCATCTGTCGGAATCCCAATCCCGTGCGCAACTCGCTCGTTGGTTAACGCAGCCAGACCACCCGTTGGTTTGGCGATCGATCGTGAATCGAATTTGGCAGTACCACTTTGGCCAAGGCATCGTGTCGACGCCGAACGACTTTGGTCGGATGGGAGCGTTGCCCAGTCACCCTGAGTTGCTCGACTGGCTCGCTTGCCAATTTCGCGATGGAGGAGAATCGATGCAACGTGAATCGTTCAAGTCTCTGCATCGATTGCTCGTTACCAGCAGCGTTTATCGCCAATCGTCGGCCAACAACGACACACTGGCTCAAATCGACGGAGGCAATCAGTACCTATGGCGCATGAACCGTCGCCGGTTGGAAGCCGAAGAGATTCGCGATTCGATCTTGTCCGCCAGTGGAGCTTTGAATCCGGGCATGGGAGGGCCAGGGTACTATCTTTTTGAGTTAGAGCACCCAGAACACTCGCCCCACTACGAATATCATAAATTCGATCCGTCCAATGCTACATCGCACCGCCGCAGTATTTATAGCTTCATCGTTCGGTCACAGCCCAACCCATGGATGACCACGCTCGATTGTGCCGACTCCTCGCAGAGCACACCGCGCAGGAATGAAACCTTGACATCCCTTCAAGCCCTATCATTGCTCAATAATCGATTTAGTCTCGTCATGGCCGAGCGGTTCGCAAGCCGGATCGAGAGCGAAGCCAGCACGCGCGCTGAGCAAGTCTCTCGAGCCATGCAATTGATAGCGCAGCGCGATCCTACGCCCGAGGAAGCCAAGGAATTTTCTGCGTTTACCGAACGGTATGGCTTGAAGAATTTGTGCCGTTTCCTGTTCAACCTCAGCGAGTTCGCGTTCGTCGATTAGAACCTTTGGAATAGGTTCGAGCCCTTAAGACAGTTCAAAACCCTTAGTAAAGGTCATGCAATGAGAAATCGAAGAGATTTTCTGGGGCATTCCGGAGGAGCATTCGGTGCGATGGCGCTCGCAACCATGCTGCACCAGGATTCGCTGGCGGAAACACCGCTCGCGGAAACCAATGGGGTTCTAAAGACGTTGCATCATCCGCCGAAAGCAAAGCGGGTGGTCCAGTTGTTCATGGGGGGCGCTGCAAGCCACATCGATTTGTGGGATCACAAACCGATGCTCGACAAACATCATGGACAGCCATCGGATTTCGGTGAGCATGTCGAAGCGTTCCAGGATGGTTTGGGACCGTGGATGAAGTCCCCATTTGCATTCGCGCCGTATGGTGGTTCGGGAAAGATGCTCAGCGAAGTCGTCGCACCGATCGGTCGCTGCGTCGATGATATCGCGTTTATTCATAACATGGTCGGCAAGTCCGGTGTGCACTCGCAAGCGACCTACTTGCAAGCGACGGGCTTCCAACTCCCCGGGTTTCCTGGAATGGGATCGTGGGTCAGCTACGCCTTGGGTTCCATCAATGAGAACTTGCCCACGTTCGTGGTTCTTCCCGATCACCGCGGGTTCGCCAGCAACGGGCCCAAAAACTGGGGTTCAGCTTTCTTGCCCGCGAGTGCCCAAGGAACCACCATCTTCCCGCAGCGAGCCACCCCGATCGAAGATCTGATACCGCATGCAGACTTCGTAACCGGCGATGGGGACCAAGCGGGGCTGGCGATGCTCAATCGAATCAATCGAAGATTTGAACAAGCCCGACCGGGTGATTCACGATTGGACGCCCGAGTCCGTTCGTATGAGCTTGCAGCAGCGATGCAATTGAGTGCCCCTGAAGCGTTGGACATCTCCGACGAACCGGAACATATCCTCAAACTGTATGGACTCGACCGACCAGGTGCGACCTACCCTTCGGAGATCAATACTCCCGAAGAAACTGAGTACTTTGGTCGGAAGTGCTTGGTCGCAAGGCGTTTGCTGGAACGAGGTGTTCGGTTCGTTCAAATTTGGTCCGGCAACGATAATGGATTTCCTCGCCGCAATTGGGATAGCCACGAGAACATCGCTCGCGACCATCGACCACTTGCCGAAGGCATGGCAGTAGGAGCGGCAGCCTTGATCCTAGACCTGAAGCAGCGAGGACTCCTCGAGGACACCATCATTTTGTGGACGACCGAGTTCGGTCGGATGCCTAGCAGCCAAGGTGGCGTCGGGCGCGATCATAACCCGTACGTGTTCACGAATTGGCTATGCGGGGGTGGGATTCGCGGTGGAATCACC
>CAIYZV010000073.1 GCA_903930765.1 uncultured Pirellula sp.
AGAGAAACGGGTCTGCTCCCGCATCAGAGAAACGGGTCTGCTCCCGCATTAGAGATGATGCATTGTCTGTGAACTTGACTGCTGCGGTGGATGGTGTGCAGTGAACCCACCTTGAAGAGTTGGTAATTCGGCCTCGCTTTGTGGTTGAATTTTTCTTGCTTGGATTGAGAACGGGCGAGTGCGATTCCAAGCTCATTGAAGTACTATCAAGCGGGTGTGAATCGGCTTTTTGGGGATTGAAGCTTGCCGCATTGATTCGCAACGTGTTGAATCCTATTGAACTCCCAGATGTTTCAGGGTGTTACTCCATGAAGTTGCATCGCAATCGTCGGTTCGCGTTCACTCTCGTCGAACTACTCGTTGTTATTTCCATCATCGGAATTTTGGTGGGATTGTTGCTTCCGGCGATAAACTCTGCTCGCGAAGCAGCGCGTCGCATGTCCTGCCAAAGCAACCAGCGTCAGATCGGACTCGCGGTATTGAACTTCGAGTCATCGCACAAGGTCTTCCCTGCTTCGGGATGGACACAAGCGGGCCCGGGGAATCCCTATGGGACCTACATGAGCTGGCGCACGGTGATCTTGCCACAAATCGAGCAAACCAACGTTCGCACGTTGTACGACATCCAGCAGCATTGGTGGCAAGGAAGTAACTTGGCCGTGGCAAGTATTCCGATTTCGATCTTCCTTTGCCCAAGCGCTACCACGCAACCTCCTGTCCTATCTGCTGTCGCCAAGTCACCTCGACCTGCGTTAGCTCTCAATCTTCCTTTAGCCAGAACGGACTACGAAGCGATTTTGGGTGTTCAGCCGAACTCCATTGACCCGACTTTTTATGACGCTTCCAATCGTTTTTCGGTGATGCATCGCAATTCGATGAACCGATTCGGTGCCATCCTCGATGGTTCCTCGAACACCATCATGGTGGTCGAAGCCGCTGGCCGGCCCACTGTTTATCGCCGTGGGATTGCGCAGGCAGCACTCCGCAACGACCAAGGTCTCGGTTGGATCGACAGCGAAGGGGCATTTAGTTTGGATGGCGCCTCGCGCGATGGAGCCCGCGAAGGCTGCCGCGCTGCCAACGGATGCTCCGCCGCCATGAATGCAAAGAACGACAATGAACCTTACTCATTCCACAGTGCAGGAAGCCACGCCCTTTTTGCGGATGGCCATATCGCGTTTCTGAATGAGTCGATCTCGCTGAGCGTGATGGCAGCACTCTGCACGCGGGCCGCCGCTGACGACCCAGGAAACGAAGTTGCCGAGTAACTCGCCAACAGACAAAAATTCAGGGACAAGCAATCTTGGAATAGCCATCCGAATCGAGCGGGGATCCTACCTTGGATTCCTATTCTTGGCATACAATGCGTGGGTCTCTGTTGCACGTTTATGCTGCCTTCATGGCTACGTGACGGATGCCGCTTGCGTGATGGCCTTGCCGTTGTTAAGCGCTGTCCATCGCGGCAATCCTATGCGAAGCATGTGCCTTAGATACCTTTGCCCCCTGGAATTCTTTCGACATTCCCATATTTCGTTCAAGGCGACGTCTCATGCCGCATCCTCGAAAACCATCGAAGTCATTAGTTTCTATCGATCCAAGTCCCTTCTGTCCTCACGGCCGGATCGATTCACACGGCCCTAGCAATACCGCCCCAGCCTTACGGCGTTTACGAAAAGCGTTACGTTGCGCATTCGTTGGTTCGCTTTTATGGACCGTGGCTCCAGGCTCGATAGATGGTTTGTTCCAAATCGCCCAAGCGCAATCTGAAAAGAGCCCATCGCCAACCAACTCCCAGTCTGAAAACTCTATCGCGACCCCAAAAGACCACATGAACGAGAGCAACCCATTTTTTGCACCGAGCAAACTCCCATTGCTAGCCCCAGACTTCAAGGCTATCCAAACGCCTCACTTCTTACCTGCATTTGAATCGGGCATGAAGCAACAGCTTGCAGAGATGGATGCGATTGCGGACCAGAAGGATCCTCCCACGTTCTCGAATACGTTGGTTCCGATGGAGAAGTCAGGTGAGATTCTAACACGTGTATCCTCGGTCTTTTTTAATTTGGCATCCGCCCATACCAATCCAGAGATTCAGAAGATCGAAGAAGAGATCGCGCCCAAGCTGGCCGCTCATTCGGATGATATTCACTTGAACAAAAAACTTTTTGCTCGTGTGGAATCGCTCTGGAAGAGTTCCGAGAAAGAAACTTGGACCGAAGAACAACGTCGGCTGCTTCAAGAAACCTATGAGGATTTCGTGCGGGCAGGTGCTAGGCTTTCGGACGATCAGCAAGCCAAGGTGCGAGCGATCAATGAGCAGTTGTCGTCGCTTGAGACTCAGTTTCAAAATAACCTTTTGGCCATCACCAAAGAACGGGCAGTGCTCGTTGACGATGTATCCAAATTGGAAGGGATGAGCGAATCCGAGATCAATGCGGCCAAGCAAGCTGCCGCGGTGAAAGGCCAAGATGGGAAGTACCTGATTGCGATCACCAATACGACTCGGCAGCCAGTGCTCACGAGTCTCAAGAACCGAGAGATGCGTCGCCAGGTTTGGCTCGCGTCAGCGAATCGGGCAATCGGAGAGGGAGGTGGGCTCGACAACCAGCCGATCGTTCTCGAATTAGCAAAACTTCGCGCCGAGCGGGCTAAACTTCTTGGGTACCCCAACCATGCGGCGTTCACCCTTGAAAACCAGATGGCGAACGATCCCAAATCGGCATTCGACATGCTTCGCAACTTAGTACCTGGAGTGGTCGGTAAAGCCATGTCCGAAGCCATGATGATCGAACAAGCGATGAAGGCAGATGGAGTGAGTGGGCCGGTCGAACCATGGGACTGGGAGTACTATGCCGAGAAAGTCCGCGTCAAAGAATATCAAGTCGACGAGAACTCGATCAAACCCTACTTCGAACTCGAAAGTGTGCTGAAGAATGGTGTTTTCTATACCTTTGGGAAACTCTATGGCGTCGAGTTTCGCGAGCGCACGGATCTTCCGGTTTGGCATCCGACCGTTCGTGTATTCGACGTGCTCGGAACTGACGGAAAACAAATCGGTTTGTTTTACGCCGACTACTTCCAGCGAGATAGCAAGCGAGGGGGTGCATGGATGGATTCACTCGTTGCACAGTCTCGTTTGTTAAACCGGCTTCCTGTCGTTGTTAACGTGATGAACATTCCTGAACCAGCTCAAGGGGAACCCACCTTGCTGAGTCTGGATCACGTGACAACCATGTTCCACGAATTGGGCCATGGTGTGCATGGATTATTTTCATCGGTCGAGTACCCGAGTCTGTCAGGAACGTCGGTGCCTCGAGATTACGTCGAGTTCCCCTCCACGTTCCATGAGGACTGGGCTATCGAACCCGAAGTGTTGACCAACTATGCTCGGCACTACCAAACCGGTGAAACGATCCCTAGAGAGTTACTGAACAAAGCGATTGCGGCGAACAAGTTCAACAAAGGGTACGACACGCTGGAGTATTTGGCCGCAGCCCTCTTGGACCTGGGATGGCACTCGCTCAACCCGAACGAGATTCCCAAAGACGCCATCGCATTCGAAAACGAACTCCTACGGCGCTTTGGCGTGGACTATGCTCCAGTTCCACCGCGCTACCGGACAACGTACTTTGCACACGCGTGGTCCGGTGGCTATTCGGCTGGCTACTATGCCTATCTTTGGAGCGAAGTCCTCGCGGCCGATGCCTTTGCATTCATGAAGTCGCAACACGGTTTAACGCCGGAAAACGGAAAGCTTTTCCGGGACAAGATTTTATCGCGGGGTGGTACGCGCGAAGTGATGCAGCAGTACATCGATTTCCGGGGAAGTGAGCCCAAGGTTGATGCGCTGCTCATTCGGCGTGGCCTTAAACAACCCTAGCTTACCTCGCGGGTTGCGATTCTTCCTCTTGGATGCGTTAAAGGTTATCATGGCAAAGGAATCGCCGGTCGTATTGGTCCTCAATCCCGGCTCATCGACCCTGAAGTATGCCATGTATCGGCATCGAGCGAGTTCAGGACTGGAACAACTCGTTGCGGAAACAATGGAATGGCAACTGCGTACTCATGGGACTGCCGACGATTCCATCGATACGCAGTGCGTAGACCGCACCATCGCTGGCTTGATCGCGAATCAACATCCTGGCAATAGTCTCGACAATAGCAATCCAGTGCTTAGGGAACTCGGCATCGATGTCGTGGCAACACGCGTCGTGCATGGCGGAAGCCTGTTTACCAAACCGACGCGCGTTTCCTCGGAAATGCTCCGGGAGCTTGAAGGCACCATCCACTTAGCACCGCTCCATCAACCCCCTGCGATCGCCACCATGCGAGGAGCCATGGCAGCGATTCCCGAAGCGTTGCATGTCGCTTGTTTCGATACTGCATTCCATGCGACGTTACGCGACGTCGAACGCCGGTTTGCAATCCCAGAGGCGCAATACCGAAACGGCGTCCGCCGCTATGGCTTCCACGGCCTTTCTTACGAATCGATCGCGCAATGCCTACCAGGTATTTCCTCGCGTGGCGCGTCCGGAAGAACTGTTGTATGCCATCTTGGGAACGGCGCGAGCGTGTGCGGCATGTTGGCCCTCGAGAGTCGGACAACCACGATGGGGTTTACACCTCTGGACGGGTTGATCATGGGGACTCGATCAGGACGTATCGACCCCGGCATATTGATTCATTGGATGCGGCAGTCGATGGGACCCGAGCAGATCGAGACACTTTTGACCAAGGAATCAGGCTTGCTGGGGCTTTCCGGTACGAGCAGCGACATGCGTCGGATCGTGGACGCGTTGTCGACTGACGAGAGATGTGAACTGGCGCTCGACATGTTCTGCCGAAGTGTCGCAAAAGAGATCGCAGGGGCAGCAACCGCGCTGGGTGGAATTGACGCCATCGTCTTCACAGCAGGTATTGGGGAGCACTGCGCGATAGCACGAAGTCGTATTGTTGGGTACCTTGAGTGGATCGGGGCGAAGATCGACGAATCGCTCAACGATCAAAACTCAGTCCGACTGCATCGACCTGACAGCACGATCGAGATTCTTTGCATTCCAACCGATGAGCAAAAAATCTTGGCGGAAAATGGACTGCGATTGCTTCAGACTATGCGATTGCTTCCGACTAACCGAATGGATCTCGAACCCTAGAGTTCGAAGCGACGTTGGATTTGTCTGCGAAAATAAGTTTTTAAAAAGTACCGATTTCCTTCCACGCACCGGAGCCCCACCCATGGTAAACGGCACTATCTCGACCTCCTCGCAGGCGATCTCGCAGGGCGAGGTCACCTTGCTGGATGCATTCTGGCGGGCCGCAAATTACCTCTCGGTAGGGCAAATTTATTTGCTCGGAAACCCATTGCTTCGTGAGCCGCTGGTGCGCGAGCACATCAAACCGCGGTTGCTGGGGCATTGGGGAACCACTCCCGGGCTCAATTTCATCTATGTCCATATGAATCGCGCTATCCGCCAACGGGATCTAAACATGATCACCGTGTGCGGACCAGGACACGGTGGCCCAGGTATGGTCGCGTGTGCTTATCTCGAAGGCACCTACAGCGAGGTCTATCCAAACGTTTCCCAAGACCTCGTAGGAATGCAGAGACTCTTCAAGCAATTCAGTTTCCCAGGCGGAATTCCTTCGCACGTCGCACCGGAGACCCCCGGTTCGATTCACGAGGGGGGAGAATTGGGTTACGCCCTCTCGCACGCGTTTGGCGCAGCGTTCGACAATCCCGATTTGATCGTAACCGCGATCGTCGGGGATGGAGAAGCGGAGACGGGACCGTTGGCAACTGGGTGGCATGGGAACAAGTTCCTGAATCCCAAGCGCGATGGCGCTGTGCTGCCGATTTTGCACTTGAACGGTTACAAGATCGCAAACCCCACCCTGCTCTCGATCATCCCTGAAGAGGAGCTGTCCGCCTTGATGACCGGTTACGGGTATGAGCCGATTTTTGTAAGTGGGTCGGAACCTGCAAAGGTCCATGTGGAAATGGCGAGCGCTGTTGACTACTGCATCGATCGCATCCAATCGATTTGGAAATCGGCCAGGACGGGATCGTTTGAGGGGCGTCCCCGCTGGCCAATGATTGTTCTCCGCACTCCCAAAGGATGGACATGTCCGAAGCAAATCGATGGCAAACCGGCCGAGGACTCCTGGCGAGCCCACCAAGTTCCTATGGGTGATGCTCGCAAACCGGAGCATATCGTGGTGCTCGAAGGTTGGCTCCGCAGCTACCGTCCCGAGGAGCTCTTTGACTCGAACGGGAAACTCAAGGACGAAATCGCTTCGATAGCCCCGCGAGGAACTCGTCGCATGAGCGCGAATCCTATCACCAACGGCGGGGTCCTGCTCCAGGAATTGCGTTTACCGGCATTGGATCGGTACGCGTTGGCAGTACCGGAGCCGGGAAGCACGATGGCGGAATCGGCAGGTGTTCAAGGGAAATACATCGCCGGCGTAATGTCCGAAAATCTCGAGGCAGCCAACTTTCGCGTCTTCAGCCCCGACGAAAATGCATCCAACCGCTGGGGCGCTCTCTTTGATGTCACCAATCGCTGCTTGATCGATCCTGTCCCACCGAACGCGGATCACGTCTCCCCGGACGGGCGCGTGCTGGAGGTCCTCAGCGAGCACCAGTGCCAAGGCTGGCTCGAAGGATACTTATTGACTGGGAGGCATGGCTTTTTCAATTGCTACGAAGCCTTTATCCATATCATCGATAGCATGTTCAATCAGCATGCCAAATGGCTCAAGGTTTGCAACCATATTCCATGGCGTCGCCCGATCGCATCGTTGAATTATCTTTTGACCAGCCACGTCTGGAGACAAGATCACAACGGTTTCTCGCACCAAGACCCCGGATTCATCGATCACGTCGCCAACAAGAAATCGGAGATTATCCGCATTTACCTACCGCCGGATGCGAACACGCTACTATGCATCACCGAGCATTGCTTGCAGACGAAGAACTACGTCAATGTCATCGTCGCTGGGAAACAACCCGCTCTTCAGTATTTTGATATCGACTCTGCCCGAAAGCACTGCCAAGCAGGACTGGGGATCGTGCCGTGGGCCAGCACCGATGAAGGAGCATCGCCCGATGTGGTGCTCGCATGCTGCGGCGATGTCCCGACCATGGAAGTTCTCGCGGCTCGTGCGATCATTGCAGAACTGATGCCAGATGTTCGTGTTCGCACCGTCAATGTCGTGGACCTGATGCGACTCCAGCCGCACACTGAACATCCACATGGCTTGTCCGACGACGCGTACGATGCGATCTTCACCAACGACCGAGCCGTCATTTTTGCATTTCACGGCTACCCTTCGCTGATTCACCAGTTAACCTACCGTCGACGAGG
>CAIYZV010000074.1 GCA_903930765.1 uncultured Pirellula sp.
GAAGAACGCGAAGGGGAAGAGAGAGATAGGGGGCGGATAAAGGATATCGAATGGAGACTCGGATTTTTTAAATGGATCCATGGAGAGTAATGGTTGGTTTCGCGAAGATTGAGCTGGGCTGGAAATTGGATCACCAACGGTCCTTTAAAACTTCGCGTCCTTCGCGCCTTCGCGTGATACCCGGATCGGAAATGTGGCACGCGAAGCCGCGAAGAACGCGAAGGGGAGGAGAGAGTTAGGGGGCGGATCAAGGATATCGAATGGAGACTCGGATTTTTAAAATGGTTCCATGGGGAGGAATAGTTGGTTCCGCGAGATTGAGCCGGGGCGGAATTGGATCACCAAGGATCCTTTGAAACTTCGCGTCCTTCGCGCCTTCGCGTGATACTCGGATCGGAAATGTGGCACGCGAAGCCGCGAAGAACGCGAAGGGGAAGAGAGAGATAGGGGGCGGATCAAGGATGTCGAATGGAGAGTTGGATTTTTAAAATGGATCCATGGGGAGAATGGTTGGTTCCGCGAAGATTGAGCTGGGGCGGAAATTGGATCACCAACGATCCTTTAAAACTTCGCGTCCTTCGCGCCTTCGCGTGATACTCGGATCGGAAATCTTGGCACGCGAAGCCGCGAAGGGCGCGAAGGGGAAGAGAGAGATAGGGATTTGCAAAACCCTGAAAATTGTAGAGTTCAAATCTCATTCAGAAGAAATGGTAGGCGTGACCAAACGTGTCCACTGCACAAGCCACAGTACACGATATTGTGTTCGGATCGAATCGTAACGGTTCTTGATGAGAATCGGAACGATCGAAGATATCAACGGTAGCTTCGAGTGGATGCCGCCATGAATATTGAAGAGTTATCTGGGGTCGTAGTTGATTCCGCCTACCGCTTGCATCTAGAGCTGGGGCCGGGATTGTTGGAATCGGTATATGAGATCGTCCTTGCTCGAGTCCTCGCGGAACGAGGGTTGCAGGTCGAGCGGCAAAAAACGATCGTATTTGAATGCCATGGGATCCGCTTCGAAGATGGATTTCGAGCTGATCTTCTTGTCAATCAATGCTTGATCGTTGAAGTTAAGTCCGTTGAGAATTTAGCACCGGTGCATAGCAAGCAATTGCTTACCTACTTGCGTTTGACAAAACTACCGGTCGGTTTGCTGATCAACTTCGGTTCGCCTACATTTAAAGAAGGCTGCAAACGGATCGTCAATAATCACCAAGACTTCGCAATGTCTCGCCTTCGTGTGAGAGAGTAGTGGCACGCGAAGATTGAGCTGGGCTGGAAATTGGATCACCAGCGATCCTTTGAAACTTCGCGTCCTTCGCGCCTTCGCGTGATACTCGGATCGGAAATGTGGCACGCGAAGCCGCGAAGAACGCGAAGGGGAAGAGAGAGATAGGGGGCGGATCAAGGATATCGAACGGAGACTCGGATTTTTAAAATGGTTCCATGGGGAGAATAGTTGGTTCCGCGAGATTGAGCTGGGCTGGAAATTGGATCACCAACGATCCTTTAAAACTTCGCGTCCTTCGCGCCTTCGCGTGATACCCGGATCGGAAATGTGGCACGCGAAGCCGCGAAGAACGCGAAGGGGAAGAGAGAGATAAGAGATAGGGGGCGGATCAAGGATGTCGAATGGAGACTCCGATTTTTAAATTGGATCCATGGGGAGAATAGTTGGTTCCGCGAGATTGAGCTGGGCTGGAAATTGGATCACCAAGGATCCTTTAAAACTTCGCGTCCTTCGCGCCTTCGCGTGATACCCTGATCGGAAATCTTGGCACGCGAAGCCGCGAAGAACGCGAAGGGGAAGTAGGAGATTGCCATGGAGAGCTGATTTTGCTCAGCCCTTTAGCTTCTCAAAAACGACGCGATTTTCCTTCATCGCGTTGACGATGTCGGGGGGGACCGTTCCGTCTTCTAGTAAACACCAGCCTGTAAAACTGTCTGCTTCGCACTTGCGCAATTGAGCAAACAGGTCCTCCCACGGATAATCAACTTTTCCCGGTCGAAGATCATGGATATGGATCGTCCCCAGTCGATCCTCAAGAGTTTGGTAGTTCGCCGAAAATCCATCGCCCTTTAAATCGGTCGGGTTGCAATTCCAACAGACGGCTACACTCGGGTGATTGGCGACGTCCATGATGGTTTTCATATGCGGGATCTCTTGGGTACCCGCTCCATGCACCTCGACACGAATCTGTACCCCTTGCTCTGCAGCATACCGCCCAATTTCATTTAATGAGTTGCCGATCTGCTCCAATGTTTTCTCGACCGGGACTTCTTTAGGCAACCCGTTCGGTCGGACCTTGACCCCGCCACCACCAAGATCGCGGCACAAGTCGATCCAGGCTTTGGTCTCGTCGATGTTGCGTTGGACGACTGCCGGATCCACGGCGTGGTATTCACAAGCCGTCCCGAGACCGACCAGTTTGACAGGTGTGTCGGCAAACCGTTTACGAATATCGATTCGTTGCTGCGCACTCAAGCTGATCTCTACCCCGTGCTTGTGAGTGCTGCGTAGCTCAACACCGCCGAAACCAGCGTCAGCGCAATTGCGCAGCACTGCATCTAAGTCCCAATCTTTACCCCACTGGTAGGTCACCAAACCAAGCTTGAGTTCCGATTTCTTTGCGGTTGCCCACAGCGTTTTTGGATTCGATTGGAAAAGAACACAGCCCCCTAGGGCCCCGGTCGTCATGCCTAGAAATCGACGACGTCGCAATGCTGTATCCCCGAATGCCATAGCGCTTCATCCTCGCGTTCAAAAAGCAAAGTCCTACCAAAAAGCAAAGTCCTGCGATCGCTGGTCCCATCATATCCAGTTTGGGGAGCTGCAAGTTCTAAGGTTGCAAGTTCCATGGTAGCAAGGAGCGGGGACCTAGCCGAGCATCTTTGGGGAATCTGAGGTATACTACAGGTCCCTCCCAACCCCTGCCCTGCCCTCGCACTCCCTCTACCCCTCCATGAGTGTTTCGATGCTTGGATCGACGACGCTGTCGGAAACCATCATTGCTTGGTGTCGTCGATGGAACAACATGACTAAGGCTGCGCTCCTGCTGGGGATGTTCCAAGTCCCAGGAGGCCTTGGATTCCTTGGTTCCCAACCAGTCTATGCTCAAGAATCGGGGCGATCGGAATCGCCCAAGTTCGAATCGGACATCAGGCCGATTCTGCGAGAGTATTGCCTCGACTGCCACGGCGCCACGGAAAAACTGGAAGGGACCCTCGACTTGCGATTGGTCCGGTTGATCCAAAAAGGAGGGGACTCCGGTACGTCGCTTATTCCGGGTGATCCCGATGCCTCGCTGCTCATTCAACGGATTGAGTCGGGAGACATGCCACCGACGACGTTGAAAGTCTCTCCTGAGAAACTCGCTATCCTCAAGGCATGGGTAGTTGCCGGAGCCCCTACATTGCGGCCAGAGCCTGAGTCGATTGACCCCGGTATCCCACTGACCGAAGCGGAACGCTCGTATTGGGCCTATGCACCCCTTCGCAAGCCTCAGCCGAACCGTCCCAGGGACGGAGATCGGATACGGACGGTTATTGACCAGATTCTCGCCGATGCGATGCCCGCGGGACTTCATTTTTCATCGGATGCATCGCGGGCGACATTGATCCGTCGAGCCTATTACGATGTGATCGGATTGCCACCAACGGACCAGCAGTTCCGGCAATGGATGGAGCACTCCTCGTCGGATTGGTATGACCAATTGATTGATTCGTTGCTGCAGTCGCCCCATTACGGCGAGCGATGGGGGCGTCATTGGCTCGATGCCGTCGGTTATGCCGATAGCGACGGAGCCACATTGGCCGATGCCGAACGCCCATGGGCGTGGAAGTATCGCGACTATGTGATCCGTTCCTTCAATGACGATAAACCGATCGACCGATTCATCATGGAGCAGATTGCGGGCGATGAGTTGGCTGGGGTGAAGAATGGCGACTGGTCCGCCGCGCAGATGGATTGCTTGACCGCGACCGGATTTCTCAGGATGACCGCAGATGGGACTGGGAGCGGCGATAATTCGCCCGAAGCTCGCAACAAAACGATTGCCGATACGATGCAGGTCATCGGTAGCACGTTGCTTGGATCGAGTTTGAATTGCGCTCAGTGCCATGACCATCGATACGATCCACTTTCGCACGAAGATTACTTCGCCATCCGCGCTGTCTTTGAACCGGCTCTTGATTGGCAGCAGTGGAAGACACCTGGCGAACGCTTGGTTTCGTTGTACACCCAAGCCGACCGTGATGCGTCTGCACAGATCGAGAAAGATGCTCAAGCCATCGCGGCGGAACGATCGCACAAAGAAACCGAGTTCATGAAGGAAGCTTTGGACAAAGAGCTTATGAAGTTTGAGGAGCCATTGCGAGTCTCTTTGAGAATGGCTTATGAAACCCCTGCTGACAAACGCACTGAGGAGCAGAAGATGCTCCTTGATAAAAACCCAAGTGTCAACATTTCTCCTGGGGTTCTCTATCAATACCTTCCCGCCGCAGCGGAAGAGCTTAAGAAATTCGATGCGAGGATCGCTGAAGTACGATCGAAGAAGCCGCCGGAGACGTTTTTGCAAGCTCTCGTCGAACCGGCTGGGCATCTCCCTACCACCAAACTATTTCATCGCGGGGACCACAACCAACCGACGCGCGAAGTGATGCCGGGCAAGCTGTCGGTCTTGGTCGCCGAAGGATCCGAAAAGAGCTTTCCCGCCGATGATGCAACCCTTCCAACCAGTGGGCGACGGTTGGCGTTCTCGAAATGGTTGACCCAATCCGATCCACCCAATCCGCTATTTATGAGAGCCTTTGTGAATCGCATCTGGATGCATCACTTTGGCAAGGCCATTGTCGCGACACCGGGAGACTTTGGAAAACTGGGAAGTGCCCCTACGCATCCACAGCTTTTGGATTGGCTCGGTTGGGAACTGATCGAACATGGATGGAGCCTGAAGCATCTTCACCGAACCATTCTGAAATCAACAGCTTATCGGCAATCATCCCAACGTGACCCGGCCCGCGAATCCATCGATCCCGAAAACCGATTCTACTGGCGCAAGGATCTGCAGCGACTCGAGGCAGAGGTTTTGAGGGATTCCATCTTGATGGTCTCAGGGCAATGGAAGCCGGATCTTTACGGCCCGCCGATTCCACTGCAGGAAGATGACGCCGGCCAAGTTCGCGTGGATCCAAGCCAACCGCGCCGGAGTATCTATGCAAAATGGCGGCGCACGCAACCTGTGGCTATGCTGCAAGCGTTCGATGCACCCGTTATGGGTGTCAACTGCGATTCACGACCGAGTTCAACCGTGGCGACCCAGTCCCTCATGATGATGAATAACGAGTTTGTTTTGGAGCAAGCAAGCACCATTGCGAAGTTGGTCAGCGAACAAGTCTCCAAAATGGAGAGTGACGGGACCTCAGCTCCGGTCGACAGCCAAGTTAGCGTTGACGCGGACTGGAAATTGCCTCCGCTCCCTGAGCCGCGATGGCGTTACGGGACCGGTAAATTCAGTCGCGAGACGAACAAGCTGGACGAATTTATTGAGTTCGCATCGAACTCGGAGGGACGCCGACATGCGGGCACACACGTCCCCGACGCGAACTTTGGATGGGTGTTTTTAACGGCCACGGGCGGGCATCCAGGAAGCGTTATGTACCCTGCGATCCGTCGTTGGATAGCACCCAATGCCGGAATGATTAAGGTCACTGGATCGCTGTCCCATGGAAGCGAGAATGGGGATGGTGTTATCGGTACTATCGTCTCCAAACATGGTTCCGCTGGACGATGGACAGCGAAAGCAGGTGCCGTCGCGACACCCGTAGAGAGCGTTGCCGTTGAAGCTGGAGATGCGATCGATTTCGTCCTGGAATGTGGTGAGCATGAGACTTCGGATTCGTTCCAATGGCCCGTTCAGATAACTTTGAATCCATCGCCGGTTTTGGCAAGCGGGTCGGGAACTACGGATGCACCAAGCAAAGCAATAGTATTCGACTCATCGGTCGGTTTTCAGCTACAACAAGAAGATTACTCCTCGATCGGCAAGCAAATCAATGTAGCTTGGCGGTTGTTATTAAAGCGACCTCCA
>CAIYZV010000075.1 GCA_903930765.1 uncultured Pirellula sp.
TCAGCCAAGCGTCTACGGACCCGGCCACCAAAAAAACGACGCTGATGATGGAATTGAGTTGGAAAAACGCCAACTGCATTCTATCGAGTGATTTTTCAGAGATCGCAGAATGCTCGTAGATCAGCAGACCAGCTATCCCTACCAAGCATGCCCGAAAAATCCAGCCGAGAGACAACTGGGGAAACCAAAATGTCATTCCCATAGCGATCCCCCACATGGCCAAATGGAGGATTTTCGAGATGTTCAGGGCGCCTCGCAGGCCGAATTTGGCCGGGATGCTGTGAAGTCCGGATTGACGGTCAAATTCGAAGTCTTGGCAAGCGTAGATGATATCGAAGCCGGTCACCCAAAACATGACCACCAATCCGAGTGCGATGGCGGGGTAGAGATCGGTAATGTCGGTTTGGACATAGGTTCCCCGGATGGCAACCCACGCGCAGATCGGGGCGAGCATGAGAGCGATCCCCAGCCAAAAATGGACCAGCCAGGTAAATCGCTTTCCAATGCTGTAACCCATCAAGAAAACCAGCACCGGGACGCTCCACTGGATCGGAATGCGGTTGGGCAGGAACAGCAAGGTCGACGCGACGAAAAGAGCCGCACAGCCGATCGCGAACCAGATCACTTCGGATCGCGCGAGCAACTTTGCCGGGAGGTGCCGTTTGGCAGTGCGTGGGTTTTCACCGTCAAATTTTTCATCGAGGAGACGGTTCATGGCCATTGCGAAGCTTCGAGCGGTCACCATGCATGCCAGGATCCCAGCGAGATCGGTCCATCGGAAGGAGGCTGGTGATTGGCCGAGCGCGGCATTGGCGGGAACGATCCAAGCCCATATCGATGCCAGGATTGCGAACGGGAGCGCGAAGATCGTGTGGCTAAAGCGAATGAGTTCCAGAAACCGTCGGCAGCGTTCCCACATTTTCAATCGTTTCCCTTCGGTTTATCCGGCTCTCATTCATCTTGTCCGGCTCTCATTCATCTTGTCCGGCTCTCATTCATCTCCCGAGCTTGCGTGCAGAGGATTGCAATCGATAGGATCCGCAGCCCAGCGTTTCATCAGTCGATGTTCGATCCGGAGGTGATCGAGGATGCGGGCGACGATGAAATCGATGAGATCAACAGGAGAGTAGACACCGTGGTACCAACCCGGCATTGCGGGCAACACGATCGCTCCCGCTTGAGCGGCACGATGCAAGTTTTCCAGCTGGAATGGAGACATGGGGGTTTCTCGCGGCACCAGGATCAGTTTGCGATGTTCTTTCAGGTGAACATCCGCGGCGCGTTGGATCAGATTGTTCCCTGCGGCGTGCACGATACCGGAAAGGGTTGCTCCGGAACAGGGGCAGACAATCATCGCTTCGGTGAGATGGCTACCGCTGGCGACTGGGGTCATGAAATTCCGGTAGTCATGCAGTTCGATACTTGCGGCGCACTGCTCGATTTCGGAAGGAGACAACGGGTGCCACACGCTGGCTTGTGGAGGAAGATTCGCTTCCGTGGGCCAGTGGTACGACAGAAGAGGAGAAACGTTGGACCGATTCGTCCCGAGTTCCAGTTGTAGCTCTTGGGCGAGCACTGCCGCACCGGAGGGGCTGACCAGCAAATGGACCTTGCGATTCGCTAGGGTTAACTGTTGCAAGAGCCGCACAGCGAAGGGGGCACCGCTAGCTCCAGTCATCGCGAGAACAATCGGAAGGTGGGTGGTGGTAGTCATGGCGTGAGAATCGTTTCGCCCCGAACGGCGTTCCGTGTTGCGTTATTCTGTGTGGCGTTGCTTGATTCTGTGTGGCGTTATTTGGTACCGGTATAGAGCGTGACGACGCCGAATGTCATCGGTCGCCATTGAACGTTCTTAAGCCCCACTTCGCGCAACACATTCGCGAGTTGCTCACCACAGGGAAACTCGCTCACGCTTTGAGGTAGATACTGGTACGCTTCGCTGGAGTTCTTAGCGACGGAGTTGCCGACTCTGGGCAGGACACTTTTGAAGTAGAACTCGTACAGTTGCTTCAGGCCGATCAAGTTCGGTTTTGAGAACTCAAGGATTGCGACGGTACCACCATCACGGCATACGCGACTCATTTCTCGGAGACCGGCTTTGGTGTCCAAGACATTTCGCAGGCCAAACGCGACCGAGACCGCTTGGAAGAACCCATCGGCGAACGGAAGCTCCATCGTGTCCGCCTCGACGAATCGTAGGTTGGGACGTGGCTCCGCGAGTTTTGATTGTTTCTTCCGAGCGAAATCCAGCATCTCCGCGCAGAAGTCGCTTCCGACAACTTCCGTTTCGGCTCTGAGGGATCGCGACGCTGCGATTGCCAAGTCCCCTGTTCCGGTGCAGACGTCGAGAAAAGGAATCCCAGACTGCAACTTGAGGAGCTTGAGCGTTTTCCAACGCCAATACCGATCGATGTTGAGGGACAGGACGTGGTTGAGGAGATCGTAGCGAGGTGCGATCTCCGCAAACATCCTTCGGACGCGTTCTCCCGATTTGTCGACTGTGGCAGTTTCGCTGATCACGATTCCCTATTCCTAACTTCAATGCGATCTTGGAATTACCGCATTTTGTGCCAGGAATTAACTTACGAGAAGTCGTAAAGTGACCGCGTCCGACCAGAAATCTCCGCTTGGGATCTAGTTCGCGGGTTTGGGGCGAATCATTTCCGTGCGTGGAGCGACTGCGGGAGTCGGGGAACCGATGTAGGGTCCCGATGGGATGGAGCTGCCCGATGGGATGGAGCTGATCGTGGAACCTGCGGGCGAGCCGATGGTTACCCCGTCGAGCGTTCCTGCGTAGCTACCACTGATTGGCCCTTCGTAGGTGGTTCCGACCATTGCGTCTTCGTAACCGCCGTAGTGAGCGGACGATGAAGCGGACGATTGAGCGCATGGGTCGCACTGTGCTGCGGCTCCCATTTCACAGCTCGCATCGCAAGGAGCTCCGACGTTGTTGGCTCGACCGCAACCTCGGAACAATCCGGTAACGGATTGACGCATGCTGTTGCAGGCGTTGCAACCGGTGAGTGTGAGCACGAACGCCGTGGTCACGA
>CAIYZV010000076.1 GCA_903930765.1 uncultured Pirellula sp.
GTCCGAGGAACTTAACCGCGGGCTTTCTTCCACCGATGGCACTCGCCGTCGTCAGACCGAGCCACGCGACCCATTTCGTGACGTCGAGTTGGCTGATGCCGTTGAGCATCAGATCAAGATTCTGCCCCGCCGCTACCGTTGCATCGCGCGGCTTTTGCGAACACACAACCAAAACGAGATCGAAAAAAAATCGGTTTATCGAAACGAAAAGTTTCGCAGGTTTTAGCTGGGATTCGTGAGCATTTTGCGAGTGTCGACTGGAGTGGATCCGGATTTTCTTGGGACGTCGTCTTTCCAAATTGCATATCGACGCATCGGTGACATTGCCGAGTGCGCCTTCGTATGCAACTACTTTGTTGCCAATCGCGACATCTTGCAGGCGATTCGCTGGGATGAAGACCTCAAGGCAGATGAGCATTGGGACTTCTTCTGGCGAGCCAAGATTGCCGGCGTCAGGGTTGGCGTGGCGAACCGTTGCTCAATCCTGCGATCTTGGAGCACATGCAAATCGCTCGACAACATTGGTACGACAGTGAACTGATGCTGGTCACCAATGAATTCTTCCTGCACCGTTTCCCTGAGTTGCCGCAGGTTCTGGTTGATACAGAGTGCCAACTTGAAATTAGCCAGCATAGCACACATCAAGACTACCTCGAACGGTTCTTTGAGGTGCAAGCGATAGTGTGGAGTTGTGGTAAGCAGTATCCCAAGCTTCGCATCAACATGCGCAAATCGCACAAGAGCTGGATGCATCAATACAACATCGTCGATAGCAAGCCGATGCCTTTCAATTCCGAGCCAGATTCCGCATGTCGCGTTGGTATGCAACGCCCATGCACCCAACTTTTGAATGGCTGCCTCGCGAAATGTCCCGCACTCGCATATTGGCCACAGCTAGAGAAAAAAGCCCGCCTCGAATCGATTTCGGAGTGGGATTTGTTCCGTAGTTACGAAGCCTGCCCCCCAACCGCGAGCGACGACGAGCTTCGCACATCCCTCGAAACAAAGTCGATTCCCCATTGCGCGTTGTGCCCCAGTAGTCGCGTCGCGTCTCGTCATCCCAGTCCCTTGCAAAGGAGTAACTTGCAATGATAGATAAGTTCAAACCCAAACTACCTCGATTGCCGTATCCGTTCATTCCACCCTTCGATCCGCCGGCAGAACAACCTCCGTACATTCCACCGGAGAGTTCTGGAGGCGACGATGAAGGATCGTCAAGCGAAGACCCGGGCCCACGTCCACCCTGGTGGCCCGAGGATTGGCCTTGGCCGCCTCCACCGGACGAGCCTGTGGTCATCGAAGCGCCGCCGCCACTACCCAACATCATTTGGCCGCGACTTCCGCCAGATCATCCCTATCACCTGCCACCAGGTTATCACTACCCCGATAATCTGCCCGAGGGCCATCCAGGTCATTACTACCCAGGCGTGCCACCTTATCCGGTAATCGCGCCGTGACGCATGTGGCACTTTGCTTTGACAGATCATTCAGCCAAAGATCGCTCCCAATTCGTTTTCCGTCAACCAAATAGTGCGGTTACGAGAAACGAAAAATCGATCCCGACGAATCCTATTCAAATATGGAGGAATTGTGTAACTCCGGCGCAAAAAACCGTAACCCAACGCTTCGTAACCCGCCAACTCATAACGAAAAGTTATGAATTAGCGAGTGCGAACACTGGAGGTGTCGAAAATGATTGGAAAATCAAAATTGATCGTCTCAGTTCTTTCCATGGTTGGCGGAATTGGGTTTGTTTGGGGCGAGTCCTCTACGGCGAAACTCAATGGAGAGTCGCATGACCAAATCGAATGGTCTCCTGTCAACGCGAAATCAACCAACACTTCGGAACTGCAACTGTCTGAAGAATCACTCCGAGCGTTTTCGATAAAGCCGAATCCCCAACAGCAACAATCGGCACAGTTAGCCCCGACCCCTGCCAAATCAGTTGAGCCTAAGGATACTGCTCCGAAGGTATCTACGAACCCGACAA
>CAIYZV010000077.1 GCA_903930765.1 uncultured Pirellula sp.
CACGAATCTGAATGAATCGTCGATCGCTGATCGTCGTATCTCGTGCAACGAAGCACGTGAGCGCGAAAGCCGACCATCGGGTGGTGGCGGCGGACGCAGCGGTGGCGGCGGTTACGGCGGCGGCGGCGGTGGTGGTGGTGGTTACGGTGGCGGTGGCGGTGGACGCAGCGGTGGCGGTGGATACGGCGGTGGTGGCGGTGGCGGTGGCCGCCGTGACCGAGATTCTCGCTACTAAGATCCGAGCATGCATGCATTGAACATGCCCTCGGAATAACGCTCCCAATTGCTTGGGATCCTTGAAACAATTGAAAAAACCCTCCTTGCTTGCCAGCACGGAGGGTTTTTTGCTTTGATAGGCCCACTTTAGAAACAAGCCAGTCTGCGCTCGGAACCCCTGGGTTTGCGTGAGCGACTTTGGCGCTAGCCGACGGTGTTTTTATGCGAGCTGGAACCCGCGAGGGCGATCATGATCGAAGTGACGATCACCAGATCACCGGCCTGCGCCTTGCTGCTCACAACAGCCGGGGAGACGCTAGCGATTGGTGCATTTTCGTCACGAAAACAGGGGTGAAACCACCCGGCCGTGGACATCGGTCAATCGGAAATCGCGACCGGCGTAACGGTACGTGAGGCGTTCGTGATCGATTCCGAGGAGATGTAGGAGCGTGGCGTGCATGTCGTGCATGTGCACTTTGTTGACGATCGCGTTCTGGCCGAACTCATCGGTCTCGCCATAGGCGATCCCAGGTCTGACGCCGCCACCTGCCAGCCACATGGTGAATCCTTGAGGGTTGTGATCGCGACCCGTACCATTTTTCTCCGCATAGGGAGCGCGACCGAACTCTCCACCCCACCAGACCAGCGTGTCCTCGAGCAGTCCTCGCTGCGCCAGATCGGTTAGCAGTCCAGCGATCGGTTGGTCGACGGCAGCGGCGTGGTCGGCGTGTTTTGGAAGGTTTGAATGCTGGTCCCACGCCGGATTCGCGCTGTCGTCCCCGTAGTTGACTTGGATGTATCGAACACCAGCCTCGCACAGCCGCCGCGCGAGAAGACAGCGCCGACCATAGGCCTCCGTTTGTTTTTGATCGATTCCGTAAAGTCGCTGGGTCGCTTCGCTTTCCGTGGAGAGATCAAAGAGCTCAGGGGCCGTAACCTGCATCCTCGCTGCTAATTCATACGAGGCGATCAACGAATCCAGTTCGTCACGGTCAGGCATTCGGGCGGAGTCATGCTCCGGAGCGGTTGCGACCAATCGTTGTTGCAGTTGGATCCGTTGCAGTTCCGCTTGCAACTGCCACCGTACGGCTCGGTCGATAGCCCCCGCGGAACTCTCCCCCGAGATATGCTCGAGACGTAATTCGGATTTGCCGGCACTACCGATCGGGGTGCCTTGGAATTTAGCAGGCAGGAACGCGGCGCCATAGTTGCGAGCGCCTCCATTGCCGATCGATGGAGCGATCGAAATGAAGCCGGGGAGATTCTCGTTTTCACTCCCGAGCCCATAAATGGTCCAAGCGCCCATCGATGGTCGTACGACGTTCATCGCACCCGAGTGCAGGAACAAAGTTGCTGGTCCATGGGCTACGCCATCGGTGTGCATACTATGCACAAAAGCCATCTTGTCGACATGCTCCGCCATGCGGGGGAATAGATCCGATACCCAGCGGCCTGATTCCCCGTACTGCTTAAATGCCCACGGAGATTTCATAATTCGCTGCGGCGAGCCCAGTTTCCGCGTATTGGCGAACTCACGTGGATCGTCGAAAGGAACCATCTCTCCATCGCGCGCCTCCAGGATCGGCTTGCGATCGAACGAGTCGACTTGGCTCACTCCTCCCTGCATAAAGAGGAAGATCACTCGTTTCGCTTTGGCTGGATGATGAAGTCCGGATGGATTGAAACATGCCGATGGGATGCATGTTGCGTTTAGTTGCTCGCGTTGCATCAGTCCCATTGCCGCCAATGCACCAAACCCGCAACTCGATCTTCGAAGGAAAGCTCGTCGGGTGTTCATGCGTGGTCTCATGGCTTCGGTTTGTACCGGGGCACGGCGTCCTGAGGGATGGTCGATGTTTTCTTAACGCTATCTGGATCGAATTGAGTCGCTGAGCCCTTCGGTCAATCACTCAAGATACCTGAAATCGATCGACGAGAGCAATGCGTGGATCAAATCCGCTCGATCTCCGAGTTCCAGCAATCGCCTCGACCACGAAAGCTCTTCCGGACTAGGAAGTCGGCCGAGCGTTTGTAGGTAGATTTGAGACAGAGTGGTGGCCTCATCGTGATCGAAAGCGTTTCTAAGTCCGGCTAGGGCTAGCTTGTCCGCGGCAATCTTCGCTCGCTCATGAACCCACGGGCTATTCATCAGCGTGAGGGCCTGGGTAGCCACCGTGCTGCGATTTCGGATCGAGATGGAAAAGCTCGGGTTGGCTCCATCAAACTCGCGTATCAATTCTGGAGGCGAGTTCCTGAACCATGGCAAATAGATCGAGGGGAGGCCGACTGGGTGTTCGTACCGATAGTCATCTTTGGTCTTTGCCCGAATGGTGGAGGCGACCCGCGTCGGACGTTCCAGTTCGCCACTGGCTTGCAGCATCGAGTCGCGCAAGGACTCTGCGTCGAGTCGCTTCATGATGCCTCGGCCAAAGAAGTTGTTCTCTGGATCGTTTTGAAGCGCGCTTTCGGAGGCGGTCAGGTTTCGACGGTAGGCATCGGACAGGACTATTTTTTTCACCAATTGTTTTGTGGACCATCCGCTCTGAATGAACTCAGCAGCCAGAGCATCGAGCAGTTGAGGGTGTGACGGAGGCCGACCTGTTGTCCCAAAGTTATCGACCGTCGGCACAATACCTTGACCCATCAACCAATACCAAACTCGGTTCACATAGACACGCGCCGTCAAAGGGTTGGATCGGTCCGTAAGCCAATTGCCAAGTTCAACACGGCCATTCGATTTCGGAGGGATTGCCGTTCGTGAGTGGAGTTCGGGGTTGTGGTGGTCGATGCAAGTGAGGAATCCTCGGGGTGCGATTTCTCCCAGTCGATGCACGCTGCCACGAATGTGAATTGGAATGTCCTTTGGCTCGGTGGAAGCTCGGAGAGTCTGGACTGTTGGACGCGAGTCGATCATCGACGCTAGTTCGGCGGCCTCTTGCTCGAGACTTCTCAATTTCGTCGAGAGGGATTCATCGTCAACAGACGCCGCAGCGTTGTTGCCGGAAGAGTTTGCGACTGGGGCTTGCGGTTTGAGACCGCTGGATTGCGGCGATGGTGTGTTGGTGGATATTTCAGGGAGAAACTGAATCGCATCCGCGATGACATGCCCGTCGGAATCTTCATTGCTGACAATCACGAACGCTTGGCCACCCGGTTCGAAACGGAATTTCCCAAGGGGTTGCCATAACCCATCCTCGTCCGCTGGCTTGCGTTGGTTTACCTTGACGAGCGCTTCGCCATCGGCACTGAAGATCCGAACGATCGTTTTCGAGGATCGGTTTTCGCCGTGAGCGTAGGACATCCGGACCTGGTAGGTACCGGGTTCGATTGCGCTGGGTTCGAAGGTAACCGATTTCTCGCCGCGTCCGGAATTCTTATCGTGAAGGTACTCGGAATCGACGAACTCTTGGACCGATGAGGATGTTTGCCAATCACCGACAATACGTGCTGATGCGTTATCAATGACGATCCCCGGAAGTTCTTGCGAACGCGCGATGCGGTTGCTCTTAGCACTCCCTCCGATTTTCTTTTTGATCGCATCGATTTCAGCTCGTATCGATTTATGCCTTTCAGCAGCAACGTCGAATTGCTTCGCTACATCGGGGGGCAATGGTAGCGGCATTCGAATCCATTTCGATACATTTTCATGTTCCATCGCGACCGAGGATTTCAGGATGCCTGCCAAGGCGTAGTAGTCTCGGGTGGGGATCGGGTCGAATTTGTGATCATGGCAACGAGCGCACGAAAGGGTTTGCGCCAGAAATGCCTTGCCGATGACGTCGATCTGTTCATCGATCGCATCCATCTCCAGTTGCTGTTTGTCTTGTTCCTCGTAATTGTGGTCGCCGATGGCCAGACCGGTCGTTGCAATCCATTGACGTTGAGCTTGATTGACCGACTCATACGGGAGTAAATCACCCGCGATCTGTTCACGAATCATTTGGTCAAAAGGAATGTCTTCGTTGAAGGAATCGATGAGATAATTACGGAATCGCCAGGCATCGGGAAGAATGAATCCGCGGAGCGTTAGGGACTCGGCAAAGCGAACGACATCCATCCAATGGCGCGCGAATCGTTCGCCATACCGGGGTGAGTTGAGGATCGCATCGACGATCGCTTCCCGTTGGTCAGGGCTTAGGGGAGGGTTGGGTGTGGTTGAGTTCGTTTCAGTTGCATCGGTTGACAAGTCTTCGGATAGATCCCATCGGGCATATTCTTCGGCCGTTGGATTCAAACCGTGCAGATCGACCCAAACACGTCGAAACCAAACCCGGTCCGAGACAACAGGTGAAGGCGAGGAGCCGTGTTCCTCATGGGCCAGATGCAACCAAGCATCAATGAGATTGAGCCCGTTGGGCGGGTTGGGGTTGGTTGCTTCCGCGGTCTCGTTCCGAGCCGGACTGAGTGGTCGGCCGGCGGGAAATTCCGACGAGACGATCGGCCGATAGGCCCAGTGGTCAAAGGCCCTTACTACCGATAGCTGGCTGGTAGATTTTGGCTTGTTGGAACCTTTGTCACTGGGATCCGCGGAGAATGAATCTGGCGATGGCAGCCCATGGCCGATCCAGCGCCGTAGTGCTTCTATTTCCGAAGGAGAAAGACGGCCATTGGGAGGCATCTGCAGTTTCGGGTCGCGGTACTCAACGGCGCGAATCAATAGGCTTGATTCGGGTGTGTCGATGCGCGCTGCCGGTCCTGAATCGCCACCGGCAAGGATGCTCGTCCGCGAGTCGAGTACTAAGCCACCGTTGGATTCCGTCTCCGTGGAATGGCAGGAGAAAC
>CAIYZV010000078.1 GCA_903930765.1 uncultured Pirellula sp.
GGCACTTGCGAGCCTAGCAATCATTGGATGGAGTGATAGACTGTTTCGGTCTAGTGTCACCACACCCGCGTTTCAGAACATCACTCAGATAGTTCGAATCCTACTGCCTCGACCGACATGAATCGTAACCAAACTGGGACATTCAAAACCCTAGTGTTTTGACGACTCGAAAAACGACTCGAATTTGGGTGCGCGACGCGAAATGCTGGCGCCGCATTCCGCCATGCACCGAGCCAGCATGGGCGCTACAGAACTCCAAAGGAATTGGTCAGAAATGCGAAAAACCCTGGGAAAACCAGGAGAGTGGAGAGTAGAAAGTAGAGCGGTCCTTCGGACAGGACTCGAACAACCTACAAATTCCCTGGGAAACTCGCACTTCGACATCACGCGCGACGCGAAATCCAACGCGCCTACTGTGTAGATTCTCATTTGACTTAAGGGCTAGATGCGTATACACTTTGGTATCACATCATTTGGGAGATTCATCAATGCAAAAGATGCTAATCAAGCACGGTAACAGTCTGGCACTTGTAATCGATAAGCCGATTCTTGAACTCCTGCAGATTTCACAGGACACTCCGCTGGAGATCAGCACCAATGGAGATCATTTGTTGGTGAAGCCTTGCCGGGATCCAGACCGAAAAAAGAGACTCAAACAAAGTCTTAAAACCATCAATGGGAAATTCGCAGACGATCTTCGCAAGTTGGCTGAGTGATGACTTCGATCGAGTTTCTTGAGCTTTCGGATATCCTTGAGATTCATGCCGATCAGATATTTCACTACGGCGGTACCATTGAATTGCGCGATGCAGGAATACTCGAATCGGCGATTGAGCAACCTAGGGCGACATTTGCAGGGCAATTCCTGCACGCCTTTCCCTTCGAGATGGCTGCGGCGTATCTGTTTCATATTGTCAACAATCATCCCTTTGTCGACGGGAACAAAAGAACCGGAACCGTAGCAGCTCTCGTGTTTTTAGACTGGAATAATATCGATTTCAATTGCCAAGAGGGAGAGCTTGCAGATTTGACACTTGCCGTCGCCACTGGAAATCGTACTAAGAAAGAGATTGCTGCATTCTTTCAGGAACGATCATCTTGGAAATCGACCTAGGTAGTTCTATTTCCGAGAGGTTCTCGGCAACAAAGATCCGCAAGCGGATCCAACTCGCACGGCAATCCATGCACGATGCGGTCGATTGGAAGATCATCGACGAGAACCCCTTTGCCAAGGTCAGAACGCAGCGGAGCACCGTTCTTCTCCAAGTGTGCACCCACAGAGCGCATCGTACAGATTGAAAATAAGCCCATCGAGACAGGATAGGAGATTAGAGGCCGAGCGATAAACCGATTCGATTCGTAAGGACAACTGTCTCAACGTCTGCGCACTGGTCGCAAAATGGCCATTTTCACAGCGAGTGTGAGCAGAAATCGAGCATCGAAGTCGGCACAAATCAGTCATCCACACAACGTGTGAGACCAGCGTCTCCCTGTGAGCGCGCTGGCAAGAAAATCGACTGTTAGCGCCGAGTTCTCGGGCGCAAAAGTGCAGAATGTTGTGACGCGGAGCAGGGCTGTTAGAAGGGGGCGTCGCTGAAATCCGAGGACGCTTGAGAGAGTTCATCGTTGATCGAATCCGTGTCGCCGGCACCGTTGGATTCGCCCGAGCGACGATACCCCATCGCTTCCGCGGTCAAGAAATACTTGACTTCGCTATCCGAATCGCGTTGCCACTTGCGACCGGTCAGTCGGTACGTGACGGTGATGTCATCGCCCACCTTGAGACCATCGGCGGAGTCACACGCATCGTTCGTAAACTCCATCGGGATAAAATTGGTAAATCGACCTAGGTTTTGTTCGAGAACGATGAGCCGTTTCCGAAAACCTTTTTGGCCGAAGGTCTTGGTGTCTTCAACAACATGGACAATACCGCGAACACTGGGGTTGGACATAGGATCGGTTCCGGGCAATAGCAACGAGGAGCGGAGACAAATTGCTGGGCACTCTGCCAATGCATCGGCTAGGCAATAGTGGCTAGATGACGTGTGCAAGCCGAAGCAGTCCAGCGGGGCTCATTTTACCGCGATCGCTCACCCTGCCGAGGCTTATGCTCCACAGTCGACGAAAAAAAACTAGTTTTCGGAATAGGCACATGCCCCTCAACCGGTAGAGGCAACCCGCAAAACCGCCAAAACACGCCTGATCGCGTCAAGCCCTTGCAATATGGCGTTGCTGAAACATTGCCGGCACCCTGACTCTGTCCCGCGGCGCGACGGCCGAGGCAGCTTGACTGAGATTGCGGGTGCGTCGAAAGAGCTATCCCCTAGCGCGGGGACCTATGGTTACAATACGGCCGCACGAGGTTGCCGGGCGGTAACCCATACAACACGTGCAAACAACCACCTCTGGAAACCTCCAGACAGGACGCAACGCTACGGAGATACGATGTCATCAATTGTCGACGAACTGCAATGGCGAGGGCTTATTCACCAAACGACCGATGAAATCAACCTCAGGGAATTGTTGAACAAGCCTTCGGCGGTCTATGCAGGATTCGATCCTACGGCCGACTCGTTGCACGTCGGATCCTTGTTGCCGCTCATCATGCTGCGTCGATTCCAACAAGCTGGCCATAGGCCGATTGCATTGGTTGGTGGTGCGACCGGAATGATCGGTGACCCGAGTGGCAAGAGCGACGAGAGGCAATTGCTTTCCAAGGAACTCTTGGAAAAAAACGTCGAAGGTTTACGATCACAGATGCGTCACTTCCTCGACTTTGAGGGCCCGAACAGCGCTATCCTTGTCAACAACTACGACTGGATGCAGTCGTTTACGTTTTTGGACTTCTTGCGCGATGTCGGGAAAAACTTTCCGATCAACGTTATGCTCACCAAGGACTCTGTGAAAAGCCGCTTGGAGCGAACCGACAGCGGATTGAGCTACACCGAGTTCAGCTACATGCTCTTGCAAGCGTACGATTTTGTATATTTGGCCAAGCACCACGACTGCAGGTTACAGATCGGGGGTAGTGACCAATGGGGCAACATCACTGCCGGAATCGATCTCGGACGCAGGATGCTGTCGCAGCAACTCTACGGGTTGACCTGCCCTCTGCTCACGACGAGCGATGGTAGGAAAATGGGCAAAACGGAAAAGGGTGCGGTATGGCTATCGGCGGATCGCACCACTCCTTACGAGTTCTACCAGTACATGATCAACATTCCAGACACCGACGTACTGATGGCGCTGCGGTTTTTATCGGATGTCGAGAAGGACGAGTTTGATACCCTGACGGTATCGCTCCGAGACAAGCCCCAGGAACGACTTGCTCAAAAGCGACTGGCTGAATCGTTGACGAAACTGGTTCACGGCGAGTCGGGGCTTCAGTCCGCGGAACGGGCGAGCAGGACCCTCTTCGGAGCTGAAATCGAATCGTTGACCGACGTTGAGCTCAACACCATTTTTGCCGATGTTCCCAGTACCGAGATTGAGCGATCGCGTTTGGTCGAGGGGATCGGGATCATCGATGCCTTTTGTGCTGCTGGATTGTCCTCGAGCAAAAGCGAAGCGAGACGGAGCATTACGGAGGGATCGGCGTACGTCAACAATCGCCGCATTTCCGGAATCGATGCTGTATTGTCAGAGAAAGATTTGGCGAGTGAAACCGTCGTTGTCCTGCGGAAAGGGAAGAAGCACTACGCACTGCTCCGATTTAAGTAGGATTCAAGGCGTTAAGTAAACTTCTGAGTCGCACCGATGACATCGGCACGTTGCAATTGTCTGTTTGTGCATCCTTAGCGATCAACATTCACCTGTAATCCTCCATCTGTACATCGCACAACCGAGCCAAAAACATGCGAGTCCTCCACATCATCACGCGAATGATCGTTGGGGGAGCGCAAGAGAACACTAGGTTCAATTGCCTAGATTTGGTGACCGAATACGGCGATGACGTCTCGCTGATCACTGGACCCAGTCTGGGCGCCGAAGGAAGCTTGTTGGATCAAACACAAACCCAGGATCCATCCCGATCCTCCAAGCTATGGGTTATCGAGGAACCTACCTTGATCCGAGCGATCAACCCATGGAAGGACCAAAAAGCCTACCGCCAGTTGCGGTCTCGAATTCGGAGCCTGCGTCCGGATGTTGTCCATACGCACAGCGCCAAGGCTGGATTGCTCGGTCGCGCCGCAGCATGGAACGAGGATGTCCCTTGCGTGGTGCATACGGTGCACGGGGCCCCATTCCATCCCTACCAAAATGGTTTAGCGCGTCGGTTCTTCCAAGCGTGCGAGCGTTGGGCGGCCAAGCGATGTCATCATATGATCAGTGTCGCCGACGCCATGACCGAGTTGATGGTTGAGGCGCGCATCGCGGAGAGAGCCAAGTTCACCACGATCTACAGTGGGATGGATGTAGAACCGTTTTTGCGAGCGAATTCGCTCCGGGAGCAAACGCGGCAGGAACTGGGACTAAGGCCAGAGGATGTCGTCTTTGGAAAAATCGCAAGGCTCTTTCATTTGAAAGGGCATGAGTATCTTTTGGAGGCTGCCAAGGAAGTCGTTTCGAAGGCACCGAACGTGCGATTTCTGTTGGTCGGGGATGGTATTTTGCGAGATGAGATCGAACGCAACCTCGAATCGATGGGTCTTCGAGGTCATTTTATCTTCACTGGATTAGTCCCTCCCGCTCGAATCCCGTCACTCGTCGGGGCGATGGACGCGCTCGTCCATACATCCCTTCGCGAGGGATTGGCACGGGCGATCCCTCAAGCGTTGATCGCCGGTCGACCGGTCGTTAGCTACGACATCGATGGCGCGCGTGAGGTAGTCATCAACGGAGAGACCGGTTTTCTACTTCCCCCGAAAAGCGTAGGCCCACTGGCCGGTGCGATCGTGCAACTGGCCCAGGACAACCATTTGCGCAGACGGCTTGGGAACGAAGGGCAGAACCGATTCACGGAGAGATTTCGTCATCAGAACATGACCACGGAAATCCGTGCCCTCTACACACGGATTCTTGGAGCGAACCAACCCAAAAGGTCGAGGATTGGCGATTAGGACGGTGGCAACATTCGAAGCAGCAGTTCCGCTGGGTTCGCTTTGAGGACTTGAGCACAGAACACCTCGCGATCTCCTGCTTGGATTCTGAGGAGTAAAGATACCGGCGAAGTGCCTGGCTCGATGTTCCACTGGGCCGGCACGGACCCACTTTGGTCATCCGCTCCGATAGGGATATAGGTCCCTTGGCCATCCCCCTGGAGAACAAAAGCCAAGCGTCCTCGAGAGCGGGGGAATGGAAACGAATCGGGTCGAAATACCATCAGACCGCCGTGGTCTTCTTCGTGCGAGTGAGTCCACTTGCCATGCTCGATCGACAAATTGCTAGCCGCGAGATCCGAGGGATCTGGAACAGCGTCATTCGAAGGATGGGGGTCAGACTGCATCGGTTGGTTAGCCGCTGGGTTGGTTAGCCGCTGGGTAAGCCGGCTCGCGATGGGCAGGCTCGATGAGCGAACAAACGATAGGTATAGCACGGTTCCGTGTTACGGCATCCGTTTGGGGTTTGGATCTAAGCCGGATCTGGGTCCGGTGAGTGTGGCGATCATACGTGCAGCTTGTGCTTCCGTGAACATGCACATGACCTCGTCGTCGCAGTAATCCATAAAGTTCATGAACATGTCGCCGTTTGGGCCGTTGTTGCATGAGACTCTTGGGTACGTAGGTCGACCGTAGTTGGGCAGTTGCTGGATGGGAGTATCGCAGCAGTGGTCCGTGCCGGAGCAATCGTTGGTATCCCCCCAGATATGGTACAGATTGAGGTAGTGACCGATTTCATGCGTAGAAGTTCGCCCGCGGTCGAATGGCTGCAGTGCGGTCCCACGGGTTCCAAAGGCGGTCGTCGCGATAACCACTCCATCAGTCTCTTCGGGACCGCCGGGGAATTGGGCGTACCCCAGCAAGCCGCCGGCCAAGGGGGCGACCCAAAGATTGAGGAATCGGCGGGGATCCCACGGTTCAATGCCTCCTGTGTCCGATCGTTTTACCGAGTCGCCCGTGCCAAAGGCGGGGCGATTGGTTTTCGTATAAGTCACACCGGAGGATGCATTGCCCGAGGGATCCGCGGGAGCGAGATAAAACTCGATTCCAGCGTCGGCGGCCAACGATTTCCAGGCTTTTGGAATCTCTGAGCGGTTGGGGTTTTTCAGCCGGAAATCTTGGTTGAGGATTTTGACCTGGCTTTTGACTTGAGCGACCGAGATCCGTTCCGAGGATTGGCTGTAAACGCAATGGACAACGACTGGGATTTTGAACAGCAAGCGGGCGTCGCGGGCCATGCAGCGAGTATTCACGAAGTCGCGAGTTTGGCGTTCGAGGGACGCGATGTTTTCTCGGAAGTCAGGTTCCATTTCCGACAGTCGTTCAAAGACTGCCATGGTTCCGCATTGCCTACGCGGTGGATTCGCCGGATCCCCGATCGGGAGACCGCTCTTTGGATACAACATGAGGACGACTCGTGGATAGATGGCTTAAGGATTATCGTGGCTTAAGGTATGTCGTGGCTTACGGTATATCGTGGTTCAAGGTTTATCGTGGTTCAAGGTTTATCGAATCGACGGAGGACGATGTCGGCCCCTTGCGACTGGACCCGTATCTACTGAACCTGTATCACGATCGGCAAGGCCGTCAAAATCCCCACCCGAGGAACCTTACTTCGTTGACGTAGTTCATTTCTGGCCTTCCATCCTGGATAAAAATCGGGGAGATTGCCACGTTCGGGTGCTTGCAAGGCCGATCGCCGGTTGACATTTTCGATGCGTCTCGATAGCTTTGGCCGATTCTCCGACGAATGGGTGTCGAGCCGCTCCGCACCTGTTCCGAGCGACCATTCCCTATTCAATCAAATTAACTAAAACCGCATGAATCCTCAAGAATTGCTTAGAATCGTAGATTCTATGCATCGCGAAAAGCAGATTGACCCTGAACTTGTGATTCAGGCGATTGAGTCTGCATTGGTGACAGCTGCGAAACGGCAGTTTGGGGAAGAGGCTGAAGTGGACATCCATATTGTCCGCGCAGTCGGTACGATCAACGCGACGGTAGACGGGCGGAATCTGAGCCAGGACGAGATCGGGCGGATCGGGGCTCAAACGGCCAAGCAAGTCATCATACAAAAGCTTAAAGAGGCCGAGCGAGACGCGAGGCTCGAAGAGTTCCATGGTCAGGTAGGTCAGTTGGTCACGGGCATTGTTCAGCGAACGGAAAAAGGTTTGACCATCGTTCAGCTCGGGAATGTCGAAGCGATCCTGCCCAAAAGCGAGCAGATCCCTGGCGAGAGCTATCACAATGGGTCCCGGGTTCGAGCCGTTATTTACGAAGTCAAAGCGGCCGGCAACCGGGTGAAGATTATCTTGTCCCGTACCAAGACGACGCTGGTTCAACGATTATTTGAACAAGAGATCCCAGAAATTGCGGAAGGCGTGATCCGCATCAATGCGATCAGCCGAGAACCAGGGTATCGGAGCAAGGTAGCTGTCAGCAGTTCCGACCAGCGTGTGGACTGCGTCGGGGCGTGTGTGGGCATGCGTGGGAATCGAATCAAAAACGTCACGAGCGAGTTGGCGGGTGAACGAATCGACATCGTCCGCTGGAGTGACGATCCGATGGTGCTGATCCCTAATGCGTTGCAGCCAGCCGAGGTTGAGCAGGTTCTCTTGTGCGACATGATCGGTCGGGCGATTGCACTCGTCAACGAAGAGCATTTGTCGCAAGCGATCGGTCGTTATGGACAAAATGTCCGCTTGGCTAGCAAATTGTGCAGTTGGGACATTGAAATCATGACGGCGCCGGAGCTCGAGCGGCAGATTGAGCGCGCGATGGAGGCATTCATGCAAATCGACGGGATGACCGAAGAAGTCGCTCAGCAATTGGTGGAGCAAGGCTATTTGTCGTTTGACGATTTGTCCGTGATCGAGCCTGAAGCGCTCATTGAAATGGGCGGATACACCGAGGACCAGGTCAATTCGATCGTCGAGCAGGCGGAGGAAAAGGCGGCTGAACAAGAAGCCGAAGAGGACGCCAGGAAAGCCCAAGAGAGATTGGACAAAGAACGTCGAGCGACCGAGGATTTAGAGAACAAAGGGGATGGGGGCGAACCTCAACAAAATTGAGGTTGGGCTAGAAAAGTATCCCGTTCCGGGGCTTGGAACACCTGACGAGATTGCCCCGATACGCTAAGATAGAGGTCATTCGGAAAACGCTGCAGCACTTTGTCAGTGCTCGGCGTGTTCATCAGCTGACTCTGGTACCACACAACCGATGTGCCACCGAGGATAACTCGGGAGCATATCGAGTGCTTTGCTGGATTCGCGAAGAGGCATTCCATGAAATAAGACAACAGAACGAAAAAAGGCGAGCGAAGATGACCGAGTTGGTATCGGTATCTCGCCTCAGGTAATCGAGGGCCAAGGCCCGGGGATAATTGCTCAGTGGCAATTCGAATTTATTCGCTTGCAAAAGATTTGGGATTGGACAGCAAGGAGCTGGTCGATCTGTGTGCGCGCATCGGAATCCAAGGAAAGGGGAGCGCACTCGCGAGCCTTGAAGAGGATGAGATAGGTCGCATCAAGAAGCATCTTGAAGAAAAGGCTGCCCCTGCGGCGGCACCTGCAAAGGAAGCTCCAAAGCCGACGCGAGACGTTTCCAAGGACGCACCGATTCGGGATCTCGGCACAAAGGCTGTAGCGCCTAAACGAGATATTTCTGCGATGCGTTCGCGGGTAGGCGGGGCGTCAACGGCTTCTTCAGCGGGATCTTCTTCAACAGGATCGATTGAGGAAACCGCGGCCAACGAGAGCCTTACTGCGGTGGCAACCTCCGCTCACATGGTGGTCTCGGAACCGACGTCTGACGTTCCATTGGATGGAGAGGCTGAGGTCGCAATCGCTTCAACTCTCGTTGCGGAACCCGCACCATTCATCGAGTCATCCACCGAGTTAACGGACGAAGCGGACAAGGTTTCCGACGAAGTGGTACCGCCTGCGGGTCGCGTCAGTGAACCTTCGGGTCGCGAGGGGTTCTACTCGCCAGCGGACGTATCAGGCAAGATGAGGGTGATCGGGCGAGGAAAGCCTGCAGATCTTTCGAAGCCGTCAGGTGATGCCGCGAAGGCTCGAAGGTCGCGTGATCCCGTAATCAATATCAACTTGGCGAAAATCCCCAAGTCTGCTGGCCCGTCTCCGGCACCGAAGGTGCAAGAGCCTACGGCGATGAAGCCGATTGTGAAGCTGACGCCGGATGTGCTCAAGGGTGTTCAGCAGGGGATGAACAAGTCCAACGACAAGCCTGCGGCACCGGGTGCGAAAACTGGAACGGGGAGTGGACGCGCGACGGCACCGAGCCAAACTCAGCATGCGGGGCTCACCGAGTTCAAACAAGCCGCAGAAAACAAGCTCAATCAGAAACACAAGAAGCCAACCGATGAGGTTGATGAGCCCGTTCGCAAGAAAGGTCTTGCCAGTCTCGAGTCCTCTCGAAACGAGCGCAGCACCCTTCGCAATGCGAGCCGCATTCATACGACTCGGGATTTGGCTACGGTCGAGGAGGAGGAAGAGCGACGCTTGGCAGGGCTTCGTCCCAAGAAAAAGCAGCAGTTGGCGGCGGGGAAAAAAGAGCGAGTTGTGCTGACATTCCCATGCACCGTCCGGAGTTTTTCGGAGGCCGCTGGAGTACCTGCGGCACGTGTGCTGCGATCGCTGATGATGATGGGAACGATGGTGAACATCAACGCATCGCTGACGCAGGAACAAGCCGAAATGATCGCGGTCGATCTTGGGATTGATTTGGAGCTCAAACAAGCGGAAACGCTTGAAACGAGCATTATCGCCAAGATCGACTCGTTCGAGGACAAGGCCGAAGATCTCGTCCCACGGCCGCCGATCGTAACGTTCCTTGGGCACGTCGACCACGGCAAGACCTCGTTGCTCGATTATTTAATCGGCACGAAGATCGTCGCCGGTGAAGCGGGCGGCATCACCCAGCACATACGGGCTTATCAAGTCAAGAAGGATGGTCGTGCGGTTTCGTTCGTCGATACCCCAGGTCACGAGGCGTTCACGGAGATGCGTGCACGCGGTGCCAACGTTACCGACATCGCAATTTTGGTGGTCGCCGCAGATGACGGGATCATGCCACAAACCGAGGAAGCGATCTCCCACGCGAAAGCGGCGGGCGTTCCGATCGTGGTGGCGGCGAACAAATGCGACTTGCCTGGTGCCGATATCACACGAATCATGACACAAATGACCGAGCACGGATTGACTCCAAGCGCTTGGGGTGGCGATGTCGAAGTCGTCCCCACGAGTGCGATCACTGGTAAAGGGATGGATGAGCTTCTCGACACGGTTTTGACTGTTGCCGAACTCAACGATTATCGAGCCAACCCAAAGCGGGCTGCTACCGGTGTCTGCTTGGAGAGCGAGCAGTCGGCAGATCGAGGTGTGATTGCCAAGGTGATGGTCCAATCAGGAACATTGCGCGTCGGCGATATCGTCGTCTGCGGCAACACCTTCGGGAGGATCAAGGCTCTGTATGACACCTTGAAGCGTGCTAAGCAGTTGACCGAGGCTGGACCATCCATGCCTGTGAACATCACAGGCCTGGAGCGACCACCCGAGGCTGGTGAGAAGTTCTATGTCATCGATGACATCGCTCAAGCTCGCGAGGTGGCAGCGGCACGGGAGACGCTTACGCGCACCCAATCGCTGTCTGGGACATCGCCCAAGGTTTCCTTTGAGACCTTCCAGGAGCTAGTTCAGTCCGGGAAACTCGGGGTCAAAGAAGAGAAGGTTATACTCAACCTCATCATTCGCGCCGACGCCCGCGGTTCTCTCGAGGCCATCGAAAAAGAACTCACCAAGCTTGATCACCCGGAGGTGGAAATCCGAATCCTTCAAAGATCGGTCGGTGGCATCACGGTTGCGGACGTGACGCTCGCTAGTGCATCTCAAGCGGTCATCGTCGGGTTTAATGTGATTCCGGATGAAGCAGCCAGGGCACTGGCTGATGTTCGGAACGTAGAAGTTCGCAGATACGACATTATCTACAATTTGGCGAACGATATCCGGGCGATGATCGAAGGTCGCCTGAAGCCGGAAGAGAAAGTCGTCGAATTGGGAAGAGCGTTGGTCAAGCAAGTCTTCACGGTATCCAAGGTGGGGACGATCGCTGGTTGTTATGTCGCTCAAGGAACCATCGAAAGAGGTTGCCGTGTTCGCGTCAACCGCGAAGGTCGTCGTATCGGCGATTACATGCTGGATACCTTGAAACGAATCAAGGACGACGTCAAGGAAGTCAACCGCGGAATGGAGTGCGGCATCAAGCTCGCTGGTTTCAACGATGTCAAGGTCGACGATGTGTTGGAAGCGTATAAGATCGAAGAAGTAGCTAGAACGTTGGATTCTTCGAGATCATGAGCGCCCGACGACTACTAAAAGCAGCGGAAGCAATCCGAGAGGTTGTTTCCATGGCGATCCTGACGGAACTTCGAGATCCACGTGTAAAGAACGTCACCGTTCTCGGCGTGGAGGTGGCTCCAGACATGCGGGAAGCAAAAGTTCTCGTCAGCATCATGGGGAACGACAGCCAGCAAAAGACTACCTTGAAAGGATTGCAAAACGCATCTGGATTCCTTCAAACCTGTATCGCGGAACGCATCGATACTCGGTACACCCCACGGTTGACGTTCGTCACCGATGAAGGGGTGAAAAAGTCGGTGGCGGTTCAGCAGATTCTCGAACAAATCGCTCGCGAGCGCGAGGAATCATCGCCGCCTCCAGCATCCCCATCAGGCGATGCCCCGGACGAGGAAGAGGATCGCGACGAAACGCTGAATGCAACCCACGACACCGAATTGGACGACGAGAGCGATTCCAACGACGAGAGCGATGCCAACGATGAGAGCGACTTGAGATCCAATCCGAGTAGCGAACGGTAAGCGGCACCGCTTCCCCTTCGATCCCGCTTTCCCTTCGATCCCTGTTCCCTTTCCATTCTTGCAACCGGTAAATGAACGATCAAGCAACGATCAAGTAACGAACAAAAACCCGCCAAACCATCTCTTCGAGTGTGAATCCATGACTGCTGGCAATCGAGCAACCAAATACGAGCATCTCCACAAGTCGCTAA
>CAIYZV010000079.1 GCA_903930765.1 uncultured Pirellula sp.
ACGTACCGTTACGCCGGTCGCGATTTCCGATTGACCGATGTCCACGGCCGGGTGGTTTCCCAACTTTTTTCGCAATAATACGACGCAAGAACGCCCTTGTTAAAGTATCGCTTATGCTGAGGTATTCTCGCTGGACATGGGGACTTGGTTAAGCCGTTTGGCTGCTTGAAACAAAGCAGCCGCCAGGATCACTACCAACCCCAAGATCACCGCGAAGACCAGCTCCTGATTCTCGTACCATCGACGCTCTGGAAGAACCTTTGGTTCGATCGCAATTGGTTGCGGATCGCCGAGGGTCGCAACGGTCGGTGCAACGTTTGCGCTCAGCGCCGTCTGAATCGCCAACGTGTCATACGTCGGATGCGTCCGGTCCGCGACGCCATAGGTCACGCTATAGCTACGACCAGCAACGGCAACAAACACCAACTCTTGCTTGGGTCCTTTCGCTGATAGCTGGACATCTTCCAGTGGCGGGTTATCACCATTTTCGATCACCAAACGGTATCGCGATGCGCGGTGTTCTGGGCACGAAAGCGTCAATCTCGTTAAATCTACACCGGCGATATCGATCTTCGTCAGTGTCGTCGCTGCCAACGGTCGCCATTCAGACTTATCTTTCACTGGTTCCAAGGTGCGAGACAACAGCCGAGATGGACGGCTAAAGTTACTATCCGAAGTTTCGAGAGTCACTTCCGATAATGGATCGCGTTTGGAATCAAAATCAATCCATGTGCACTTCGATTCCTGATCATTGGTCACTTGGACATTCGCGATCGAAACATCCGTTAAAAGGGCTTGAGAGCTCGCAACAACTTCAAAATCCTGGCTGAACGTTATCCGATCAATTCGTAGCGGCTGCCGATTAAGCTCATAGATTTCCTCGCGGCTGGTCTCCTTGCCCTCTTGAAGCGTTCGCTTGATTGCCTGCCAACGCGACTGTTGCGTCTGAACGACCTGAGAGATTCTCATCCTAAATCGCCCACCGACAGGAAACTCACTATCCTTCGGGATGGGAACTTCGGTATTGCGTACGTCCATGAACTGTGAATAGTCATACAAGAGCACGTCGGACGCTATTGCTTTCCATTCTTCGCTGTCGGACTCCTTGCGATCGAGCGAAACTAGGTGTTCAAAGTTAACCACATTTGTCGACAAGTGGAAACCATGGATCGGCTTAGTGAATTTCGCTGGTTCGATTTCGAACTCGATCACCAGCCCATTATCCTCGGTCGGCTTCACGATCGGGTTGCGGACCAGCTCAACAACAGGAACCGTTTTCTTCGTCGTGGAAACAACGTTATGAAACAGGAATGGCAATTCGATTCCTCGGTCGTCCACAATGCGCAAATCGGAGAGTTGCTCTGTAGTGTTGGAATAAACGCGTTCATCCAAACTCACACTGGCAATTGTTTTGTTATCGAACGTCGGTAAATCGATCGAGCGAGCGACTGAGTTCAATGCTTCGCCCGTAACCGTTTGTGATCGAACGATGTTAGGACCGAACAAACATGCACCGCTCATCAACAGCCACGCACCGATTGAAGTGTTGATAGATCTCATCTCGATTCTTCCTCTCCGAGCTTCGTCGCAAAGCTCTCCCGATGTTTCAGATACACAAACGAACCGATCAGCAAAATTATCCCCAGGACCACAAAGGCAACGATCCTCCAGATTGGGTCCAGTTGCCTCATATCGACCATGAACACTTTGATCGACACAATAGTGAACAACCCTAAACCGACATAGCGAAGGTCTCGGAGACTACGGCCCACACCGACCAGAATCATCGAGAGCGCAAAGATCGCCCAAAGAATGGAGACGCCCCCATAACGGAACCCCGGATAAAAGCTGAACAAGAAACTGTTCACCTCAAGGGTCGCATAGACAAAGAGCATCGCGATGCTCGCGATCACCAACACCTTCTTCATCAACTCATACGCCCCACGGCCTCTCAAAAATGCATAACCTGCGATGAGGAAGCCCGTCACGGCAGAGAAATCGACCAGTCGCATGAAGGCATCGCGGAAGGAATACGGATCGGAGTAAAGCATCCTGCCGTTGAGTCGCCAGCCAAACGCAACGTCATAAAAGAGGACCTTTCCGATCACCAATGTTACAGCGACTGCCAGAACAGGGAAAAGGAACTCATTCCTCGTTTTTGCCCAAAGGTAGGCAACGACACCGCAACCAGCCAACCACAGTAAGGTGAGCATCGAGTTGCGCGCCGCCATGTAGGCGTATCCCACGGTGTGAGACACCTCCAGATGGAGATAGATCAACGCCAATCCCAACATGGAAGCGAGCAATACAGGCAGCACCATGGAGTCTTTGAGTCCGAACAGAAGCTGCGAGTCAACAGCTGCGGATGATCCAACTGCACCAGATTTTGCGTCATCCCCTGGCAGTTTGCGAATCCACCGAAAGGCCATCGCCAAGGATCCGATGGGTACCCCATATGAGACAATGCGTTGCACGAGAGCTAGCATGTAATCATTGGCCGATCCATCCGCACTCGCCAAGAAAAATGATCGGGGAAGATCGTAGATCCCGAAGCGGAACATGACGAACAGGAACATCACATAAGCGATCGATCGAACCACGCCGCTCTGCAATTGGCCCGACATCCAAACGAGCATCAGCGCTTGCAACGACCAACTCGCTGTAACCCACTTTTCCGAAAGCGTGATGGGCATCGTGATCGCCAAGAAGCAACTGGCTAGCCCCAGGAACATGACCATCAAGTTGCGATCGACAGCCCTGCGTCCGAGAATCGCGGCGAAATGCAATCCGTAGTACACCGCCAAACCGATCGTTGCAAATGCAACCCAGTGCTTATCCTGGAACGCGTCCTGGATGAGTCGGTGCGAAAACCAGTAAAAGATCCCTACGTTGATCAGCATTGAGAGCGAATCCAGCAGCTGTACTTTTTCGTTGCGGATTTGCTTGTACAAGAACGACATCGTCGAATAGAGAACAAAGAACCCGATCAGAAACGGGTAAACCTGCCAGAAACTTTCGGAAGTGTATCGATTGGTGCCGCCGTACAACGTCGCAAAGACAAGAGCGTAGGTTGCTATAAAACTCAAGTAATGGGACAGAGGCCAATTTCGGTAGGCGCTGATAAAGAGAATACCGCAACCCAAAACCAGCATGTATCCAAACAAGGCTGGGTAGTTCACTGGCCCCGCGGACAGCATGAGAGGTGTACCGTAACCACCGATGATACCGAGGACGCAGACGAGTAGCGATTTGAATTTAACAGCGATGATGCCAGCAGCTAGCGTGATGCAAGCCATCAGTGCAAAAGCCGGAAGATCGCTAATCAAGTGATAATACTCGTAAGCTGCGAACACACTAAAGTAAAGGGACGCAAAGCCTCCACCCATGAGCCCTTGGCCGAGCACTTGGTATTTCCGACCGAGCATGTTCGTGCCGGCGATGAGCATCGCAAGTCCAGTGACGACGACGAGTGCGACTCTCGCCGGAGGAGCGATCAATTCTTTATCGATGGAATACTTGAGAAAGAAGCCGATACCAACGACCAGGATCACAATACCGATCCGCAGCAACCATTGGCTTGCAACAGCAAACTCAGTAGAGACCCCCTTCGGCAGATGCTCTTCGCCGACAATGATCCAATTCCAGATCTTTTGCAGGGTTTCCTGAGCGGACTTTTCGAACGCACTGCGCTCGCGCGGTGGGGCCGGTGACTTACGCGCAGCCGTGGTAACCTCAGGTACCCCCGAGGCGATAGGAGGTACAGAGGCGGAGGCCATCTTGGGCGTCTCTGCCGGAATTTTCATCCCGGAGGGAAGGCTCTCACGGGGACCTACAAGCACATCCGTGACAAGGACCGGCGCAGCGACCGACGGTACATACTGGGATATTGCCGTAGGTATAATGGACGCTGGGGCGCTCGAAGGTGCAAGATCTTTGTTAGTCTCCGCCACCCCTCGAATGCTAGGGTCCTCATCAACCCCACGAGACTGGCGAACAGCGGCGGAATTTGTAGCCAAAGGCGTAAGGGGGGTGCCGATGGAATTCGGCCGTCGTCCAATTTCCTTGAGGATCATCGTAAGGCGGTTTTGGAGAGCTGCCAGCTCTTCCTTCTGCTCACGCCTCAGTGCACTAACGCTGTACCAGATCGCCAATGGGACAATAAAAAGCGAGAAAAACAAGCCCGCGCAGACGAGAAAAATGATGACACCCATGTAGCACCTCGAAGGGGCCAGGGCCGGAAGCTCGGCGAATCCCAATTGATTCTCCACAACTCAAAAGCAACCGACAGCCAAGATCACAGATGCCGCCCCGCTCGAGCCTTGACGCAAAAAATATGATTTTGCCAGAATTAGAACCGCTGCGATCGGCCGCATGCCATCGCGAGTCGACGGCAAAATCGATGGAGAAACGCGGAGCGCGACCCGTTGGAAAGAGTCAAAAGCCTCGTTCAAACACCCTTAGCAACTCCTACATTCCCAGATACTTACGGGAATCAAGGATGGAACGTCAACGCCTCGGGCTCGACCCGTGAGTTAGGCGTCGAACGCAGTGACGCAACTCATCCCAAGAAAAAAGCCCACCTTGCATCCTACTATGGGAGCAAGGAGGGCTTTGAAAGTTACTTAAGTGATGCATCAACACGTACTCGTCGCACCGCGACTGAAGTTGCTCGCATCACGAATTACGGATCTTAGTAGCGAGAATCTCGGTCACGGCGGCCACCGCCACCGCCACCACCGCCGTATCCACCGCCACCGCTGCGTCCACCGCCACCGCCACCGTAGCCACCACCACCACCGCCGCCGCCGCCGTAACCGCCGCCACCGCTGCGTCCGCCGCCACCACCCGATGGTCGGCTTTCGCGCTCACGTGCTTCGTTGCACGAGATACGACGATCAGCGATCGACGATTCATTCAGATTCGTG
>CAIYZV010000080.1 GCA_903930765.1 uncultured Pirellula sp.
ATCATCCCATTCGTGGAGTTCCGCTGCCAATCGAAGAAGCCATGCCCATCCATACATCCGCTCAAAGGACTTGTTCTCCTTCTGTTCGAAGTAAGCGACCTCAGCTGCGATGTTCTCTTGCGTAAGGCTCTGCCGAATGGCGGCGCGGACTTCCTGAGCCAACGCGTGCTTCGGATTCGACTTGAGCAAACGCACCAGCATCCAGTGTCCATGAACACTGCTATGCCAATCAAAGCAACCATAAAACGCCCCATGCAGCGCCTTGGGACTCTTTACGTCCTCAGGACCCGCGAGCACATTCGATGGCTTGTTGGGATACTCCCGATGCAAACCGCTGAGTGCCAATTTCGAGAACTGCTCAGCTTGCTCGTCGGTTATGGAACCGCTGGGAGTTCCGGAACTTGTCTCCTGAGGTGCTGATGCGTCGCATGCACCAGGAATCTCATTCCCGCCATCGATTCCAACGAAGTCCTCGCAAATCCCATCGCTGTTGAAAAACCCGTAGACGAGGAATCCTAGAACCAAAACTCGATACATCTGGAATAACCCTACTCTTTCCTTGGGAACCCCAGCGACGCGTCATGCAACGCGACACTCTTGGTATGGGATCGTGGCTAACTCTCACCAGGCTAACCGCAACTCGGCCAAACCTCGAACTTGATTGTATCTCGATCCCCCCGCAACTAATACCCACAGCTCGTTACCGATGGGATGGATTGCAGCGGTCAAATCGATAGAAAAATTCCATTAAAGCCCTGAATATCAGCAAATCAAATGCAGGCACCTATTCGTAACCTACCTTTCTCTTGGCGTCTCGGTAGACGCTGTCATTTCTGCTCACCGTGTTAGGAGTTTGTCAAATGCCCCTGAATTGGCAACAACGCAAGCAAGAAGAATCCTATCTGGGCCATTTGGAACAAATCTTAGTGAATCGCCTCAGGCAAACCGAAGAGGATCGCGACCTGAATGCTTCGGCCGCATTGATTCGAGGTGAGGATCTCTCAGAGTTCTCCCGAGATATCAACGAAGAACTCGTACGAATCGAGCAGCTAGTCCAAGAGTTCGATAAGTAACTCTCGGGGAAAACGCCTGGCTAATCTCCGGCTTCGAACGCAGTATCGCTGCCGAGTATCCTTGTCTTTCGTTGGCCCCGTTCGCTAACAACCCGTTCGCCGCAACCCTCACGTCTCACGCCGATCGGTTACGTCCTCGGATACGGCTTCATCCCGAGTCTCGATCCACTCCGCAACGATCACGAGTGTTCCCGGTTAGAATACGCATCGATTCTTCCCGCCACCACAGCCTAGCACTAAGATGATGCGATACTTTTTCGTATTGTCAGCCTAGGTTCCAACCGTGTTAACCATCCCTTACTACCACATTGATGCATTCACCAACGAACTCTTTCGGGGAAATCCCGCAGGCGTCTGCCTGCTCGCAGATTGGCTGCCAGCTCGCTTGATGCAGAAAATCGCTGCCGAGCATAACCTTGCCGAAACAGCATTCGTCGTCCAACGTGGAACTCACGTCGATCTACGTTGGTTCACCCCAACGGTCGAAGTCGACTTGTGCGGTCATGCAACGATCGCGCCAGCACACGTGCTATTCGAACACCTCGCTTACGCGGGAGAACGCATTCCTTTCCACACGCGATCAGGAGTGCTCACCGTAACACGTGCCGACGGTTACCTCACCCTGGACTTCCCAACCCTAAGAGCTGTACCCTGCGAACCGCCAAATGCGCTAGTTCGAGGCTTAGGCATCACGCCACTCTACGCCGCGCTCGCCACCGACTACCTGGCCGTCCTCGAATCCGCGGAACAAGTCGCCGAATTGGAAATCGACCAATCCGCGTTGATGCAATGCCAGTCACGCGGGGTCATCGTTACCGCACGAGACATCAACGGAAAGTTTGGTGGGGATGTCGATTTTGTATCCCGCTTTTTCGCCCCGCGTGTAGGAATCCCCGAAGACCCTGTAACCGGCTCCGCGCACTCAACCCTCATTCCCTATTGGTCGCAACAACTGGGAAAGAAGACGATGCGTGCATTGCAGATTTCGCAACGTGGAGGAGAGCTGCTATGCGAGGATCGAGGCGACCGCGTAGGCATCTCAGGCCGCGCGGTGACATACTCGACTGGCTATCTCCACGTCCCGAATTGATTGAGAAACTGATGATGCTTTTGGACCGGGCATTGCAAAGGAATATCGATGGGGTGCTCGTACCCCATCATCGCAATCTCGCAACGCGACCAGCGCTGCCACTCGCCCAAACAGTGCCATCGGACGCGACGCTCAACGCATGAAATCCGATGTCGGACAAGCCATCCCAGGCGGATCCATCGATGCTCCAATCGGAACCATTTGGCCCCACACATATCCAGGGTAGTTTGTACTTCGATGCATAGACAACTGCGGATCGAAACCCTCGCGGAGAACTGCCGGTTGCTGCACGCCACACATGGTCTTTCGCCATGGGGCTTTCGTTCATCGCGTTATGCCCCCGGGCCAAGTCCACCTGTTGGTAATCCCCTCCAACGGCAATCAATTTCTTCTGGGAAGAATCGATGGCTAGCGAAAAGAGCCCGGAACTGGCATTCGACGGCATCGTCGTCACCTCACTTGTCGCGAACATTGGCCGATTCAGGTCGGGTGTCGCATCGAACCTGTGAACCAACCCGACGGGCCCACTCCCGCCGGTTCCGAGCCAAAACGAATCTTTGGAGTCGACGAGCAAGCAACTATTGCTGGCAGCAAATGCAGCTTCACCCTCTTTCGCTTTCAACCCCGGGCTCGCAACAGATTGCCAACTCGCACCTCGATCTTTGGTCTGAAGGAGCATCCAAATCCCGTCGATAGGATCCCCTACTGCGAATCCGTTCTGCGCGTCAAAGAACCTCATGCTATCGACAAAAGCGTTGAGATTGGAGTTGGAATAAACACGTTCCCAACGACTCCCACCATCGGTCGTTTTGTAGATAGCGCAAGGCTGCCCCGCAGTTGCAACAATCGCTTCCTGCTCGGTCCATGCGTGAAGCGACCGAAATTCTAACTTACCCTTGGCCGCATCCTGCAGCTCGGGAATCATCAAACGGGTCCATGTCTTGCCAGCATCTACCGTCCGAAGAATGGTTCCTTGACTGCCACACACCCACGCTTTGTCAGCATCCAACGCGTGGATCGCTCGGAAACTAGACTCGCTTCCGGTCGCTAGCATCTCCCACTGCTGAGCGAATGTCGTCTGTAACCACCCCAGACCGCTCGCCATTAGGCATGCCAGAGTAATGCCTCTCGCGACTTGAGAAATACCCATCTCGTCCCTCATCCATCAAAAACACCCGTCTGGCATTCATGGACGATCGTTGAAGGTCAATACGGACCATCGCGTACCGTGATGCCAGTGGCGGCATTGTAGCAGCAAGGTGGATCCCGAGGTTAGCGAAGTGCCGAACGATGACGCTGCGAGTCAACTTACACCCTAACGTCATTCATCCTCATCTTCATCTTCATCTTCATCTTCGTGCTCGTCTTCATCCTCATCCTCATCCTCGTCTTCTCCTCCTTTGGTAAACACAAAGGCGGCACGTACGGGAGGCGGCATTGGGCTATCCGCACCTCGAACGCTTCTCCAGACGATTTCGTTGAGGATCAAGTCATCCGCTGCGTCGGGAATGGAGAAATTCATCTCTTCGGAGATGTTTGCACCGAAGGCCAAGGCATTGTTCGTGGCGGTAATATCGACGCGAGGCTCTAGCGCGGTGTATCCTTTCAAATCGGGAGTATCTTGGAACGCGTTGTACATTGGCCTCGCAGCGGCATCGAATTGCGTCATCGGCTCAACGCCCAAGATCAATTCCATGGTACGGAGCATGCTTGAGGTGGAGTACATGGTCGAGTCGACAGAACCACGTTTGATGTATGGGCTGATGGCGAGGGCCACGGAGCGGTGAGCATCGACGTGATCGCTGCCGTTTTGCACGTCGTCTTGGATGACAAAGACGGCGGTTTCTGACCAGAACTTGCTCTTGGTGATCGCTTCGATCACCAAGCCCAAGGCTGCATCGTTTTGTGCCACCATGGCTGTCGGTGTCAGTTTGCCGACCCGAGTTCCAGCGGTGTGATCATTTCCCAAATGCATCGTGATGAAGTTTGGTAAATTGCCTTCTTCTTCGAATTGCTTCAATCGTTTGATGAACGAAGCCGCGCGATCGAGATCGCTATAATCGAGATCGTAGGATCGGTAGTTGGGGTCAAAGTGCCCTTCGAGGACCGGGATCTTCGCTCGGGATGGATCGCCGGGATTCCGTCCATTGGCGATAAACTCACCGAACGAAAAATAGGACTTGCCCGCTTCCTTGCATTTGCCCCAAAGGTACCCACTGCTCGGCTGCCCGATCTTCGTGGCACCCTCTGCGGGATAGGTGAGTTTTCCACGGCTCTTACCATAAGTCAGTGGCCACGTCTTCTCTACGAAATCGGATGCGTACGCCGCCATCGTCCATTCGTGGCCATCAGCGCTCACCTCACCATCGACATAAAAGTTGTCGAGCACAACGAATTGATTGACGAGCGCATGATGGTTCGGGGTGACGTTCTCTCCGAAGATGCAGAGTCCCGGATCGCCGTTCCCTTTGGCCACGTCACCGAACAATTGATCGTAGGTTCGGTTTTCTTTGATGATGTAGATGCAATGCTTGATCGGACTCGAATCGCCAACCTTCGCGGGAACAGGATTGTTCGTGGATCGCTCAGCGTCGACAACTGCGGAATCCTTACGCAACGGTGCACCTTGAAAGGCCAACCGAGTCATCTTTGCGAGTTCATCCGGGGTGGGTGTTGGGATCGCGGACAAGGATCCATGAAGGAGCCCGCCGATGTACTCAGTGACGTTTTTCGGCGCGGGCTTCAGCGGATTGGGTCCATAGCGGTTATCTTTGCTCGATAACCCCTTTCCATTAGTGACGACGATCTGATCCCCGGACACCGTAAACTTGACATTCGTCGGGTACCAACCCACGGGGATGTACCCGAGCGAACGCGATTTCTTAGGCTCGGAAATGTCGAACACGGCGATGTTGTTGTTGCAGGAGTTCACTGCGACCAGAACCCTGCGATCGGCCGACACGCAAATCGCCGAGGGGGTACTTCCATTCTTTGCGGCAGGATAAAGTGCGGTCGAAAGGATCTCTTGCAATTCGCCCGTCGACGCATCGAGGGAAACGACGCTATTCTCATCCGAACAAGCCACCAACAGCCGGTTGGTATCGTCCAGGTAGATCATCTCGGTTGGATGCGACTGCGTTTTCCATGTTGCGACCAACTGGAAGGATTTCAAATCGACGACCCCAATTTCTGCACGTCCCCAGAGACTCACAAACAATCGCTGGTTCGCGGCATCTTCCAAGACCGTATACGGGTAACTCTCGTCCGGCAACTGCAACGTTTCCGTGGAAACGATGCCTGGCTTTTCATCTGGAGCGAAAGGGTTTTTGCCTCGCTTGAGTTGATTGGCGAGCAAACCGCAGGCGTAGAACGCGGAATCATCTTTGGAAACACCAACTCCCGAAACCACAAATTTGTCTGTTTTTGCTGCCAAGATGTGAGCGATCGGTTCACCGAGATAGCCCTTGTTGTATGGGAACGCGTAAACACGCTCATCCTCTCCGCCGGAAGCGACAATCCATTGAGCGTCGCTGGAGAGGGCAAGCCCATAGAACGATTGCGGCACAGGCACGCGTGCGATTTTGTTGAGGGTCTTCGCATCGAGAGTAATGATTTCATGCTCACCATATCCACAATGAAGCACGATCAGGTTATTCCCGTCGGGATGGACCAAGAGGTGCACCGGAAAATCCCCCAGCGACGCTTGTTTGCCTTGTGCGTTGATCGTCCAACCGTTAGGCAATAGCATACTCCCCGAGGCTTGCATCCCAGGCAACGTCTCAAAAGGGGACTTTTCTTTGGCGGCAATGGCCGACTTCGATTCCGGTTCCTGAGAAACAGATTCCTTCAAACCAACAGCGCTCGCTGCGACTAGGACCGCTAACAGCGAAAGAAAACGCACAATTCGCATCATGAAAAAGCCTATCGTGGCAATCGAAATTAAATGCAGGCAACAGCGTACTAAGGAGGCGTATTGTAACAACTCGCATCGAGGTGAAAGTGTGGATTTCGATTTAGATTCCGTGAGGGTTTCGTGAGCCCCCGAATCGCCACATCTCTCCCTAGAATTTGCCGACCTAAGCCAGTGGGGTAAATCAGAGAAACAGCAGACCGCATTGGCTTTCGCATCGGTGTCCCACCCCTGGGCAATGATTCCCAGCGGCCCTGATGATTCGCAGCCAGAGGCATAGCCGGCAGGTTTCGTCGGTATGCGGCATTACCCCATGCGTTACCGGACGAATCGGCATGCGGCATACCCGACAACGCGATTGGTATCACCGGTGGTCGAGGCACTCGTGTCGTAGCCGAGCCGTTCCACGCCGAAAGTCTCGTTGAGTTCGATCAGTGTCTGCATTATCAGCGCAGCAGGGACAACGCCGCACATACTGATCGAGTTCGATTGGCATGTTTCCAGCAGTCTTTCGGGGTTTCCAGCGACCAACGCTGCAAGGGCAAGTTCGTCGAGCCGGCGGTTTTCGTCCTCGCTTGCAAAGTGATTCATGTCGCTTGAAATCACGAGCAATGGATATTCCTCGCAACCGCGGATCACCTCAGCCAATTGCTTGGCCGCGTTCGAAATATCCTGCCACGAGGAATTGGCCATTGCGATAGGAACGATCTTTGGCTTTTGGCTGTTTCGATGCAAGTAGCTCAGGATCGGCAATTGGACCTCGACCCCATGCTCCCGGGAATGGGCAGCTGCGTCAAACTCCATGCCCGAAACATGCTTGACGATTTGCGAAGCGAGCTCCAGGTCCACGGCGAACTCGTCACCGTTTGGCAGTTGCCAGCTCTTGGATGGGGACACAGCCCATTCCGCGCCGAGATTGGTGTGCTTCGGGCCGATGATGATCACCGACTTGGATCCGCTCGCGCCACGCCACGCATCCATTGCGATCTGGCCACTGTATTTCAAACCGGCGTGGGGGGTCAGGATGGCTAGCGTCTTCGATTCTGGACTCGCCTTCGAGTTCGACGCGAAACCATGCAGCATCGACTCGAGTTCCGATGCCTCGGACGGATAGAACTGTCCTGCGAGCGCTGGCGGACGAGCTTGATCGCTTGGATCGATACCTACCCGATTCGTGGCGAGCAACGAGCTTGCGGTCGACACACAACCCAATGAGAAAATCCCGACAGGATTGCTGCGGGTCTTGATCATTCCAGCGGCATCCTCAGCCAATTGATGGATCGATTTATTGGCGTCAAAGGCGACCGCAGCGCGATCGCCACTCAGCGCGAGGATCGCGCGTTCTTTCGATACGATTCCTCTCAAATCGCAATCGCTCAATTCATCGCGCAACTGATTACCGTTCCAGTCAACAGGATGAATCACCCCGTGATGTGCCGTGTCATGAAGAATCGTCAGTGCCAAGTCGATATCCACCGATTTTTTGAAGTTCGCGCGACGGATCGATTGTTCTGCGGACTTCACCAGTTCGAACAAGGTCGCCTGGAGTGGCATTCCTGGGCGAAGGGATGTTTGGATCCAATGGGCGAGCGGCCGTTGTGAATCCAGATTCACCGCGCTCATGACGATTCCGTTGACATTTCCATCCATGGCTCCGAGGACGTAATAATTCGGAGTCGAGCCGTGGGAGAGGGCTATCATGTTTTGGACAGCAGCCGTCTTGAGTTGGAAAAGGCTGTCCAAATCCCCAGGGGCCCGTTCGATGGGGATCGGATTGGGCAGGAGATCTTCGTCGAAGTGTCCTTCGATTTCTAATCCCTCAAACGTTTCCAACCGTGTGTTCTGGTCTTGCCACGCGTTCGGTGGCAGTCCGGCTTTTCGGCATATCCCGGCGAGATACTCTCCAACGCTCCAACCTTGCTCCACGGGAACACTCGGCAGCAACAGTCCCGCGCGTTCACCGAAGGGGCTACGCGGTCCACTGGAAATACGCAGGCCATGTTTCCCAATTTCGATTTTGTGCGATCGCTCTTCAGCGGGGCCATCGATAGCGATCGCAGGGGCCAATAGCGTGACATGGCAAGACAGGTACGGAAGTTCAACGCTCGAGATCGCAGGCATCCGAGGATCGTCTTTGGCCGTTCGTTGGGCAGACTCCAGGATCGCTTGATTCAGCGGCGTAGGCCTGCCCAGGAACCCGCAACATCCTCGGAGCAGCCTCCCTCGCTTGAGTGTCGTAAAACAACCATGAACGATCTGGTCTCCGACGTCGCCGAGCGAGCTCATCAACGTGCTCGGGAGCCTATTCTTGAGGACCGTCGACATCGCGATGACTTGGGCTACCCTTTGGATCGAAGACTTCTGATCCGTGCCGAGATGATCCAATCTCAAAAGATCCAATTTGACGGGTTCAGTGATACTCGGTTGGGACACAGGTGACTCCTTTTTTCCTTGGTCGGTGTCGGTCGCCGGATCGTTGCTAGTTGCAGGATCCGTGCTAGTTGGATCGATGAGAGTTCGCAGAGAAGGCGATCGCTGTTGAGCCGATGGCGCGGCGTTTGGAATGGTCAAGGATACCCCATGGTTGGCCGAGGTGTTGGACGAGCCACCTAATCGGACCAACTTCTCGGTGGAGTTTACCGCGCAGGAGGTTGATTCTGCCGATGAGGGTTTCGACGGTAGAACTGACCCTTGGGATAGAGCTGACCCCTCGGGTAGAACGCTTGGATTCGCTACCGCGAACCGGCTCATGTCGACCGGTAATCGTTTGCGACCCCAGTTACCAGGCTGGTTTTCGAACCTCCCCGCAACTTCGGATCCGCAAGCTTTGCATCGGCTATGATCCAGAGCGTACATCCCCAGTTCGTACCAGTCGCGTTCAATCAGCAGAGCGTCGCACGCATGGCAGTAGGTTGAACTATGCTTTGGATCATGCACATTCCCAACGAATGGGTAGCGAATACCCGCCTCTTTGGCGATGGTAAAGGCTTCCACGAGTTTTTCGGGCGGGGTGTTCCCGCGATCTCTCATCCGAAAATCAGGATGAAATGCAGAAAAGTGGACAGGGACATCGGTGCCTAGTTCGCGCACAATCCAGTCGCACATCCGTTTGAGCTCGTCGCTCGAGTCGTTCGCGCCTGGAATGACAAGGTTAGTTATCTCGAACCACACGTCCGTTTCGTGCTTGAGATACCGAAGCGTTTCGAGAACGGGTTCGAGATGGGAATAGGTGATATGGCGATAAAAGTCTTCGGTGAAAGCCTTTAAATCGACATTGGCCGCATCCATCCACTGATAAAATTCGCGACGAGGTTCAGGCATCATGTACCCGGCGGTCACAGCGATTGTGGCGACACCGATCTCACGGCATGCCTTGGCTGTATCTATGGCATACTCAGCCCAGATGACTGGGTCGTTGTACGTAAACGCAACGCTTCTGCACCCCAGAGTTTTTGCTGCCGTCGCGATCGCTTCCGGGGTCGCTTGCTCGCTCAATTTAGACACTTCCCGCGATTTGCTGATGTCCCAATTTTGGCAGAACTGACATCCCAAATTGCAACCAGCAGTGCCGAACGACAAGACGCTCGTTCCGGGGTAGAAGTGATTGAGTGGCTTTTTCTCAACGGGGTCGATGCAGAAACCGGTGCTTTTGCCATAAGTATCGAGCACCATGGCTCCGTGTTCCACCTTGCGGACGAAGCAAAAACCGCGATCCCCTTCCTTCATCCGACATTGGCGCGGGCACAAATCGCAAACAATTCGCCCCTCGCGATCGCCGTTAGCCTCCCCCTGCCGCACCTCCCCCTGCCGCAACTCCGCATGCCACCACTTGCCAGCAACAGTGCTCATCTCCCAACTCCTCCCTCCTGCTCGGCCCGAACCGTGTTCTACCGCGTGTTCCGCGACATGTTCTACCGCGTGTTCCGCGGCGTGCTCCACTGCGAGAGCACCGAACCGGCCTCCCTGATTGGGCCATTGTACGGGTCCATCGGCTTTGGTTCACCACGGGTCCGCACCTACAAACCCCCTATTTGATCGGCAGCGGATCGAATTGTGGGGGCAAAACTCGTCAGATCCCCCCTGGTTTGCTTGAGAATCCCCGATTCCTCCCGTTATACTTAGACGGTGATTGCGAATGGCATGCCGGCGAGCATTGCCAGTTGAACAGTTGTGATTCCGGTCCGCTCTTGATTTCAATTCGTCTTGATCTCAACTTGAACGGAGCAGACAGGGGTCTCCTTTCCTTTGGACTTAATCAGGAACCAAGGCACTTTCAGGATGAACGAGCACCTTAAACCAAGCCAATCCGAGCCAACGCAACCCAAGTCGCACGCTGGCGCCAGCGACACAACCCGCTTCGTCCTAGGCAACGCGTTGCAGATCGAACTGCCGGGGTCGTTGCGTACTCAGTTGGCTCAATTCCGCAGCCGTATTCGCAAGCTTAAAATGCTCGAGGCGGTCGGGATCGCTTGCTTTGCATTCCTAGCAGGCTTTCTCGCGGTGTTCCTGGTAGATCGTTTGATGGACCCGTCCCCTGCATTCCGTTGGATCGTATTTGCAGTCGCAGCGGTCGGGTTGGGAACGATTCCTGTATGGTTTGAGCGATGGGTGATTCGATTTAGCACCCCGAGCTCCCTCGCTCGATTGATGTCGCTGAAACAACCAAACCTTGGTGATTCACTTCTTAGCGCCATTGAGTTATCTCAGAACCCGTACGAACAACAACGATCGCCTGCCCTATGCCGAGCTGCATTGCAACAAGTTGCCCAGGAGACGTCGACGCGCGATCTTGCGGTCGCTGCACCTGACTCGTACCACCGCCGCTGGTGGGCGTTGGTTACTGTCGTTGGAGCGATCGCGGGAGTACTCGCTATCCTCTATCCCGCTGCAACCACCAACGCCCTAGCCCGTTTTGTAATGCCATGGAGCAGTACCGAGCGATACACGTTTGCCCAATTAGGCGACATTCCATCGCGATGGATTGTTCCTCATGGTGAACCGCTCGATCTGAAAATCCCCCTGAGCAGCACAGCACCTTGGAAACCGTCACAAGCAACCCTCTGGCTCGGTTCCCTCTCCCCTTCTGATGCCGCATTGAGCAACGACACTTACGTCTTTTCATTGCCACCTCAGATCGAACCCTCGAAAGCGAAACTGAAAATTGGGGACGCGCGTCCACGCATGGAAATCATTCCAACACTTCGTCCGGAGTTGGTCAGTGCATCCGCAACGGTCAGCCTGCCCGAATACTTGAAGCGAGCCGATCCTCTCACGAAAGACGTCCGGAGCGGAACCTTATCGATCGTGGAAGGTGCATCCTTCTCTGTGGAAGCCAAAGCGACTCGCAACCTCGGCTCGGCAACCATCGATGGGTCTCCGACCCGTCTCGCAGGAGACTCGATCTTCAGCGAGAACCTGACCTCGCCAGAATCGCACACTTACCAGTTTCGATGGACCGATGACTTGGGGTTAGCCTCGAAGGGTCCCTTTGCTCTTCAACTCAACGTTCGGCCCGATGAAGAGCCCTCTGTATTTTTAGAAGGACTTCCGCGAACAAAAGTCGTCCTGGATTCGGAACAGTTGAAATTCTCGGTCCATAGCACCGACGATTTTGGTGTAAAGCAGCTAGGCATGGAATGGCGACCTGCGGAAACGGGGGATAAGCCAACCGGATCGCCAGGTGAGTGGTTGGTCTCCGCCGGTAGTCCAACTTCCGAAAAATTGGATGCGGATGCTGTGTTCCAAGCGACTGCCCTAAATATAGCCCCTCAAGCCATCGAACTTCGGATCTACGCTGAAGACTATTTGCCCGGTCGAGCTCGCACCTACTCTGCCCCCCATTTGATCTACGTCCTTTCCCCAGCCGACCACGCCATGTGGATTCTTCAACAGTTCAATCGCTGGCAACGCGAAGCGATGGAAGTGAGGGACCGCGAAATCCAATTGTTAGAAGGGAACAAACGTCTTCGAGAAATGTCCCCTGAGGATTTGGCTCGCGAGGAAACCCGCAAGCAGATCGAGCAACAGGCAGCGGCCGAGCAAGCCAATTCCAGACGCTTGGCCGGTTTGACGTCACGCGGTGAAGACCTGCTGCGACAAGCCGCCCGAAACTCGGAAATCGGTGTTGGCCATTTGGAAAAATGGGCGGAAATGCAAAAGATTCTCAAGGACATTTCGGCGAACCGAATGCCCTCAGTTGCGAATTTACTCAAGCAAGCGGCCAAGCAACCATCGCCTGCGGCTTCACAGAATAAAAACAATCCCAAGGTCGCAGGTTCTAATCGAAACGATGCGACCCCGAACTCAAACGCCAGCGAAACCGATCCCAACGCTCCCGCAAAACCTGCGGCGCCTCGAGTGATCGACAGCGAATCTACGCAGCAGCCGCTCGACCAAGTCGCCGAGGAAGAGGCGAATAAAAAGAAACCCAGCAAAGGTGCATTGGGATTGCCAACCACAACCTTGATGGGGAACGGCAAATCTGGAAAAACCCCACCCGCTCCCGAATCGCCCGCATCGGTCGATCAAGCCGTCGAGGAGCAACTCGCACTCCTCGAAGAGTTCGACAAGGTCTCGGAGGAACTGAACAAGATCATGGCCAACTTGGAAGGTAGCACGCTGGTCAAGCGATTCAAAGCAGCCGCTCGGGAGCAAATCCAAGTGGCCGATTCCACCAGCGAAGCTATCCCGACAGCGTTCGGAAACAAACTCAAACGTTTGAAACCCGAGGAGCGATCGAATCTCGAAAAGCTGTCCGTTCGGGAAACTACCGCACTCAATACCGTCGGCCAAATCATCGACGACCTCGAGTCTTTCCATGAACGACGACCGATGGTGAAATTCCGCGATGTGCTCGACGATATCGAACGCGAGGATCCCCTCGGGGGACTGCGCAAGCTCTCCTCGCACATGACCGAGCAGCAAGGGATAGCAATTGCAGAAGCCGAGTATTGGTCGGACACCTTCGATCGATGGGCGGAGGACCTTGTCGATCCCGCCAGCAAAGGGCAGTGCCCAGGCGGAAAATCAAAAAGTTCACTCCCCCCTTCCATCGTGCTAGAAGTGATGCAAATCCTCGAAGCTGAGATGAACCTGCGCGATCGCACTCGTGTCGCCGAACAAACGAAATCGCCCGATAACGCGGAGCAATACAAAACCGCGGTAACGGAGCTGGTAACCACGCAATCGAATTTGCGGGAGCGGATTGTCAAAGTGAGTGAAAAAATCGCTGAACTACCCAACGGCGAAGAGGAGTTCGGAAAAGAGTTGCAACTCATGGCCCAAGTCAACGTGGCCATGAAAGATGCTGTCCGAATCCTGACCAGACCCGACACCGGCCGACCAGCCATCGCTGCCGAAACCGAAGTGATAGAATTGCTCCTCTCGAGCAAACGAATCAACCCGAAAGGTGGCGGGGGTGGCGGCGGATCCAACCCCGGTGGTGGCGGAACAGGTGACACCACCGATGCAGCCATCGCTATGGTCGGTCCAGGCATGAATGAAAAAGAAGTGCGACAGGATCACAAAATCGATCAAGCGACCGGAACCGAGGACAACACGATTCCCGAAGAGTTCCGACACGGTCTGGATCAGTACTTCGAACGCGTCGATCGCCGAAGGTCTCAATGAACAGATCCCGCTTCATCGTTGCAACGCTCCTGACGCTTTCATTAAGTCATGCTGCACTACTGGGACAAGTGGCTGCAGTACCCATTCGCGCAATCGCGGTGAATGCCGCGAACGATCCGCAATTGGATCGCGAGCATAATGCAAAGCGTTGGGTTCGTGGATTGATTCAAAACGAACTCACTACCATTCAAGCGGTTTGCAGCTTATCCCCAGAGCAAATCCAGAAACTCGTTGATATCGCCGAAGTGCAGTGGCGAAGTAAGTTGCTCACCGCGATCCGCTCCTACGTCGAATCCAACAACCGGAACAATGTCGATTTCGAGCAACGTGTCGAAAAACTAGTCAATTCCTGGCTCGACCCGATCTTGACCACCGAGCAACGTGCGAAGTGGGATGACGAAGTATCATCGCGACTCGAATTTCGACGTCGTGTCGTTGTCGGCAAAATGGTCATGGAATCCGAAAAGAGGCATGGACTTACCTCGCAGCAGATGAAGGAATTGGAACCCATTCTGATCGACCGATGGCGGGACTCGTGGTGGGCGATGTACCGAAGCGGTTCGTTGCCGGAAACGAAATACTCATGGGTTTCTGCGATCCTCTCCGAAGCCCAACAAACCAACGGAAACGAACGAGCAGCCAACCGCAACGAACACTACACGAGCGGAGGAAGTCACGAACTCCCCAGCCGTCCACTTTCCGAACGATTCGAACTCAACGGAATTACTAGCGCCAAAATTATTCCCCTCGACAAACTCAAGGAGCAAGAGAATCGAGCGGATGATGCACCCGCCGACGCGGACCAAGCCCCTGCGAACGCAGACCAAGCACTCGACGACAAAGATGGCCCTAATCCAGCAGAGCCCGAATAATGCGAGCGCAAAAACCGATTGGGGAATTTGCTACGATGCGAAAGGATGAACATCGCCTTGCACTCGCGTATCGAGGTTTGCATGCGATCGCAATTCTTGTGCTGACGGCTGTATCGGTTACCCCCACCCTCGCTCAAGACAAGACGAAAATCCCGCGGGCCATCGACCGCGACCGCGAAGCCATTGAAGAGCCCGCAGAGATCGAGGACAAGCAAGGTCGAAACCAACTGATCGAAATGGACCGTGGTCGTTGGATCGAAATGGTCTATGGGCAACTAGGAGGCAACGAAGCTACCTTCGATCAGACATACCGCCGACGTGTCCGTCTCGCCCTCAATCGCATCGATCTGATTTGCGGGATATCCGAATCATTGCGAGAGAAAGTCCAAGCGACCGCGGAGCTGGAATCGCAACGGCTCAAAGCCGACATCCTAACCTTGGTCAATGATGCTCCACTGCGACTCACGCAGAAGCAATACTCCGATTTCTACCAAAGGATTTGGAAGCTTATCCAACCGTATCAGTCGCGCATGAACCAAGGAAACAATCAAGACAACGAAGCTTTGTGGCGGAAGGTCCTCGCGTCACAACTTGACGATACGCAGCAGAAAAAGATCACCGAGGATGCAGCCAAGCGAGCCGCGTATCGAGAAGACGTCCAGCGGCTTGAGACAGTTTTGAAGATCGCTCGACGCTTGGGAATGAGTCGAGACCAACGGAACAACCTCGAGAAGCAAAGCCAGACACACCCTAACAACTGGCAAAACCTCGACATGGCTTGGAACACCCTCCAAGCCTTGCCGGACGCTGAAAAGCGATCATGGTTCACTCCGTTTCAACTCGAACAACTCAAAAAGCCATTGGAAACCACGAACGATCTACAAGTCGTGATCGTGGTAGAGGAATGATACGAAACATCATGTTGGAAACTTTCATCGGTTGGATCGCTGCAACAAATGAGTACCTTGGCCGGGACAGATTCCGGCTGGGATTCCGAACTGGTTTGTTGTGTTTGGTGAGTGCGATTGCCTTCTGCTCCTACGGTGTCCCCGAATCGATTGCAGTGGCGCAAGCCCCATGGCGCGAGAATGCAGTACAAGGCCAAGCGGTACCGCGCGATGTGCGCGAGATGTATGAAAAAGGGCTCACTTGGCTGGAGAAGAATCAAGACAACACGGGGCGGTGGACGGGTTCGGGTGGGGATGCAGGTCCTGGAGTGACCGGTTTGTGTCTCATGACGTTCCTCGCTTACGGCGAAGACCCGAATTTTGGAGCATACAACCCAACGGTTCGTAAAGCGGTCCAGGCCATCATCGCGGATCAGAATGCAAAAACAGGATATATCGGGACCAGCATGTACCATCATGGATTCGCGATGCTGGCTCTCGCGGAAGCCTATGGCGCCGTCGACGAGCGATTGCTCTGGGAAGGTGCGAAAACCGACGACAGTCGGCGTCGATCCATCGGTGAAGCGTTGGAGTTGGCAGTTCGAACCGCAATTACCAGCCAAAATAAGAACAGTGTGGGGGGATGGCGGTACTCACCCGACGCTTCGGACGCCGACACGTCGGTGTCTGGGTCCATCATGGTCGGACTCCTCGCCGCCCGGAACGCTGGCATCGAAGTCCCAGACAAAAACATCGATAAAGCCATCGCCTACTTCACCTCGATGACGTCGACCAGCGGCCAAGTCGCCTATGCTGGCGGATTGGGCGGGTTCGACAACTCGCCAGCCCGTGTCTCCATTGCAACCTTGGTTTATAGCATCTCGGGTCGCAAGGACCTCAAAGAGTTCAAGGCAACGTCGACGTTTCTGAAAGCCTCAGACTCCAACGAAACGTCCGATCACTATGGGGAATACACCGCGTACTACAAAGCCCAAGCACTTTTCCAAGCCGATATTGGCGCGTGGGAAAAATGGAATAAAAGCCTCATCCAGGATTTAAAAGCCAAGCAAAAGAGCGATGGCCATTTCGATGGGAATTATGGTGCGCCCGTAGCTACCAGCATGTCCCTTCTCTCGCTCGCCCTCAATTTCCGATTTCTACCAATCTACGAACGCTAATGCTACCCTCGCGACCGACCAACCTGCTGAAAATCATTTGCACGCTTGCTGCGTTCGCGATTTCCCAACAATCGCTCAACGCCCAAGCTGTCGAAACGCCCTTGAGTGCGACGCGAAGCGATGCAAAATCCGAACCACAAGTGCATCGAGGACTGCTGCGATTGATCGGTGGCGACATGCTGCGAGGGGATGTTCAAGCGTCCGATGCTCCGGATGCGATTTCGTGGCTGTCACCCACCTTCCTGAGCCCCACCGTGTTCCCGTGGCCCGCCATCGAACTTTTGGATCTAGAGAATACACACTCAACAGAGCCACTCGAAGAGAACACCTTTTGTGCGGAACTGCAAACCGGCGAAGCATTTAGTGGGAGGTTGATTTCGATCGACCCGGTAAGTGTGGTGATGGATATCCCGACGCTCGGAGAGAAAAAGGTTGAGACACGACTGCTGCGAAACTTGATTCGCCTGTCTCGTTCCGCTGCGGATTCCACCCAAGTGTTTCAGTCTGCCGACTGGGAACAAGTCCTACCGGCACCGAAAAATGGTAGGGCAACCAAGTGGTATCTGAAGGCCGGGGAGATCTCCACGGACACCAGTGGCACAACGATATCGCAATGGGCGAACATGCCTGCGCTCGCGACAATAGACATCGATGTCGCGTGGGATCAAGGATCCCCCAATTGGTGGCTAACGATCGGAGATCCTCGCCGATTGGAATTGCAAGTTCGAAAACTGCAGAACAAAAAGCTTCTCAATGTAACGCTTCTGGTGGAGAATTCCAAAACTGCCGATGTTGCGACCGTGCAACTTCCTTATGACGATGAGCGATCCCTCAAGCTGAAACTACTTTGCGACGCGAACAAAGCGAAATACGTTTTGATGCAAGAGAATCAGATTCTCGGGACATTGAACGGGAACCCGGCGGAGCAGTTGGTAGGCAGGACCAAAGTCAGTTTTACCAACACGGCGTTAGGCCTGATGACACTGCGCGACCTGAGAATCTCAAACAGCGCCTTTGCGATCCCATCTGCGAAACTCGAAGGGGTCGAAATCCTTACCAAAAACGACGGCACGTTCTTCGGCAGTTTGGCTTCGGCAACGGCCGAACGCACCGTGAAACTCGATACGTTCAATGGAACGCAACAAGACATTTCCTTGGATTCGATCGAGCGTATGGAGTTTCCACAGACTACCAAGGAAGAGACAACTCCGGAGACGGTTACCGGCCAACCGCCTGCAGCAAAGGTCTTCCGGGTTGACCTGGCCAACGGTCTACGATTTGCCTCGACCAACCTGCAGTCCAGCGTTACGACGAACAACGAGTCACAAACAACCGATCCAGCAATCCGCTGGAGTGTGCTGGGCGGCGACATTTCGATTCCTCTGATGCATGTCGATCGAGTGACGCTGGAATCGACACAAGCCATCGGTGCGAAAAAGACCGTTGCGACCAGCGAAACCACTGGTGCCGACGCAACCACGGCTTCATCCAGCGCCGCTGCAGAACCGTTGGACATGCAGCGATTGATTACTGACGATGTCGTATCCCTCGGTCGTATCGTGTCCGTGATCAACATGCAGAATGGACTCAAAGCGTTGGCTTGGCAAGCTAAATTTGCCAGGAACCCGGTACCTATTAATCCCAGAGCGGATGGGGCGATCGAGCCATTGGTCACCAATCCCGGTACAGGGTCTCCCAAGAAAGCCAGAAGCGAAACAACTCGCGCTCTTATGGCAAATGGATTACCAGCGCCGGAAACTGATATTAGCCGACCTTTGAAGGCCTTTGAACCCAACGTATTCCTGGTATCAGGGGATTGTTTCCCTGCCACGATCGAGTCGAGCACCGTCGAACAGCTTTACTTCAACTCACCCCTTTTCGAAACCAAATCCATCAACG
>CAIYZV010000081.1 GCA_903930765.1 uncultured Pirellula sp.
TGCCAAAGTCGGCGTCATGCTGGGCGTGGAACCGCTGAATCGATTCGAGTGCTACTTCCTCAACGCTCAAGCCGACGCGGCCGAGTTTTGCCGACAAGTCAACCATCCGAATTGCCGGATGATGTACGACACCTTCCATAGTAACATCGAAGAAAAGAACATTCGCAAAGCATTCACCGACATCAAGGACATGCTTTGCCACATCCACATCAGCGAGAACGACCGCAGCACTCCTGGGGCCGGTAACATCCGTTGGGATGAAAACTTCGACGCCATCCAAGAGATCGGCTACGATGGATGGTTGGTAATCGAAGCCTTTGGACTGGCTCTGCCCGAGTTGGCAGCCGCCACACGGATTTGGCGCCGAATGTTCGAGAGCGAACTCCAATTGGCCAAAGAAGGGCTGGCGTTCATGAAGGGCCAAGTCGAAAAACGTAGACGCTAAGCATCGCTCCGCTACGATTCGAGGTTCGTGTTGATCAACCCGTTGCTGGGCTCTGCAGTAGAATGCCACAGCAACTCCGAGAGATTCATGGAGTGGACTATGTGGATTCGCATGGCAAGGATCGCGGCGCTCGCAGGACTGGTGCTCAGCCTGTTCATGACGGATATGCAGGCGCAAACCGTCCCGAAACCATCGAATCCTACGCCCTCTGCGATTAGCCCCGCCCTTGGGCAAATCAAAGCACCCCAGGCGAACGCTCCTCTATCGCCAGTGAAATCACTTGTGAAATCGTCAGTGATCGTCGTCCGTCCCAAAGGATGGGCCAGCGCGATCACGGAATGGACCAGTTACCGCTCCCAGGAGTATCGGATCGTCGAAATCGATTCGCAACCTACAGCGGCGCAGCAGCACATTGAAATCCTCAAAGCCGCTTCGCAGTGCACCCCCAAAGCATCCGCGATCTTGCTCTGCGGCGATGTCGCCTGCGAAGTGAATCCCGGCGTCGAGACGAACAACGACCAGGGCAATACTCCTGCCAAACCGGGAACGAAGGGGAAACGCCTTGAAATCCTCACCCCCGGTGTCGTGCTCGATACGTCGATACGGCTCTCCGGAATGACCACTCCCAACCTGTGCACCGACGCAATCTACGGAGACCTCGACGACGATGGGTGCCCCGATCTCGCCGTAGGTCGACTCCCTGCTAAAACACCGTCAGAACTGACTCGCATGCTTCAACGAAGTATCGCCTACGAAGCCATCCCGCCGGGACCCTGGAACGATACAGTACACGTCACGGCCGGGGTCGGTGGATTTGGGATGATTGCCGACGCCGCCATCGAAACCGTAACCCGCCGATTCCTGACCGAAGGGATTCCGGATCACTTCCATTTGAACACGACTTACGCGAGTTGCACGAGCAACTACTGTCCGAACCCGTCGGCGATACGTGAAAGCTACATCGACCGCATCAATAAGGGTGGCCTTTTCTGGGTTTACATCGGCCATGGTGCGGTTACTGAATTGGACTACTTCCAAGTTGGCGATCAATGGATGCCGATCGCAGAAGCGACCGATGCAAAGCGATTCCAAATCCAAAAACGGCCCCCCATCGCAATCATGCTGGCTTGTTTCACCGGCGCTTACGATGCGAATGTCGATTGTTTCTCCGAACATCTACTCGGGCAACCAGATGGCCCCATCGCCGTCATCGCCGGTTCGAGAGTAACCATGCCCTACGGCCTGAGCCAACTCGCCAGCGAAATGATCAACGGCTGCTTTCGAGACGAGATACCGACCTTGGGCGAAGTCGTACTTCAAGCCAAACGCCGCATCTGGCAAACCGATGATGCTCCATCGCCAGCTCCAAAGAGCGAGACCGAATCCGTAGAGGACACGGGCGCAAGGCGATTGGATATCCGCAAACGTTACGAGAAAATCGTCACGGAGATGGCCCGCGCGCTGAGCCCAGGAAATCATGAACTCGTCCAGGAACGACGCGAGCATGTGCGCCTGATGAATTTGCTCGGAGATCCACTTTTGCGGATCCCTTATCCGCAGAGAATTCCTCTGCAGATCGACAAAGTCACCGCTGCGGACTCGATTCTCCTCGTCACGGGGACATCGCCACTTTCGGGACAACTTCGCCTGGAACTATCCCTCGTCCGCGATCGACTGCCAGATGGCGTGGCTCCGCTGAGTTCCTACCGCGGGACGGCCGAACAGCACGAAGCGATGCAACGCACGTACGAACGCTCCAATGACTTGCTGGTTACTAGCAAGGAACAGACTGTCACCCAGGGCCCATTTAGCGTGGATCTAGAAATCCCCGCGTCTGCAAAAGGAAGGTACGTTGTTTCTGCGTATGTGTACGGAAACAACACCTGGGCGGTCGGCTCAGAGCGACTCTCGGTCCGGAAATCCAAATGACCATCGAGTGCATCGAAGACTTCAACGACCCGCGTCTGGATCCCTACCGGCATCTTCGCACGACCAACTTGACCCGATTCAGTGGCCGATTCATCGCGGAAAGCAAACCGTTGGTGGCCAGGCTCGTCGCGAGCCAGTTGGAGGTCGAGTCGATTTTGGTCGACGAAAAGTTCCTCGACGAAGCAACGACGTGGATCCCCGACAGCACAAACATCTTGGTCATCGGCTCGGATGCGATTTCGCAGCTAATCGGCTTCCATTTCCACCGCGGATACTTGGCCTGCGGGTTTCGTCCGAAGGAAAAACCATGGCAAAGTCGAGAACTGACCAGCGATTGGACCGGGGTCTTTTTGATCGGTGTCCAAGACCCTGAAAACATGGGTTCGATCCTCCGAACCTGCGCGGCATTGGGCATTCAAGACATCTTGCTCGGGCCGGAATGCGTCGATCCGTTCGCTCGCCGCGTGTTGCGCGTCTCGATGGGAAACGCATTCAAACTTCATTTCTATCAATGCTATCATCCGCTAGAGACACTGGCGGATTTCCGTCGGAATCAAGTCCGGACCTTTGCGGCTTGCTTGAGCCCCGCGAGCGTTGAATTAGGTTCGGCCCGCCGTTCCGGGCCGACCTTAGTTTTGCTCGGGAACGAAGCCCACGGGTTGCCCAGCGAAATCATCGAAGCATCGAGCGATGGCGTTCGTATCGACATGTCCCTCGGAACCGATTCGCTCAACGTGAGCGTCGCAGCAGGAATCATCCTGCATCATTTATCCCGAGGCATCCATCGCAACGATCCCCAATGATCCTTGATTAGGAGGCATGGAAACTAGAACATCGCTCGTTCGGCCACGCGAGATGCTCTATCGTTCCATCGTTGCAAGCTCGGTCTCTGCCTCAGGGCGAGATCGCACGGCTAGCCCGTTGCTCTTGAGAAACATCTTGCGATCGTACATATCATGATCCGCTCGATCGAGAATCGACTCTCGAGATTCATGCTCATCCAACGGGATGGCCAAACCTACTCCTTCACACCGGAAGAATCCTAGGTCAGGCCCCCGGCTTTAACGCCTCTGTGAATTACGGCCTGAGTTCCGTGAATCAGCAATTGCCAGGTTACGTGGTCCTCAACAACGATTGGGTACCAATCAAACGGAGGTTTAGGAAACTTCAGCAGTACGTACCTACCAATCTCCCACCCAGCAGCGACGATTGCTGACGCTCCTCGAGGAACACGACAAACGCTTCGCTGGCGACACCTCGGATGCCAATGCGATCGAGGGTGCTGTTATGGTCGAGCGGTCAAAAAATGACGCACGGCGGTGGGCGAATTCTCCACATCCTAGATCTCCAATTACGAGTTGGGATGTACTCCTCAACGTCAGTTGGTCGCGCAGGGGCGACCATCGAAGGGTGTCTCAGAGACCACGCTGGCAAAAAGCCCGACGAGTAACGTGTTGCCATCGGAGACAACACGTCCTAAGAAATGGTTCGCACCCTCGCGCAAAAAGATAACTCGCTGGAGCAGTCTCCATCGCCGCCACGAACGTCAGATCGACGATGGAAGCGCATCCCAATATTGGGCCTCAAGCCGCTCGACCTTGCCACCCTTCAAGCGAACCAAAGCATCGCACTGGTTGGCGATGGACTCGTCATGGGTCACCATTACGATCGTCAAACCATGCTCTTCATTGAGTTGCCGCAGCAATTGCAGAATGGATGAACCCGTTTCGTGATCCAGGTTTCCGGTCGGTTCATCGGCGAGCAAAAGAGAAGGATTGGTTACCAACGCCCTGGCGATTGCAGTGCGCTGCATCTCACCACCAGACAACTCACGCGGTCGATGCTTCATCCGATGGGATAGTCCCACCATTTCGATAAGGTGCTTTGCACGTTCGCGAATTTCACGACCATTCCTCCAGTACTGCAATGCACCGTAACTGATCATCGCAGGTGTCAGCACGTTTTCCAGCAGTGTCAATTCGGGGAGCAAGTGATAGAACTGGAAGATCATCCCCAGCTGCCGGTTTCGAAACCGATCTTGCTGACGCGTGGGAAGCGAATCGATCCTGGCACCATCAAAAATGATTTCCCCGGAATCGGGGCGATCCAAGGTACCCAAAAGATGCAGCAGCGTGCTCTTGCCCGAACCGCTTTGACCGATGATGGCCGTAATCTTGCCCCGCTCAGCTGCGAAATCAACTCCCTTCAAGACAGGCACTGCCGTCTTGTGACGACGATAGGCTTTGGTCAGTCCAGATGCAATGATCAGGTCTCGCGAGGAATCGCTCGCCCGAATCGGCCCCGCCGTTGACACTGCTGTTTCCGAATCCAAAGCATCGGTCCGGTCGCTCCCTAGCGGTTCGTCGGGATGCACGACACGCCATGGGGTGACTCGCGTACGAGCATGCAACACATGCGGTGCTTGAGGAAAGGTTGCGGAATCACCAATGGTAGGATTGTTGGATGTGGTGCTATTCATAGCGAAGCGCCTCGACGGGGTGCATGCGTGCAGCTCGAATACTGGGTAGAACACTGGCGAGAACGGCGATGAGCACCGCTCCGATAGAGACCCACACCAGCATGAATGGATGAATGATGGTTGGTATGGTTTCAAAGTAGTAAACCGTTGGATCAAATACCTCGCGGCCTGTGATCCATTCGATGACTTTAGCGATGTCGTTGATCTTCCAAACAAAGATCAGGCCACAGACCAATCCGATCCCAGCCCCTACAGTACCGAGGAGTACTCCGTATCCCAAGAAGATCGTGGCGATTCCAGATCCAGTGGCCCCAAGGGATTTGAGAACGCCGATATCTCGCGTCTTCTCGACGACGATCATGAAGAAGGTCGCCAAAATGCCAAACCCTGCCACGGCGATGATCATGAACAATAAAATGTTCAAAATGGTGGTTTCCAACTGGACCGCCGCCAATAAAGGACCTTGGGTGTCTTTCCAAGTCCTCACCTCGACGAACTCATGCGTGGGCGGAAACTCGTCTCGCAATGCATCCCGAGCAGCATTCAAGTCGGTTCCAGGCTTAAGCTTGATCTGGATCGACGTCACGGAACCCACGCCGGTGCGGGGGTCAAGCATTCCTCGGGAATGCTGCAGCTTTTCAATCGGAACAAACGCGAATGTCGAATCGTATTCGCTCATTTTGCTCTCGTAGAAATCCACGACGGTGAACGATTCATCGATCCCTCGTGGAGGGGTTCCCGCGTTGGGAAAGGTCACTTGAACGTCATCGCCAGGACGCAAAAAGAAGTAATCATCAACCCGTCCTTCTGCGTCACGGCGCCGTAAACTTCCCAAGCCGATACCGAGGACAATTCCGGTACGTTGCTCCGTCTCCGCATCAAAGACCTTGATCGGCTCAGTGGAACCAGCGATCTTGATTCCAGGCCCAGCCATCAGAGAATTGATTGCCGTATCGTTGCCGCCCTCCTCCTGCTGCTCCTGGATTTTCTCCTGAAGCTCCTGATACCGCTTCTCCTCGGTTTTGGCTTCTTCCAAAAGTCGGTCTACCGAACTCTTTCGGTACCGTGCCAACGGTTGGCGGTATTCCCAACCCGAAGGCTGAAGATGCTTGCGGGTAGGATCGTATCCGGACTGCTTCAAAACGAAATCGAGACGCTCGTTGTTCTCAGGATGCAGTAAGTACTTGCTGAAATCACTGACGCTAGCGTATGTCTTTTGATCGATCCCGATCAAATTGATCTGAGAGGTGTGGCTATTGCCATTGTGCTGGAATGTCAGCATCGCTGGGAGTGTAACCACGGTGGTGACCCCGGATACCGAGTCACCCAGCCTGGCGCGGATTCTCTCTTCATACCATCCCGGCTGTGCGATTCCCATCGTCGACCGTGTTTCCAGGACGACGTCACTCAGAATGCCGTGCATCCGCTCCTGCATCTGCGTGGAAAAACCCTCCATGACGCTGTTGACGACGATCAAGGTCGCCACCCCTAAGGTCACGGAAACGATCGAGGCGAGTGCAATCCATCGCGTCCGCAAGTAACGCATGCATAAGAGGAATTTGTACATCCATCACTCCACAATGTTCGAATCGTTGACCCGTTGGTATTTCCTCCTGTCATGTGCGAAACATGAAAGAGCAAACCCACAAACGTCGGGTTGTCCTCGCGGAGTGTAGCAATGCTTTATGCATTGATGCCATAGCATTCCCGCACAGTTCGCATGCTCGACAACGAACCGCTAGCTAACTCGATCTTTCAAGCGAACCCGCCTGAACCTATTCCTTGATTTGATAGCCCAATTTCGCGGCTTGATCGGAACCAGAAAATCCACTACACACCCATTACAGAGTCTCATCTCGAGAACACGACCCCCGGAGTAGGCGATGGATCGCAGGTTTCGCATAGACGCGAAAAACATTGGTTGGCTGCCTCTTTTCTGGATTGGTTTTGCTAGCAATCTGTGCGCCCAGATCCATTTGAATCCATCCACTGGTCTACCATCCGGATCGCAGAACGTCCCGCTCAGTACGCCGCCGCAGAGCATTCCGCCGCAGAGCATTCTGCCGCCGATTGTCAGCCCACCCGCCACAAGTCCATTGCAACTGGGCCAACGGGAACCCACACTCCGACCGAAGGATAGCACACGTCCGGCCGAGGCCCCTCGAGCGGCAGAGAATCCACGATTGCCGGAAACACGATTCCCGGAAAATCGTCCGCCGGAGAATCGGGGCACTGTTCGCGCGATCATGGCGAGCCGCCAGCTTGCCAACGGTAACGCGACCAACTCGCAACAGGATATGATCAAAGACTCGATCCCCGACAATACCACGAACACCAACGACGGGACCGCCAAAGAGGGCGTCGCGAAACCCAATGTCGCTCCTGTTGCGCCGACACAAACGGTTACCGCTCCCCAGCAACCCCTTACGTCGAATGGCGGTTCGACACCGGATGCGATTGCAATCTCTCCAGAGACCATTCAAGCCCAACTGCAACAAATACAGACTGCGAATGATCTCGACGCAACGATCAAACAATCGTTGACGATGCTCTATGAAGCAATTTTGGCCGAAACCAAGAAACGCTTCGAAGAGGAAAAAGCGATCCGTGACTTTGCCGCCGCAATCGAATCCGCGCCTACGGCAACGACCGAGGCGAAGCGACGCAAGGAGCAGCCTTCGTTCAAGGCTCCGTTCGAAGAAGGCACTCTGCCATGGTCCCGCGTGGATACGTTAAAAGCGTTGCAACTGGAAACATCATCCAAGCTTCAAGCGGCCACCAAAGGTCGAACGGACACCGAGACAACCATCGCTTCTCGGGATGCTCGCAAGAAGGAAATGGCTCGCTACATCACCGAAGACAAAGCGATCATCGCGAAACTTGCTGAGGAGCTGACCGCACCTGTTCCTGAGGGAATAGATCCTAGAGTTCGCGAAGCAACCCATCTTCTTGCAAGGGCCAAACTGGCGTCTGCAAACAGCCATCTTAGGCGACTTGAGATCGAACAGCGGACATTTGACGCTGAATCAGAGCTTCTCCCTCTTCGGAAAGAACTGTTTCAAGCCGAAGAAAAGTTCTATCAATACAAGATCAAGGAAATCAGCGAAGAGCTCAGCAAGCGGCGCGAAAACCAAATCGAAAAACAAAATCGATTAGCCCTTCAATTGTTAGCCAAAAGTCGCCCACCATTGGAGTCGCAGGCCAAAGCGATCGTTAAGAAAACCGACGACTGGCTGATGCTCGCCAAAGACCATGCCCGCTACAAGAGCACGGTCGACGAGGCGAAGGCCGAACAAAAACAATGGGCTGACCGCTATAAGATCATGACCGACCGACTGTCTCGCGACAAATCGTCTGCGAACACACTGGACCGAACCATGACGGTTTCACGTCTGAAAAGTCTGGTCGGGGAAATGCTTCGCCGCCAACGCGATGACTTGCCCAAAATCGATGACTTAAATCATCTCCTCGAAGATTATCAGTCTAGACTACAGAACATCGAGTCGTTGATCTTGTCTCTCGACGACTGGAAGGCCAAAAACACTGCCTCCGATGACCCGACACAACCCACGATCGATATTACCGGAACAATCGAAGAGTATCCGGCACAGAGTGTCGAGCAGCAGCGCACAGTTCTCACGGCCGCCGAACTCCAAATCTCCGATGAATATCGATTGGACGCGAGCAATTTTTCTGAAACCCTATTCAATCTTGCCGACCTCAATCAGCAATTGATCGATCAAGTTCGAAAGTACAACGACTTCATCGACGAGCATATTCTATGGATTCGCTCGAGCGATCCGTTCACGGTCGACGACGCAAAAAACTCATGGACATCCGCGAAAGAGTTTTTGGATCTCAAACTCTGGACGGCAATCCCTCAGGTCCTGTTGAGCGACATTCGAAAACATCTCGTAGGCTACGGATTGGTTCTCGCATCCCTCGCATCCTTGATGCTTTACACCAAACCGATGCGAAAACAGATCCATGCGTTGGGTATTCTGGCCGCAAAATCCAATACGATCTCGTTCTTGCCAACCGCAAAGGTTGTGCTCCTGTGTATCCTCTTGAGCGCACCGTTGGTCTTGGTCCACCTGCTCCTAGGTTGGAGATTGATGAACCAAGCTGGGACGAACAAGTTCATCGAGTCGGTGGGGATGGGATTGCTCGTGGGGGCTAGGTATTTCCTACCTTTGGAAATGCTTCGACAAATCGCACGCACAGGCGGATTGGCCGAAAACCATTTTCAATGGTCGCACCATTCAACCTCCGTCCTGCGAAAACATCTCCGCTGGTTTATCGACCTAGCCGTTCCCGCCGTCTCGTTGGTGGGAATCCTATGGCACTACTCGGAGCCCAAGTGGGAGAACACCCTCGGACGTGTGGCCTTCTGTCTCCTGATGTTCATGTGCAGCTTAGTCATTTTCCAAGTCATCCATCCTAAGAGTGGCGTATTCCGCGATTACTTGCAACGCAACGCGGGAGGATGGATCGATCGCTTGAGTTATCTCTGGTATTTCGGATTGTCGCTGAGCCCTATCGTTTTGATCCTGATGAGTTTGATGGGTTACCACTACACGGCAATTCGATTGTCTATGCATGTCCACACCAGCTGCATGACACTGATCGGACTGCTACTTTTCTATTGCTTGATCTGTCGATGGCTGCTTTTGAGTCGCCGGCAATTGATCGTCTCTCAAGCGAGACAGCGACTCGAAGAGGCGCGACGCAGAGATGCCGATGCGCCTCCGATAGCAACAGCGTCAGCATCTGTCGCAATCGAAAACGAGGCCGACCTTTCGCACATCAATGCGCAAACCATTCGGTTGGTCTCCAGCACCTTGATCTTTGCCGCTTGCGCAGCGATCGCATGGATCTGGTCTTCGGTCCTGCCAGCGGTCGGCGTACTCGATTCGATTCACTTGTGGACGGTCACCGGTACGACGCCTGATGAGAAACTCCCGGTAACGCTGGCGAATGTGTTGCTCGCGATACCTGCCGCGATCATGACAGTGGTTGCCGCGAAGAACTTGCCTGGACTTTTGGAGATCGCACTATTGCAGCACCTGCCTTTGGAAAACGCAGTCCGATACGCGATCACCTCGATTTCCCGATACACGATCTTAACCCTCGGTATTGCGATGACCTTCAATAGTCTCGGTGTACGTTGGGCCAGCATTCAATGGCTGGTTGCGGCCCTCGGTGTCGGTTTGGGGTTCGGCCTGCAGGAAATTTTTGCCAACTTCGTGTCAGGCTTGATCCTCCTGTTCGAGCAACCCGTTCGCGTTGGGGATGTGATCACCGTTGGAGACACCACCGGGACGGTATCGCGGATTCGCATGCGAGCAACCACCGTGATGAATTTCGACCAACAGGAACTGGTGATCCCGAACAAGGATCTCGTCACTGGGCGACTCCTCAACTGGACCCTTTCCGACTCCACCAACCGGATGATCATCGAGGTCGGCGTCGCATACGGAACAGACACCAGCAAAGCGTGCCGAATCCTGCGAGAGATCTGTTGCAGTCATACGAACGTATTGAAGGAACCGGAGCCAACCGCATTTTTCGAGCTCTTCGCAGACAGCACTCTGCAACTGAAAGTACGCCTTTTCTTGGCCAGCCTCGACCTACGTCTCCCGACACGGCACGACATCCTCACCGAAATTCATAAGAGGTTCGCTGAGGAAAACATTGAGATTTCCTTCCCGCAAAGGGACCTCCATATCCGCTCACTCCCCAAAGATTTCGCCGTCAACTTGGGAAGGTAGGGACTACCTGAGCCTATCCGTCTCACTCGATGATTGACAGGCGCCAGTTCCCTTAATAGGCTGTCCTCAATCTTCGTCAGCGCTCGCCCGGCTATTCCACTCATCGCCAGGAAGTCTGCAGTAAGACGAAAATCCCCACCACAGGTTCCCCTCCTATGCTCAAATTCGCGATCGCATTGTGCATTTGTTTCCACGGCAATTGGCCTCAATTCCGAGGCCCGAACTCGGATGGTCATGCCAACGAACATAAACCACCCATGCGATGGTCCGATACGGAGAACGTGGTCTGGAAAGCTCCATTACCAGGCCTGGGGTGGTCTTCACCGGTCATTGTGGATGGCAAAATTTACTTGACCACCGCGGTACCCCAAGGCGAAGGCTTGTCGCTCCGCGCGCTTTCGCTCGACGCGAACTCCGGAAAAGTTCTTTGGGACCGCGAAATCACCGCCGTCGAAAAGACTCCTTCAATCCATGCCAAGAATAGCCATGCCAGCCCCACACCGATCGTGCGAGACGGTGTCGTTTATGTTCACTTTGGAACTCTCGGCACCGCAAAACTTTCCACGGACGATGGCACGATTGTTTGGTTGTGCAAGGAACTGGTCTACCCACCCATGCATGGAAGCGGCGGATCACCGGTTCTCGAGGATGGTAAATTGGTCATCGTATGCGACGGCAGCACCAATCCCTTTGTCGCTGCGGTCGATGCGGAATCGGGCACGATCGCATGGAAGACACCTCGCTCGATCCAGCCTAGGATAAGCCACTCCTTCGTGACGGCCTTGGTCGCCAACGTCGATGGCAAGAAACAAGTACTCGCTCCAGGCCCAGATCACTTTGCAGCCTACGACCTCAATAATGGCAAAGAACTTTGGAAGATCGTGGCTCCGGGTTGGTCTGTCGTGCCGCAACCTACCATCTTCGAAGACATGGTGATCTACAACCACGACTACGACAATCCCGAATTGATGGCGGTCAAACTCGGCGGCGATGGTGATGTGACTGAGAAGAATGTCGTATGGCGTTCCCAAAGGGGTGCACCGAGCACGCCAACACCCCTGCTGATCGGAAAGGAACTCTACTTTGTCTCCGATAACGGTGTCGCCTCCTGCGTCGATGCTCGGACCGGAGAACGGCATTGGATGGAACGACTCGGGGGTAACTTTTCGGCATCCCCGGTTTTGGTGAACGATCATATCTTGTTCATCAGTGAGACCGGAGTTGCCACTTGGGTGAAGCCATCGAAAGACTTCGAAGTGGCTGGAAAGAATGAAGTCTCTGGACGGACCTTTGCCACTCCAGCCTTCGCAAATGATGCAATGTATTTAAGAACCGACGAGGCACTGCTGAAAATCGCGAAGTAATCACAGCCTCGCGCCAGTCACGCCGAGGTAGCCGTCGGCTCAAAAAATGGCTTGAAAACCTCGCAACCAGGAATGCCGGGGAACTTGGGAGCGAGTCGCCCAAGCATTGCGACTGCGGCTCAAAATCTGTGTAGAATGAGGGAGTGTAAATCCGCCCCTCCACTCCGTCAGCGACGGGGTACTCCCCCCCTCCCACAGATCGCTATGCTTCATTTCCTCGAGCGGCCGTTGTGCAGGTCGTCCATCCAACGCGTTTTGATCCTTGGATCGATCCTGATCGCGCTCCATGCAACCAGCATGGCGCAGGAATCTTCCTCTGCAGCATCTCCCTCCGCAGAACAGCCCTCAGCGGAACAGATCGCGTTCTTCGAAGCAAAGATACGCCCTGTCCTGATCGAGCATTGCTACAAGTGCCATTCCGCTGATGCTGCCGCCCGAGGGGAACTCAAGGGGGCTTTGTACCTAGACCATCGGCAGGGACTCATCACTGGAGGTGAAAGTGGCCCGGCGGTTCAAACGGACGACGCCGCAGGGAGTTTGTTATTGGCAGCGATGCGTTATGAAGGGATCGAGATGCCTCCAGCTGGAAAGCTTCCAGCCGCCATCCTGGATGATTTCACCAAATGGGTCGAGTGGGGAGCACCAGATCCACGCACGGAGGCTGCGGCTCCAACCACCAAACCTTTGGACATCGAGGGAGGAAAACGATTCTGGTCCCTGCAACCCATCCAGCGTGATTCGCTCGAGGAAATCGCTCGCACCACATCAGACCATCCGGTGGATCATTTCATCCGAAAGGAACTCTCCGAAAAAGGGCTAACGCCTTCTCCATTAGCCGACCATCGAACGCTCATCCGACGAGCATGGTTTGATCTCCTGGGGCTACCACCCAGCATCGAAGAGCTTGAAACGTGGATTACAAAACTAAATACGGATACAACTCCTTCAAACCCAGTCAACCGTCAAGCCTGGGATGAGTTGCTCGGGCATTTACTCGAGAAACCGGAATACGGTGAACGCTGGGCGAGACACTGGATGGATGTCGCCCGTTTTGCGGAATCCTTTGGCTACGAGCAAGACTACGATCGACCGACCGCTTACCACTATCGCGATTTCCTGATCCAAGCCTTCAATTCGGACCTTCCCTATCAACAATTTGTCGAGTGGCAAATCGCAGGCGATGAACTCGAACCCAACAACCCTTTGGCTTGGATGGCAACAGGTTTTCTAGGCGCTGGCGCTTTTCCAACACAGCTGACCGAAACCGAATTTGAATCGACCCGTTACAACGAACTCGACGACATGACCGCAACCACTGGGGTTGCATTTCTAGGGCTATCCATCGGCTGCGCTCGATGCCATGACCACAAATTCGATCCTATCGCAGCCGAGGATTACTACCGAGTCGCTGCAGCATTTACCTCCGCGATACGATCCGAAAAGACCTTTGATCTCACCCCCGAAGAGAATGCAAAAATCCGTGAAACGTTCGCTCGCGAATTGCAATCGGCAAAAGAAAAGCTCGCCGTTTACGAAGCTGGAGGTCTCGACGATGAGTTCGCGGATTGGTTGAAATCCAGGGACATCGCCGATCCTAGCTCACTATCGTGGTTGACGCTATCGGGTGAAATTTCGACCCGAGCGGGATCGATGTACCAAGCACAATCCGATGGTTCGTTTTTGGGATCGGGTAACAAACCCAACCAAGAAACGTTGACGTTTACCAGCAACCCATTCCAAACCACAGCTAAGAGCCTTCGCGTTGAAGCGCTGAGCGACCCGAGTTTACCGCATCAAGGCCCCGGAAGAGCGGACAACGGGAATTTTGCGCTCGGCAATATTTCGGTGGAACGGATCGATGCAAATGGAGCATCGCAAAAAGTCGAACTGAAATCGGCTCGAGCAACTCACGAGCAAAATAACTCAAGCCTATCCGTTGCTGCATCCATCGACTCCGACCCTGTCTCCGGCTGGGCGGTCGATGGCCAGATTGGAAAGAGCCAAGCTGCAGTGTTCGAGTTTGCTGAGCCAATCGCGTTAAGCTCTGAATCAAAGCTTCGAGTGGTTCTCGATTTCAATCATCCCAATCCTCGGCATGCTATCGGAAGAATCCGTTTTTCGGTTACCGATCGCGAGCAAGCCAATCCGGAAGTTGGTTCGCAGGAACCACCCGCCGATGTAATGACGGCCCTTCATAGGCTGGCCCGCGAGGGAACCCCATCTCGCCAATCCGACGATTGGAAACTCGGAAGGGCTTGGTTTCAAACCACCTCAAAAACTTGGCAAACCCTCAAGCAGCATGTAGCAGTCCTCGAACGCGATGGGCCCAAGTTGCAGCTGGCGAAAGTTTTGGTGACCAGCGAAGGATTGCCCCACCTACCTCATCATGCTGACGATCGAGGCTATCCCCATTTCTATCCAGAAACCCATCTTTTGCGGCGTGGGGACGTCGAGCAGAAAGTGCGCGTTGTCGAACCGGGTTTTCCAAAGGTGTTCACTCGCCACGCATCCCATTCCAACGATCTCCTAGCCAAGCCATCAACCGATGGGAATACGCAGTCCAGTCATCGTAGGGCGGCATTAGCCAAATGGCTCACCAATCCGCAAACAGGAGCCGGCGAACTCGTCGCCCGCGTGATGGCCAACCGGTTGTGGCAACACCATTTTGGACGAGGCATCGTCGCGACACCCAACGATTTCGGATTCGCGGGACAACCCCCAACTCACCCTCAACTCCTCGACGTCCTGGCGATGCAACTGATCGACTCGGGATGGCAGCTAAAACCCATCCACAAATGGATCATGTCGAGCGAGACCTACATGCAAGGGAACAAATCGCCTCAGGATTCTCGAGAAGCCATCGACCCGGAGAATCGTTATCTATGGCATCGATCTCCGCGACGTCTGGAGGCCGAAGCCATTCGAGATTCAATACTTTTCGTTTCAGGGCAGTTGGATCAACGGATGTATGGCCCAGGCACCCTCGATCCGAACATGAAGCGACGAAGCGTGTACTTTTTTATCAAGCGGAGTCAGTTGATCTCGACCATGATGCTATTCGATTGGCCGGAGCACTTGGTGAGTATCGGTCAGCGACAATCAACGACGATTGCTCCTCAAGCCTTAATGTTCATGAACAGCGAGCCCGGTCGCTCGTACGCAGAGGCCTTCGCTCGTAACATCACGTCGCAGGACACCCCGAAAAGCGTCGACGCTGCATACCGACACGCTCTCGGGCGAGCACCTAGTGAACGCGAAGCTACGATTGCGGTTCAATTTATCGAAGCATCCAAAAAATCGCGTGAGCAGCTCGGCGAGGGCAACGCCCACGAAGCAGCCCTTGCCGATTTTTGCCAAGCAATCTTCGGCTTGAATGAGTTTATCTATATCGATTAGGAAACAAGCCATGAGCACTAGTTCGCAACCTTCTTGGAATTTCGCAAGCCGTCGCGAGTGGTTGAAACGCACCGGCTGTGGATTCGGCATGCTTTCGTTGATGCATTTGCTCAACGAAGAACTTGGGATCCAAGGATCGGGATTAGGGACCGCGCGAGCGGATGGGCTCGGGCAACGTTCCCTCGATCCATTGGCACCGCGTGAATCTCATTTCCCGGCCAAAGCCAAGCATGTGATTTGGATCTTCGTAAACGGTGGACCCAGCCAAGTCGACACGTGGGATTACAAACCCAACCTGGAGAAGGCCAACGGAAAATCGATCAAGGAGTTCGATCCAAACTTTTCGAACACCACGGGATTCTTCAAAAACTCCGTCGGCAACTTGATGAAATCACCCTTTGAATTTCGTCCCCGGGGAGAGTGTGGAAAGATGGTTTCGTCGATCTTTCCGCACTTAGGCGAACATGTCGATAAAATGGCATTTATCCATTCGGGGTATACCGAGTCCAATAACCACTCCCCTGCGTTATTCGCCATGAATACCGGTATCGCTCGGATGGGTTACCCGTGCGTCGGGTCGTGGGTGACGTATGGATTGGGAAGTGAAAGCCGCGATTTACCGTCGTTTGTCGTGATGAGCGATCCTAAAGGTCGCGGTCTACCCAAGGGTCACGCTGCCAATTGGAGTGCAGGTTTTCTACCGGGTGTCTACCAAGGAACCCAATTGCGGCCGACAGGAGACGCGATCGACAATCTAAAGCTCCCAGCGCATTTGAATCCAGCTTCGCAGCGGCAACAGTTGGATCTACTGAAGAAACTGAATCAGTTCCATCTGGATTCCCATGCTGCCGAGAGCGACCTCGCGGCGCGGATCGAGAGCTTTGAATTGGCGTATCGGATGCAAAGCACAGCCCCAGAGACGATCGATTTGTCCAAAGAGCCGGAGCAAATCCAGCAACTGTATGGCATCAACGATCCAAAATGCGATCACTTTGCCCGCCAGTGCTTGATGGCCCGCCGGTTCATCGAGAAGGGAGTTCGATTCGTTCAAATCTATTCGGGAGGGATGGAGAACGAGCGGTCCTGGGATGGCCACGTTGACATTCGAGGCAACCACCAGCAGTTCGCGGACGAGACGGACAAGCCGATCGCGGGGTTGCTCTCCGATTTGCAGCAACGAGGATTGCTCGATGAAACACTCATTATTTGGTGCGGCGAGTTCGGGCGATTACCGATTGCACAGACGGGTGACAAGCCAGGCCGGGATCACAACCCCCACTGCTTCACAACGTGGTTGGCCGGGGGCGGCGTTCGCGGTGGCGTCAGTTACGGGGAATCCGATGAGATCGGCTTCAAAGCGGCAGTGAATCGAGTGCACCTCAATGATCTCCATGCCACGATCCTGCATTTGCTCGGGCTGGATCACAAACGCTTGACCTACTTGTACAACGGTAGGAACTTCCGACTAACCGATGTCGCGGGCGAGGTGATCCGCCCCATTCTCGCGTAACTGCATGGCCTTGCGACCACCAAAGTAGCGATCGAGCAGCAGTACAATTCGAATCGAACAACCTCAGTGGGTTCCCGCAGGGCTGGTTTCCCTCGTACTCAGTCCGCTTCGGACGGTACTCGTACTCGTCATCGTACTCGCTGCTCCTTCGTAGACCTCGATGAGATACACCTCGATGAGATACACCTCGATGAGAGACAGCGCAAGCCTCACGATCGCGTGTTGCTTAACGAGAATCGCAGAACCGAGAAAACCTCAATAGCCGTCGAGGAAGAGTTCCGCTGCGGCGCGTACGAGTAGACTCAAGACCATCGATTAGCGATGACAATCGAACGAAACACGCGATCGAAGATTCCCGAGCCTACGCAACCCAGCGATCGGCAGGAGATGTCCACTGAACATTTTTGGGCGGAGGAGCCGAAGATGTTCCATCCCAACGGCCAAAGTATTCAATGGCCATAAAAATGCATGCCAGCAACATAAAGATATTGGCCAGGATGATCATCATCGTGTAGATCGAGATCGGTTGCTTGGTCATGTCTGTTGCGTTCGGAAATAAGAGTTACTGTTACTTCTTGCTCAATGATTCGACTCTTTGAGCAACCCAACACTCACTCTGGATCGGGTTGCTCTACTTCGTGCCTAGCCTTAGTAGACCTTGGCAGCTACCTTATCGCCAGCTTGGATGTATCCCTTGCGGAACGCGGGGATGATCTTCCCAACCGATTTATCGTCGGCCACGGTCCGGATTTGGATTCGGCCGAGGTAGCTCCCGTTCCGGTAGATGTCGAGCATGTGGCCTTCTCGCAGACCATCATCACGACCGAGGGAAACTTCGACTTGATCGGTTCCAACCGCCAAGACAACTCCCTTGAGGTCGCTCGGTGGAACATCTTCAGGATCGGTGACACCCGCAGCAGCAAGTGCGGCGCCGCGAACTTCTGCCATCGCTTGATACTTGGTCGATTGATCGCGGAGGGAATCGATCTCCGATTGGAGATCCGACTTCTTGCTAGCCAATCCGTTGATTTCGTCGGTCAAACGGATCACCGTGCGGCGTTGGCCATTCCGATCGGTGATGATCTTGTCGATCTCCTGCTTGAGCAGATCGTTCTCGCTGGTGATTCGCTTCAGTTCGGCCAGGGTCTGGGCCAAACTCTGGGTTGCTTGGGTATTTTTCGAGTTCAAGTCATTCAGTTGGGTGTTGGCCTGCTGGTTCTTTTCGCGCTCGGTGTCGAGTTGCGTTTGCAGGGCGGCCAAAGAAACGCGACGAGCGACTTGCTCTTGAGCGAGCGTGTTTTTGCTGACTTCGCTGGCTTTTCTGAACCCATCGATGGTCGTATCAAGTTCCTTCTTCTGTTTATCGAGGGCCGCAACCTCTGACTTGAGGTCTTTGTGAGCAGCATTAACCGCTACTGCAGCAACGAAGAAGGCTACGCTGAGGATCAACAGTAGCAACGTGAAAATCTGGCCGAGTCGTGTCATGAGTCAACCGAATGCAGTGGGTCAGGGATGTGATTTGACAAGCGGAATGAGAGCCGAGCGTTGAACGTCGGCAGCACCGAAACTCGAGTATAGTTCGGCCAACTCGGCAGTGTCAACGAAATCAGAAAAAATGCCGCATTCGCTTCTCGCGGGAGGCATGGAGCCCCCCTCCAAACGCCCTGTAACCCTCAGGATCGTTCGGACTGTAGGGGATGGGTGAATTGTGGGGGTTCTAGGGGGAATCGAGACTTGGTAAACAGTTAAGTGTGAGATATCCTCTACAGTACTTGAGTAGAAGGAATTTTGAGTTTTTCACCCCACTGGGCGGCTGAGGGCCAACCTGTCCGAGGACAGCCCGTGTGGAAAACCCGTGTGGAAAACCTGACGATGGTTCGATCTAGAAATCTTTGAGAATGACTGAAACACCTCGCGCGGAACCGACCGGAAGCTTTTTTCAACGCAACGAATTCTTGATTCGTAGGCTCCACTCTCTGAGTGGCTTAGTTCCGGTAGGGGCGTACATGTGCGTCCACCTGCTGACCAACGCCAGCCTCTCGAGTGGTCCGGAAGTCTTCCAAAATGCCGTTTTTGCGATCCATAGCATCCCATTTCTGCCGGTGGTGGAGTGGGCCTTCATTTTTCTGCCGATCATTTTCCACGCAGTCGCTGGCATTTGGATTGCTCGTTCGGGGCACTCCAATGTTGGCCGATACCGATACGCGAGCAACCGCCGGTACACGTGGCAACGTATCACGGGCTACATTGCCTTTGTGTTTATCTTTACCCACGTATTCCATCTTCATGGTTGGTTCCACGCGGACTGGTGGCTCAAGTCGGTAGCCGAGCCGATTGGTATGGCTCAGTTCCGTCCTTACAACGCCGCCAGTTCCCTTGCTCAGGCCATGGGAAGCCTTTCGATTGTCTGGCCGATCTTCTATGTCATCGGTGTTTTGGCCTGCACGTTCCACCTCGCCAACGGCATCTGGACGGCTGGGATAACCTGGGGCCTCTGGATCACTCCTGCGGCACAGCGGCGAGCGTCCTATGCTTGCACGGCCTTCGGTGTCCTTCTGAGCCTCGCGGGCCTTTCGTCGGTCGTTGCAGTAACTCGCACCGATGCGGCCGCAGCCAAAGAAATTGAAGATCAAATGTACAATGTTCGAGTCCAAGGTCGCATGATTCAGCCCGACGACCATAAACGGACAGACGGACACATGAATGAGCATCCCAAAGGTCCCGAGCCTATCATCCCACAAGCCAACGCAGTCGGACTCTAAGAGTGGTTGTTCTGCAGAGGTTGTTCGGTCGAAAAAAAGCTCGGATGTCACACTCCAATCCAATTAAACGCGTTTCATTAGGAATAAGTGAATAAAAATGGCTAGCAATCGTGTGTTGGTCGTCGGTGGAGGTTTAGCTGGTCTATCCGCGACGATGAAGTTAGCGGAGCTCGGAATTCCAGTGGATCTGTTGAGTTTGACCCCTGTCAAGCGCTCCCACAGCGTTTGCGCGCAAGGGGGTATCAACAGCGTCAACGATCAGACGCGTCAACAGGGGGACTCTGAGTGGAACCACTTTGACGACACCATCTACGGTGGTGACTTCCTTCAAAACCAGCCACCCGTCAAAGAGATGGCGTACTGGGCACCGAAGGTGATCGATTTGATGGATCGACTCGGCGTGACATTCAATCGGACCCCGGAAGGCTTTATCGATCGGCGTCGATTTGGTGGAACTCTGTACAAGCGGACGGCGTTTGCTGGTGCGACAACGGGACAGCAGCTTCTCTACGCCCTCGACGAGCAAGTTCGTCGGCATGAAGCAGCGGGATTGGTCAAGAAGTACGAGTTTTGGGATTTCCTCGGCCCCATTTTGGATGACGGCGGTCGTTGCGTAGGGGCCGTAGCACAGGATATGGTATCGATGCAAATTCGGTCGTTCCCAGCCGACGCCGTTGTGGTTGCGACAGGTGGCTGCGGTCTTATTTACGGTCGCTCAACCATGTCGGTCTTCTGCACAGGCAGCGCGGCGAGCCGATGCTTCCAAGCGGGCGCGAAGTACGGGAACGGCGAGTTCATACAAGTTCACCCGACTGCAATTCCTGGCGCTGACAAGCTGCGATTGATGAGCGAATCGGCCCGAGGCGAGGGAGGTCGTGTTTGGGTGCCACGCAAACCCAATGACACGCGTCCACCCAAGAGCATCCCTGAGTCGGAACGCTACTACTTCCTCGAAGAGCGTTTTCCGAAATACGGCAACCTCGTTCCTCGCGACATCGCGACACGAGAGATTTTCAACATCTGCGTGAACGAAGGACTCTCGGTCGATCCCAATCGCATGTGCGTTTATCTCGATTTGACCCATATCTCCCGGGCCGAACTCGATCGCAAGCTTGGGGGGATCCTCGAGATTTACGAGAAGTTCCAGGGGGTTGATCCACGCGAAGAGCCGATGAAGATCTTCCCAGCCGTCCACTACAGCATGGGCGGTCTTTGGGTCGACTACGAAGCAAACAGCGAAGGTGGATTGGTCCCGGGCTCACCTCGCAACCAATGCACCAGCATTCCAGGCCTTTACGCGATCGGCGAATGCGACTACCAGTACCACGGCGCGAACCGTTTGGGTGCGAATTCGCTTCTCAGTTGCATCTTCAGTGGACTCTTCATAGGCCCTGGGATTGTGAATTGGATCAAATCCAACAAGGCATCAGCGGACTTGCCTAAGAGCGTTTTCGAGCGAGCCGTCGGCGTCGAGGAAGCTCGTCACAAGAAGTTGCTTTCGAACACCAGCGGTGGCGAAAACCCCTACCTGATTCACCAAGAACTGGGCGATATCATGACCCGCTCGGCCACGGTCGTTCGTTACAACGACCAGTTGACCGACGCGTACTCCAAGGTAACTCAGATGGCAGAACAAGCCCGGCGGTGCTCGTTGGCTGACACCGGAAACTGGACCAACCAAAACGTGATCTTCACCAAAGCACTTCAGGACATGTTCCCGGTCGCGGAGTGCATCCTGAAGGGTGCGTTGATGCGAGACGAGAGCCGTGGAGCTCACTACAAACCTGACTTCTCGATGCCTTCGTTGACCTCGACAGACCCAACAGCCCGCCACCGCGAAGCGGAACAGTGGTGCGATGCGTTTGATGAGAACAATCGCAAGTTCCTCAAATCCTCGGTATGCACGTGGAAGGGGAATGAACCCGACTTGAAGTTCGAGGACATCGATACACGACTTCTACCGCCCCGACCACGTCTCTACGGACTGGTAGGCGCAGAAGTGATCGAACAAGTGTGGAAAGAACGAGCTGAAGCGAAAGCCCGTGAAAAGGCATCAGCGCCAAAAGAACTCGTTGGCTCCGCCTGATCCGGATCCGAAGAACGCAAATCCAAACATCCAAGCTGGCTCGCCCCGAGGCGATGCCGGCAGCACGAAAACAAAACTTAGGTTCCAATATTCTCCGAAAGGCATCCCATGATTGCATCGGGTCCAGAAGCAGATCAAAAACGACGACCATCGAAGATCAATGTACGCGTTCTTCGCCAGGATGGTCCAGGGCTTCCCCCCTACTGGGAACGACACCAAGTCGACTACGAGCCCGACATGAACGTCATCAGTGTTCTGCAAAAGATTGCAGCTCAAGCGAAAACGTCCGAAGGCAAATCGGTGACTCCCGTAGCCTGGGATTGCGGATGCCTCGAAGAAGTTTGCGGATCATGCACCATGGTGATCAACGGTCGAGTCCGACAAAGCTGCAGCGCGCTGGTTGATCGATTGTTTGAAGACAATCCTGAAGAGATCGAACTGCAGCCAATGACGAAGTTCCCCGTCGTTCGCGATCTGGTCATCGATCGTTCGCGGTTGTTCCATTCGCTGAAGCGAGTCCAAGCGTGGGTGCCTGTCGACGGGTACTACGACATGGGCGCTGGACCTCGCATCTCCCGGGAAGCGCAAGAGCAAAACTATCCGCTTAGCCAGTGCATGAGCTGTGGTTGTTGCCTCGAAGCATGCCCGCAATTCAACAAGGTCGAATTGCAACGCAATCCTGGCGAATCGGATGAGGATTTCACCAAACGCAAAGAGGCAGCCTACGAATCCGAGTTCATCGGCGCTCACGCCATTTCGCAAGCGATGCTCTTCAACTCCCACCCAGTCGCGAAGAGCCTCGAAAAAGAACGGATGGAGACAATCACATCAACCGGGGGAATCCAAGCTTGCGGAAACGCGCAGAACTGCGTTGCCGTCTGTCCGAAGGAGATTCCATTGACCACTTCCATCGCGAGGGCGGGGCGAGCCGCGACCGTGTACGCGTTCAAGAAGATCTTTGATCGTTAAGCGTCTTCCCTCCGGTTTATCGCAGCGAAGGTTGTGTTGAACGGAAAGATACCTGAACTCTTACCACGCAACGGGGCTGCATCTGCTTGAAGGTGCCGCCCCGTCTGGTTTTAATAGATCCATCGCTTCCAGCGTTGTCCCCCGTCCTCCTCACCATGAGCGAGCCCGCTTGCACACCGCTCTGCCTCGCTCAGAATTGTCCCACCCATGAACTTTGATCGACCTTGTGCCGACATCCTCGACGAGGCATGGCAGCGGTATGCCTTTGCCAATGATGCAGGACCCTATCTTTTGGTCCCAAAGGCTGTGCTGCAACCTCGTCATGAGTCGGAGGTCCAAGCCATCCTTGCCGCCTCAAAGGCAAAACGGATTCCAGTTTGTTTTCGCGCCGGCGGAACCAGTTTGTCAGGCCAGTCCGTAACCGACGGATGGTTGGTCGATATCGGTCGTCATTGGAGAGGCATCGAGGCATTGGATGAGGGAACGCGAGTACGAGTACAACCCGGTGCGATCGGTGGCTTAGTCAACGCACAACTGCGAACCTATGGAAAGAAAATCGGTCCTGACCCCTCAAGCATCAATTCTGCGATGATGGGTGGCATGCTATCGAACAACTCGAGCGGCATGTGCTGCGGCGTCGCCAACAATGCTTATCACACATTGGAATCGATCCGTTTTATCTTGCCCGATGGCACGATTTGGGACACGTCGCAACCCAACGAAAACACTCGGTTCAAAGAGAAACAACCAAACCTCTCTTCGGAACTGCTCGCGATCCGTCAATCCATCCTCAGCAATCAAAAACTACTCGACAAAATTCGACGCAAGTATCTCCAAAAAAACACCGTTGGATACTCGCTCAACGCATTTGTTGACTACGACGAACCACTACAAATACTGGCCCATGTGCTTATTGGTGCCGAGGGCACGTTGGCGTTCATCAGCCAAGCAGTCCTCAGGACGCTTCCTGATTTTCCTGAAAAAGCGACAGCTCTAGGTTTCTTTTCGGACGCATACTCGGCGTGCGACATGATTCCAGACTTGATCGATGTCCAAGCGGACGCGGTTGAGTTCATGGATCGTGCCAGTCTAGAATCGATTCGAAACCTCGATGGAGCACCCGAGGACCTCCCCCGGCAACTCGCCGAGCACGAAAGGATGATGGGTCTGCTATTCGAGTTCCAAGCCCCCACCAAGGATGCGTTACTTAACAAGCTCGAAGCATTTCGAACGGTTTGTCAGCCCAAGCTACGACCGCTGCGACCAATCGAGTTCACGCAGAATAAAAAAGAACAAGCCAACTTGTGGAAACTGCGAAAAGGGATGTATCCCGCCGTGGCCGCGATGCGCGCACGCGGTGAAGCGGCCATTCTCGAAGATATCAACTTCCCTCTTCCCAAACTGGCAGATGCAATCCTGGAACTTCAAACGATGTTTCGGAAGCACGAATATGCCAATGGGATCATTTTTGGACACGCAAAGGACGGCAACCTCCACTTTGTGATCTCGCAACCGATGGCCAGCCAAAAGGACACGGATAAATATGCGCGGCTGATCGATGACATGGTCGATCTGGTTGTTCACCGTTTCGACGGTGCGCTCAAATCGGAACACGGAACAGGTCGGAACATGGCTCCCTTCGTTGAAACCGAATGGGGCTCCGATGCCGTCGCATTGATGTATCGATTGAAACGCGCTGTCGATCCAGACGGCCTCCTTAACCCCGATGTCATTTTGACATCCAAGCCCAAACTGCATCTGGAGAATCTTAAAGATTTACCGATCGTCGAGGATGTGGTCGACAAATGTGTCGAATGCGGAGCCTGCGAACCGCGTTGTCCCAGCCGCGATTTCACCTTGTCGCCGCGTCAGCGGATCGTGTTGCGACGCGCTCGTCAACGCTTGATCGCAAAGGGTGAAACAGAACTCGCAAAACAACTCGACCGCGATTACGAGTTTGCGGGCAAGCAATCGTGTGCTACCGATGGACTGTGCGCCCTCGATTGCCCCGTGGCCATCAACACGGGAGACCTCATCAAACAACTCCGCCGAGAATCTGTTGGCAAGTCGGCAACTCGCATCGCATCAGGGCTAGCGAAACGCTTTGGAACCGCTGAACGGATGGTATCCGTCGCCCTGATGCTCGGACGTACTACCGCGTCCGTCGTCGGTTCAAAAACCATGCGTGGAATGACCAGGGGAATCGCGATGATCGCTCCAGGATTCCCACAGTGGCATTCCTCGCTAAACCAAGATGTGGAATCCATAGACCGCTCGTTGATCGCTCCCCTGGAAACGTGTGACTATATCTACTGGCCCGCATGCATGTCGCGCATGATGCACGGCACTGCCGCTGCTCTTCTCGAGGTCGCAGACCGCGCGGATGTTTCAGTTCATATTCCGAAAGAAGCTACTGGATTGTGCTGCGGTCAAGCGTTTTCGTCCAAGGGGTTCCTGGACGCAGCTATCGCCAAGCAATCGGAACTGATCGATGCCATGTGGCGATGGAGCGAACGAGGTCGCAGACCTATCATCGTGGATCTCGGTTCGTGCACCGCGTTCCTCAAACAAAGCTTGTCGGATCTCGATCAAGTCCGAAAAGAGCAATTGCGGCGCATGACCATCCTCGATTCGTCAGAGTTCGCCGCTCAGATTCTCCCCTCACTGACCATCTCCAAGCGGAAGAAAGTCATCGCGATCCACTCCGTTTGCTCGAACCAAAAATTCGGTTGGGGGGATCCGATGGCGAAAGTTGCTGCTGCTTGTGCCGAGCAAGTCATCGCTCCGCATGAAGGAAAATGCTGCGGCATGGGTGGCGATCGCGGTTTCGAAATCCCAGATCTTGCAAAATCGGCAACCAAGGATGTCGGGCAGGCTATGTTGAACTCCCAATGCGACGAAGGCTTCACCAACGCGAGATCGTGTGCCATCTCTCTTTCGAGCGGCAGCGGCAAACGATGGAGCAGTTTGTTCCACCTCCTCAAGGAGTGCACGAGTTCAAGGTAGACTCGGTCTTTGAGGATCGCATCGCGTTACAACTGCGGCTCTAACTCGATGGTTCCATCGGGAAGGACGTTTCCGTCGAGCCCTCGAAACTCAACGGTCATCTTTTTTGTTTTTCCATCGATCCGAATCGTGCCGAACGACTGCATCCCGGCCGATGGAGGGAGCGGTAGTTTCGTTCCTGGGTGAGGCGCCCACTGGAACTTCAACTCGGGACCGAACGTTCCATCGAGTTCATTGGGACCAAAGGTACCAGCATGAAGCGGACCAGCGACAAACTCCCAGAACGGAAGGAAGCTGTTGGGGCGAGCTGCACGCTGTGGGTTGTAGTAATGCGCTGCCGCGTAGTGAATATCCGCTGTAATCCAAACCGTATTCCGAACCCCCGATTCCTTCATCCATGAGAGCAAATCCTGAATCTCCAACTCACGGCCCGATGGAATCCCCGGATCGCGATTGGAGACAGCTTCGTAATACGCCTCTCCCTCCATGTTGTCTCCAACGATAATCCCAAGAGGCATGTCGCTGCATATAACCTTCCATGTTGCGCGACTTGCAGCCAACGAGCGTTTCAACCAAGCCAACTGCTCAGCGCCTAGGATCGCGGAATCAGCCCGCAGGTCCGACTGATTGTTGGACGAGTTGGGCCCTCGGTATGTTCTCATATCCAGGAAGAAAAGGTCAAGCGATGGACCTCTCGATACCTGGCGATAAATCCTTAGTTCCCCGGAAGCAGACGGCAGGATCGGCGTGTATTCAAAAAACGCTTGCGTGGCACGATTCGCTAACTGAGAACCGTACTCCAAAGCATCGTATACGGCCGCATCACGACGCTTGCGAAGCATTTGCTGTGGATACCAATTGTTCGTTGTCTCATGGTCATCCCACGCGACATAGAGTGGAACATTGCGATGGAACGATTGCATCGGTTTATCCATCAGGTTGTATTGATAGTTTCCTCGAAAATCGTCGAGCGTCGAAGCTGCATGCGACTTGGCAGAAGTCACGACGTTTTTCCAAATCGTTCCATCCGTCAGTTTCATCTCTGCGGCAATCGGGTTGTCCGCATAAATCATGTCTCCAGAGTGGATAAAGAATTGAGGTGCAATCCGCTCGATGGCAGAGTAAATCCTCATTCCCCCCCACTCCAGATTGATCCCGAATCCTTGACCCGCCGTATCTCCCGACCAAGCGAAAAAGAGATCGCCCTCGGTTTCCGAGGCGAGCTTCAAACGCCCTGCAATCGAATCACTGACGGTATTTCCAGCGCCGTCCCTGCCGCGGAACGCAACGCGATAGAAAACATCAGCCCCACTCGGTAATCCTTGCAGGACTCCATGGGAGGTGAAATCACTCAGGGCATTTACGGGAGGAAATATAACGCGTCTGGGGTTTGAGAAGGACTCTGCGGTATCCCACTCCACCTCCATTTGCGATTCACAGTCAGAACGCCCCCAAATAACGGCGGAGTTCGATGTAACCTCTCCTGCCATGATTCCGTAAAGCTGTTTCGGAGCATCCACCCATGTCGCATGCGCCGCCCGAGCTAACGGATTGGCGATCAAAGCGGCGCTGAGAGAACCAGCATGAAACGTTCGACGGTGAATTCGCTTTTCAGTCATGATGAAGCTATGTGGATGTCAAACATCTATTGAGTTTCGAAATGGTTGTTTCACGTCGCGGAAGCGATCACGCACATCCCGGTTAACCAAGACATTTGGATGGACGCGTTCCGCAAGACTTCAGGCGTCTAGAATCCAGGTTGTAATGATTCCTACCAAATCGATGAAGTTTTTTTGTTGAATCCTTCGTGAATATCTTGCAACATTTCGCCGGCTTCAGTTCACCGCCCTCCGAAAAATTCCCTTAACGATTTTAAGAAAACCGATATCATGAGCACCCTCCAGACAGTTCATTTCTTCAGCTAATTCACTTCGGACCATGCGTTTCAAATCGAGATTCTGGTTGGTTATCGTCACCGCAACCATGGGGATGATTGCGTATCCTGCAACGGATTGCCTCGCGCAATCCTCGACTTCTGGAAAGGATAACGGCCAAACCACTCAACGCGACAACCCGGTTGCGGAAGTCCCCATTTTGGCGGAAGCGTCCGGCGAAGCGTCCAACGCCATCAAAGGGTTCAAGAAACCCGAAGGATGGCTCTGTGAACTTTTTGCTGCAGAGCCGATGACTGGGAATCCTGTCGCATTCACCATCGACGGCAAAGGACGAGTTTTTATTTGCGAGTCGTACCGTCAAGGCATCGGTGTCACGGATAATCGTTCGCACGATGCTGTCTGGCTCCAAGCGGACTTGTCCGCCATGACGGTCGAAGATCGCATCGCTTTCCACCGACGTCTGCTCGGGGAGCAACTCAAAGATTATGAGAGCAAGGACGACATCATTCGACTACTGCTGGACACCGATGGCGACAACGTCGCGGATGAATCAAAGGTTTTTGCGTCAGGGTTCAATGCACTTGAAGATGGAACAGGCGCAGGAGTGTTGGTGCGAGGTGGAAAGGTTTACTACACGAACATACCAAACCTTTGGGAGTTGATCGATCGCGATGGCGATGGTGTTTCTGATGAACGGGTGTCGTTGGCGAATGGTTTCGGGGTTCGGGTGGCCTTTCGCGGCCACGACATGCACGGATTGGTGAACGGACCAGATGGGCGTCTTTATTTTTCTATCGGAGACCGAGGCTATCACGTCCAAACCCCGGATGGACTTCTTTCGGATCCAGAAAGCGGTGCGGTGTTCCGGTGCGATCCCGATGGGAGCAATCTCGAAGTAATTGCGATGGGGCTTCGAAATCCCCAAGAGTTGGCCTTCGATGATTTTGGGAATCTTTTTACTGGGGACAACAACTCCGACTCCGGGGATCGAGCGCGATGGGTCCACGTCGTTCGCGGTGGTGACACTGGTTGGCGCATGATGTATCAGTACATCCCCGACCGAGGCCCTTTCAATCGGGAGCATATTTGGTACCCCTACGATCAAGAGTCACCAGCATATACCGTCCCGCCGATTACGAACTTGAGCGATGGTCCATCTGGACTCGTGTGCTATCCAGGTACTGGACTCGACGAATCCTATCGCAATACGTTTTTCTTGGCCGATTTTCGCGGACAAGCCTCCAACAGCGGGATCCGTATGATTCGGATGGAACCTGATGGTGCGAGTTTTAAGGTAGTAGCTAACGAAGAGTTCCTCTGGAGTATCCTTGCGACCGACGTCGATTTCGCTCCGGACGGCGCGATGGTCGTCACCGATTGGGTGAATGGTTGGAATGGCGAGAACAAGGGACGCGTGTACCGTTTTTTCGATCCCCAGAGTTCGAAGGATTGGATTGTCCAAGAAACAAAGCGAATCCTAGGCGAGGGAATGCAAAACAAATCTGTCGAGGAACTGGAGAATTACTTGGTTCACCCAGACCGTCGAGTTCGACAAGAATCTCAATGGGAATTGGTAGCTCGCAACGAGGACGGACCTTTCCTGCGTGTAGCCAGCCGCGTTGGGCTCGATCCGGCATATAGGCTTCACGGCGTTTGGGGCCTGGGCCAACGGGCTCGTCAGATTAAGAAACTAGACTTACTCGCGGCAGAAAAACTGGTCGAACTTTCTGGTGACGCGGATGAGCGTTTAGCCGCACGCGCAATGGAAACACTTGGAGAAAGCGTTCGCTACAGTTCTGAGGCGACGGTCCGCGCACAGGCAATCGAAGCAGTGCGGCGCGGTCTGCAGGCCTCATCACCTGTTATTCAATTTGCTGCATGCATGGCATCCGAGTCGATCCAAGACGATTCGTTGCTGCCTCAAATTTTGAAACTGATCGAAGCAAATCAGGATCGCGACCCAATATTGCGACATGCAACCATCATGGCATTGCGAGGAATCCCAACAACGCGACTCGTAATCGCATTATCGCAAAACCAAAGTCCTTCGGTGCGACTGGCCGCGGTGGTTGCATTGAGGAAAAAGAAAGACCCAGGGCTCGCCGCTTTTCTTAACGACGCGTCGATGATCGTGGTGCGTGAAGTGGTTCGAGCCATTCACGATCAACCACAACTCCATGGGCTGCTCCCTTCTCTCGCGGAAAAAATTGTCGGTGTTGCAAACGATGATGCGATCGTCCGGCGCGTACTCAATGCCAATTTCCGGCTTGGACAAACGAGCCATGCACTGCGTTTAGCCGAGTTTGCAGCCTCGTCGGATTGCGATCCAAAGTATCGCGTAGAGGCCTTGGAAATGCTTTCAAACTGGGGTGAACCTGGCCAAAACGACCGCGTCATGAATCGTTTCTTACCGTTAGACGCACGCGATACCAAGGGAGCGATCGAGGCTCTGCGTAACAACCTGGAGGCACTCGCAGCGACCCCAGCTTCGATTCGGGACAAATTCCTAGAGGTTGGTGCCAAGTACGGTATCGATGGCATCGGCAAACTGGTTGAAGCAAGCTTCAATGATCCATCGAACCCACAGAGTAGGCGAGCAGCAGCATTAACTGCGCTAGCCGCGATCGAACCCGACAAAGTTCGCGCACGGATCGAAACGGTCCTCGCAGACCCGTCGGTCAACGTTCGTATCGCAGCCTTACGTGCCGCCGTTCAACTATCTCCGGACAAAGCGCTCGCACAGATCGAAAAGGTTCTTGATTCGAACGAGTCCACAGAACGCCAAGCTGCTTGGGATTCCATACCATCACTCCCACCATCACCGGCAAGAGATCAACTCCTGATAAACGCATGGAAACAATTCTCTGATGGCTTAATACCTACGGATTGCCGACTGGAGGCATTCGAAACCTTTGACAAATGCATCCCTGAATCGTTGCGGGCTGCGTGGAACACACGCGCAGAGAAGCTCGCATTGCTGAAGCAGGAAAAGCCTGTCGCTTACTTCGACGACTGCCTAGAAGGCGGAAACGTCGATGCTGGACGGCTCCTATTCTTTACCAAATCCTCCTTGTCCTGCGTTCGATGCCATAAAGTTGGAAGGACTGGGGGAGAAGTGGGTCCAAATCTCTCTGAGATCGGAATAAAAAAGGGAACCGAGTATTTACTCGAAGCCATCGTTGCTCCCAATGCAACCATCGCAGACGGATTCAAGACCATGATTGTCCAAGATGAGGAAGGGGAAATCTTCTCTGGAATCCTTAAGAAAGAAGACTCCGAAAACCTTATTTTGCTCGACGCACAAGGCGCATTGATAACAATTCCAGTGGACACCATCGAAGGTCGTCGCGACGGACTTTCCTCAATGCCAGCCGATTTGGTGAAGTACCTCAACAGGCGGGAACTGAGAGATTTGGTTGCGTACCTGAAATCGCTCGATGGAACCCCCGAAGCCAACTTAGGAGTTTTCGAGCGAGAAGGTGGGCATCAACTCAAATAGCAGTCCAGGATTCTTTCCAGGATTGAGCCAGTACGATTAACGAATTGCATACCGATGGAGTATCCTAATAGGTATGAATACACCCTCCCTTTCCGATCGGATCCTCACTCTCGTCTACGCTGCAGAATATCGCCCCTGCAAACCTCGCATGATCCTCAAGCAATTGGAATTGCCCGACGAGGACTATCGGGAACTGCGCCGCGCGATCCGGAAGTTGGTCCAGCAAGGTCGTTTGTTGTTCGGCGCGAACCATATCATCAATAAACCAGGGACGCCCGCAGCGATACCCACAAAGAAACAGAAGCAAAAAAGAGAACGTTTCTCCGCAAACAGCGAACGCACATCCTCTGACCTCGCTCCAGAAACTGCTGATACTCCATCTACCGATCCCTCGGATATGGCCCGTGGAGAACCAAGTCCTGATGACGAGACAGGCTTGGAATATCGCGTGGAGAATAACAAGCCTTCGTCGTTAATTCAACTTCCAAAAGAAGTCGTTGGCATCTTTAGGTCATCCCCGTCTGGAACTTTTGGTTTTGTCGAGATTCCTCGCGGAACCGGCGTCGTACTCCCGGATATCTTCATCCCTGAATGGGCTAAGAAGAACACGATGGACGGAGACTCCGTCCGAGTTCAGCTAAAAAAGCCGGATCGTCAAGGCCGACTCGAGGGTGAGATTACGGAAATCGTATCGAGGAAGCGGCGGCAGTTTACCGGCACTTTTCAAATCGAGGATGAAAAATCCTTTGTATGGCTCGATGGAGCAAAATTGGAACACCCCGTCAGCGTTGGAGATATCCGAGGACTGCCCCTGGAGAGCAACGATAAAGTTATCGTCGAACTGGTGCATTTTCCGGATGAGTTCCAACCTGGTGAAGCGGTTATTCTGAAAGTTCTCGGCAGCATCAAGAATCCCGCTGTCGATACGATGGCGGTCATCTATCAATTCGGACTCCCGGAAGAATTCCCCGAGTCCGTACTGGAGGATGCACGAACCCATGCGGATCGTTTCGATGAAAATACGATTCCAGAGGGGAGAAAAGACCTTACTGCCGTCCCGACATTGACGATTGACCCTGTTGACGCTCGCGACTTCGATGACGCAATTTCCCTTTGCAGGAATGAAAAAGGAAATTGGGAACTCCAAGTCCACATCGCGGATGTCTCGTTCTTTGTTCCCGAAGGTAGTCCACTCGATGAGGAAGCCAAATCGCGGGGCAATAGTGTTTACTTGCCGGATCGCGTCATTCCGATGTTGCCGGAAACGATCAGCAACCACCTAGCCTCACTGCAACCTGATCGAAAACGATTGGCAAAAACTGTTTTCATGGAATACACGCCCGATGGCGTCTTGGTCCATACGACTGTTTTCAACAGTGTTATCCAGAATGCCCATCGATTCAACTATGAACAAATTGACCAGTACCTAGAGGATCGAGAACCGTGGAGAGAACGGTTAACTCCGTCAATTTTCCAATTAGTGGCGGACATGCATGCCTTGGCGATGCTTCTCAGAGCTATCCGAAAGCGGAATGGCTCAGTCGAACTCACCTTGCCCGAAGTCAAAATCGACTTGGACCGCAGCGGCAAGGTCAAAGGAGCTCATGTGGTGGAATACACAGAGAGCCACCAGATCATCGAAGAGTTCATGCTAGCCGCCAACCAAGCGGTCGCGAGTTGGCTCGACTCTCTCCAGCTTCCATTCTTGAGACGAGCTCATGCGCCTCCCGATCGCATGAAGGTTCGGCGACTGACCGAGTTTGTTCGCGCCCTTGGCATCCCTGCAGAGGATATGCAAGATCGCTTTGAAATCCAGCGTGTTGTCGATTCTGTCAAAGGAAAAACCACCGAATATGCAGTCAACTATGCGATTCTAAAAAGCATGTCCAAGGCGGTTTACCAATGCGCGTTCGAGCGGCATTATGCCCTCAACATGTCTCACTACTGCCACTTCACGAGCCCTATCCGACGTTATCCGGATCTCGTCGTTCATCGCATCGTTGAAAAACTGATCGAAGGGAAAAATGCGAAAGAGAACAGCGAAGTCTTAGAAACGATCGGACAGCAGTGCAGCAACACCGAGCAAACCGCAGAGAATGCCGAGCGAGAATTGGTGCGGGTCAAACTGCTGCATTTCCTCGAAAAGAAAATCGGTGAAATGCTTACAGGCATCGTCTCTGGCGTCCGAGCCAATGGCTTGACCGTCCGCGGCGTCGAAATACCCGTTGACGGATTGATACCAACAGAACGATTACCACAAGACAGATATCGATTCGATCGGGATACCCATACACTCGAAGGCTACCGCACAGGAAATCGCTTCCGCTTAGGAGACGAACTCATCGTCCGTATTGAAAGCGTGAACTTGGCGAGGCGGCAGTTGCTGTTCCGATTGGAAAAAGTGACTCACCATGCCGAGCCCCTCGCGTGGAAAAGCCGCAAGAAAGCGGGCGACGGCAAGTTCAAGTCCAAGGGAAAACCCGAAGGCAAGAAAAAACGTCGACGTTAGTTTTTGCTTCGTCGCGATCCCAACAAGCGACGTATCTACAGGACCTCGAAGATCTACAGGACCTCGAAGATCGCTTCGACCTCGACCGCAGATCCAGTAGGTATCTGTGCAAAGCCCAGCGCGCTGCGGGCATGAAAGCCGTTGGTGGTCTTTCCGTAGATTTCATGGAGCAAATCACTGCATCCATTCACCACCAAATGCTGCTCATGAAACTCCAGGGTCGAGTTAACGCAACCTAGGAGCTTGAGGACACGAAGTCCATCCAACGTACCATGGAAGTTCCAAATTGAGTTTAGAATCTTCTCAGCGCATTCTCTCGCAGCTTGTTTGCCTTGATCGACCGTGAGGCCTGCACCAAGCTTTCCTTTCATGTCGCTAACGTGCCCCGAGGTCATCAGAAGATTCCCGGTGCGCACGACCATCGCTAAATACCCAGGCTGCTGCTTGGTAAATTGAATCCCTAGCGATTCCGCTTTTTGCTGTGGTGTCATTGTTGATTCATTGATTGCCACGAATGGCGTTGAGTTTTGAAAAAGTAACGATCGAAAACGAGAAGCCAAAGGCGATAGGCTCAGTTCACCGCTTTGACTTCAAACCCCTTGCGATAGGTTTTGGTGAGCATCGCGTTAGCGCTCGGCTCGTTCGAGAACTTCAATTCCTTCGCACTCCACTGAAGAATCTTTCCTGGCATGCGAGAAGCGATGTTCCCGAGTTGCACGGTTTCAGTGAGAGGACCAGCAACCTCGAAGCCATCGCTCGTCTTTTTGCCTTCGATCACAGCGTCTACCCAGTCATGCCAATGATTCGTCCCTTGGACTTCTGGTTGAGTTCGCGTCGCAAATTTATCTTTCGGATAGAGGACTGGCATTCCAACGTGCGGAAGCACCATGGTGCCACCTTCGCCGATGAACAAGGAACCTGCGCCGGGCAGTTCCACCCCCTCGGGGAGTTGGGCGAGCTCACGCGGTGGCTTGAGTCCGCCGTCGCGCCAAATGACGCGAAGCTCATTGCCGGCGGTGTATTCCGTTCCAGGAAAAGTATAAGTGATCGTCTCGGGACCAGGCCAAACCTCGTTCGTGGTTCCATCGTTCTGTGCGATGATGCTAGTAGGCGCGGTCAACTTTACAGCGCCGAAGACAGGGTCGAGGATATGGCAACCAAAATCTCCAAGAGCCCCCGATCCAAAATCTTGCCAATCCCGCCATTTGAAGGGGTGGTAAACGTCAGGAGCGAATGGACGCTCTTGCGCAGCACCGAGCCAAAGATCCCAATTCACGTTTGCAGGTACATCCGCAGCGGCTGGTCGATCCGTTCGATTGCAGTACTGTCGGCCTTGGACCCCCACCCAGGAATGAGCTTCTTTGATCTTGCCAATCGCTCCGTCGTGAATCAAACGAACGCCGAGTCGATACTCTTTTGCGGAATGGATTTGGTTCCCCATTTGCGTCGTCAAATTCTTGCGTTCGGCAAGGAGCCGCATCTGCCGAGCTTCCCAAACGGTATGGGTTAAAGGTTTTTGGCAGTACACATGCTTGCCCATTTCCATCGCCATCATGGCGGCTGGAGCATGCATGTGATCCGGTGTTGAGACAATAACCGCATCGACACCACTCCCGAGTTTGCTCAGCATCTCTCGATAATCCGCAAAGTGCGGTACGCCTGGGAACCCTTTGTCCGCTTGATCAAACCGATTCGAATCGATGTCACAGAACCCAACAAACTTCACCTTCTTGTGAGAGCCGACGCTCGATAGATCCGACCATCCCATCCCATTGACTCCTACCACGGCTACATGGAGCTCTTGCGCGAGCACGCTCGCTCGCACAACGGCGGGCATGGCGAAGGTGCCGACGGCCAGCGCTGATGTACTACGGATAAAGGATCGGCGAGGGACCGTGTGCGATCGAAAAACAGAAAGTTGGCTCACAGTAGGTTGGCTCATAGCGGGAGTCCTCGAAGGATATCGGAAGGAAACAAGTGGGAGAGAGAATTGAGGGATCAGGCGAGCACAGCCACTTCACTTTAGAATCCAAGGGTAATGGAATCCAAGGGTAATGGAATCCAAGGGTAATGGAATCCAAGGGTAATGGAATCCAAGGGTAATGGAATCCA